>JAEZDS010000197.1 GCA_023433205.1 Bacteroidota bacterium
GCAATTGCACGCGGAAATGAACTGTATTTGCCGCCAAAATTTAAGGCCCATATTGTTTCGCCGTCCCGATTGTATTTGGCCACATAACTATCATAGCGATAGGTCGGAGAAAGAGTAAACTCTCCAACAGTAATATTTTCACCAAAACCTCCGCTAGTGTAAATATTTCCGTAAACGTCAACAACAAGATCAAAGTCTTGATTCGTGCCTCTGTCAATGTAACAATCTATTGCCCAAGCCTGCGTTCCACTTGAACTGTATTTGGCAATAAAGGAATTTCCGATTACACGGATGTTTCCGATTATGGAGTCTCCATAACAGTGTCCGGCAATAATTATATTATCATTAAAGTCGATGGCCAGCGCTTCACACCTTCGTAATCCTGCTGCCGGAAAAGAATCTAATAATATTCCCTGAGAATTATACTTTAGGATGCCGGGTCCCGCAAGAATAATATTTCCTTTCGAGTCCACTTTATTGAACGCGGCAATTGCGCCAATTGAACTATAAAACTCCTTATGCCAAATTTCAAGTCCCTGAGAATTGTAGCAAGTGAGGAAGCACCCCATATCTTCAGGCCCGGGATTGCGGTAAGGGCCAACAAAGGCGCCGGAAACATATACATTACCCTCCGGTCCGGTTGAAACGCAATAACCATAATTGCTCAGCGAAACTTTTTTGCTGGCCATCCATTCAGCGGTCAGTTGCGCAAAACAGTCAGGGCCGGTCAGCGCGAAGAAAATGGATATAAAGACCACTCGCATTCGAGAAGGTATAGCAGAATTGAGGCCAGCACAATTTCCCCAATCTTAGGCACAGCCCCCTGGCATTAACATTGCATAACAGTGTTCTGATAAGCGAGCTGAATTTATCAGACCGCAACCCACGAAAGCTGAGGCTTTGCAGCAACATAGAGCTGGCATTTCAACCATCCTCCGGCCATTTTCGGAGAACCACATGCCAGTTCTTTGACATATTGAAATATCAACTACTGAATGATCACCTTGCGCGTCTGGCGCTGAGAACCAGATCGCAGCTCCACGAGGTACACGCCGGGAGGCGCGGTACATTGAAAATTCCGTTCATCGCATCCAATCCTTGGTTTACTTAAAATGCAGCGCCCGGTAGTTTCATATACCTGAAAGGCTGCATCAGGACAAAGGTCATCACTAAGGCTAATATAAAAAAAATCTTTCCCCGGATTGGGGAAAATGTGGAAAAGGTCCTGCGGGGAGCTTTCTTCATGCAGGCCTACCTTGTTGGTCATGTCGTAGGACAGTTTCATCAGAAACATGCCTTCGCCCTCCAATGTTTTTCCTGCAAAATCGAGAATACCTCCAAAACCGCCGGTGACATATAGATGGCCCTGATTGTCACAGATCAAGTCCCGTCCTTCTCCAGTGCCCATATCTGAGTGCGTCATCGTGACAACATCACCTTCTTTGTCGAGTTGCATCACGTAAAAGTAACCACGGTCTTTTTCGGTTTGACTAAACGAATAATTCCCCCATTGGAAGATACCCGGACTTAAGTAGTAGCCTGTAAGGAAAAGATTATCGTTTTTATCAATAGTAATCTCTCTTATCTTCTCCAAATCCTCGCCGCCGCCTGACTTCAGCCATTGCAGTTTGCCATCGGAATTGTACTTGATTAGGAAAAGATCGCAAACGCCTTGGTGAACAGGCGTGGAGAAACTTTCTGCTACCATTATACCGTAATAGGTTCCAGCGATGTAGATATCCCCTTTTTTATCAACGGTGATGGCACGAGGATACTCACTTTTTTCACCGCCAAACTTTTGTGCCCATACAACGTTGCCGTGAGGATCGTACTTGATTACAAATCCATCATACCGGTAGTTTGAAGTCAAAATCAAATCTGGTGAGAGGTTCATTGACCCGCCAAATCCTCCGGAAGTGTATATATGTCCCTGAGCGTCAACAGTAAGGTCAAAATCTTGATTTGGACCCTGATTTATGTAACAGGATCGCTCCCACAGCTTCGCGCCTTCTGGCTGATATTTTGCCAAAAATGAATTTTCCTCAACAACCATCTCCCCCATGAGCGAGTCTTCAAAATAAAGGCCTGCAAGAATGATGTTGTCCTGACCATCAATACACAATCCTTCAGGCATTCGAAAGCCCTTGATTGGAATAGAATCCAATAAATGGCCCTGACTGGAAAAGCGCATTAATCCTGGACCTGCGACGATTATATTGCCTTTTGAATCTACTGCATTGAATATTCTGTAGGAACTGGAGATATTGTAAAATTCTTTGTGCCATTTCTCCTCGCCGTTAGAGTTATAACAGGTAAGAAACCCACCCTGCTCCTGTGGGCCGGGGTCTCGGTAAGAACCCGAAAAAGAACCTGAAACGTAAACATTTCCCTCAGGTCCGGGAGATACGCAATAGCCATAATTGCTCAACGATACTTTTTTGCTGGCCATCCATTCAGCGGTCAGTTGCGCGAAACAGTCAGGGCTTGTCAGCGCGAAGAAAATGGATATGAAGACCACTCGCATTCGAGAAGGTATAGCAGAATTGAAGCCAGCACAATTTCCCCAATCTTAGGCACAGCCCCCTGGCATTAACATTGCATAACAGCATTCTGATAAGCGATCTGATCTTTTAGGACCGCAACCCACAGAAAGCTGAGGTTATGCAGCGAACCCGCCTCTCCCTTCTCATTCATTTGAGTCGGGCAGGCACAAAGAATCTGGCATAACACCCAAAATCACAAATGCCGGTTCTTTGACATATTGAAAAATCAAACCTACTGAATGATCACTTTACGCGTCTGGCGTTTTGAACCAGAGCGCAGCTCCACCAGGTATAGGCCGGGAGGCACGGTGCATTGAAAATTGCGCTCGTCGCAATCAATACTTCGTTTACTGAGAATGCAGCGGCCGGAGGTTTCGTAAACCTGAATACCCGCATCAGGACACAGATCATCGCTTAGGCTAATGTTAAAAGTCTCTTTTCCCGGATTGGGGAAAATGTGGAACAGGTCTTCTGTAAAGCTTTCTTCCTGCAGGCCGACCTGGTTGGTCATGTCGTATGACAACTTAGCGAGGAGCATTCCTCCCTCGCTTTCCAGCGTTTTTCCTGCAAGCTCGATCTTGCTGCCGCAGGCACCGGTGGCAAAGAGATTTCCCTTGTTGTCGCAGATCAGATCCTTAAAATGCCCCCCTTGCGCGTTCAGCCAGGTAACCGGGTTGCCGTCGGTATCAAGTTGAAGTATGAACATGCCTCCCTTATCGTTTTCTTTAGCAGCGATGGGTGAACTCTCCCATACAAAGGTGCCCGGTGAATCATAGGCACCGGAAACAAAAATGTTGTCATGATCGTCAATGGTCATTTCCCACACCTTGTCCTGATCGGCACCGCCGCCGGATTTGAGCCACTGAAGGTTGCCATCGGTGTCGTACTTAATCATAAAAAGATCGCAGACTCCTTGTTGCACCGGGGTGGAAAATGTTTCAGCGACGACCATGCCATGATAAGTGCCGATAACATAGATTTCGCCTTTTTTGCTAATCGTTATTGATGCGGGACATTCACTGTGCGGGCCGCCAAAACTTCTAGACCAAACAAGGTCAAACTGCGGAGTGAACTTAAGAATATAGCCGTCTAAACTTCCTGCGGATTGAATGGTTTCAGACTCGGAAAGCTTAATGCTGCCGCCAAATTCTCCTGTAGTATAGATGTATCCATCGTCAGTCACGGTAAGGTCATATCCTTCCTGCATGTAGAAAAGGACATCAAAGAAAAAATTTGCGGCATTGAGAATTGCTAAATTGGTGTCAAAACGAGCAATGAAAGTGGTTTCATCAAATTCATAGTTACCTAAAATTTTTGTTACGCTTGAACCAACCACCAATATCGTATTACTGCTTTTGTCATAACAAATGTCTGCATAAGAAACTCCATCTTTATCATACTCATCAACAAGCTCGCCGGCGGAACTAAATTTTTTTAGACCTGTGCCGGCAAGAATCACATCTCCTGACTTCGTAACAATATTCTTGGCAGCAATCCCGATGGTAGCATAATATTCTTTATGCCACAACTCTTTTCCCTGTGAATCATAACAAGTAAGAAAATATCCCCTGCTGGTAGGCTCTGGACTACGGTAAGTCCCCACAAAGCCTCCTGAAACATAAATGTTCCCTTCCGGACCAGAGGACACACAGTAACCATAACTACTCAATGAAATTTTCTTTCCGACTAGCCATTGTGTGGTGAACTGTGCCTTTCCTAGAATGAACGCAAGTGAAAAATAAATGCAAAGACACAAATTGAATCTCATAATACTCTTTTTTGAATATTTCATGCCAAACTTTCATTCGGCTCAGAACCTAAAAAGAGTCGTCGAACCCACCATGCGCATAGCCCGCGCATTGAGACAAAAATAGTTGTATAAAAATTTACCCATAAAAACGATAAATCATGAAAAAAACAAACCAAATCAAAATCAAAATGCTGGCAGTGCTGCTGTTCAGCACTCTGCTCTGTGCAGGCACTGCGCAATTCACTATTTCGCCGATGTTTAAAGCCGTTAATTTTTGGATGCCGGGCGAAAACGAAAACGGCCTGCCGGACCTGGATCAGGATCATGGCGGCCATTTTCAGAAGTACATCACCCAGTTGAAAAATCTAGGGGTAAGCCATGTTCGTATAGGCGGAAAGGCCTATGATCAGGGCAATATGTGGAGTCAAAGTGATTTAGAGAAGATCATCAACTGGCTGCGTTCGAATGGTTTCGAAGTTATCGTGCAGGTACCGATAGACCCAACCTTAACTATTTCGCAAAATGCTGCAAGAACGGCAAGCTACGTAACCTGGATGAATGTTGACCGCAACCTACAGGTCGAGCTTTGGGAGATCGGCAACGAGCCCGACACCTATACAGCATCACCAACTTTTACCGCTGCGAATGGCGACTACACCACCGATGCCATGATCGCTGCATATACGCGTTCGTGCTCTGCTGCGATGAAGGCAGTAAGCAACCAGCAATTCATCAAGATCATTGGTCCAAGCCTTAATGCCTATCATCCTTCGAGTTTTCAGGCTTTTCTTACGCCAACCAATCCGGCTTTTATTGGAGGAATGTCTTCAGCAGGTTTTCCATATGTTGATTACATTTCATTCAATCAATACCCCTTCGACAAGGCAAAGTACACGGGCGGCTCGCCCGTTACGCGCCAGGAGGTGATTGATTATCTGCGCACACCCAATAGGATGGCGCAAGACCTGGATGACCTTAAAACGTTGATCCTAACCGCTTCGGGTTCCCGCTCCGGATATCCACTCGGCGTCATGATCACCGAAGCAAACATCGCTTTTGAACAGGATAACACGGATGCCAGCACGAAAGGTCTCTCCGGCCTGGGCCCCGGCAGCTTCATCGGCGGCCAGTTCTGGGCAGAAATGATGGCCATTGGTATGGAAAAAGGTATTGCAAGCCTCATGCACTGGAGTGTGGTGGAAGGTACCAGCGGTGACAGTTATCTCACTGACATCGGCCTGATCGGCAAAGAGATTACGGGCACCAACACCGCCAGTCCCAACCTGCGTCCTGCGTACCATCATTTCAAGGTAATGAACGAGCAGTTCAAAGGTACTTTTTATCCTTCAAGCGCCATTCAGTATGGCAACGGCAAGGTAAAGGCCTGGGCGGCACAATCGGGCGACCGCATAGCGGTGATGGTGCAGAACCAGAATACCGGCAGCAGCACGCCTTTTCATGTGCGGCTGGATAATAACACCAGCGCAAAAGGGTCGGGAACGGTGGATGTATTATTCAATATTCCAGCGCTCAACGCCAGTGCTCAATATACCAGCGTGGCCAATTTAGATCCGGAGTCAACTGTACTACTGATCTTCAACTGCAAAGGGGCCTTCGCCTGGCGCTACGATTATTCGCTGGCGGATGCAATCGCATCCCCTACAGCGGCCTTTGACCTGACGGAGACAAAATCGCCCTCGCCGATGATTGCAGGCAGTATTAGCTTTGGCCCCAATACTCATACTCTGATACAGTATGGTCAAAGCACTATAATAGATATCTTGCCTACAAGTTATAGTTATTCATGGAGCGGACCTTGCGGCAATGTGCCAGTATCTTCAACGGGCACTCAGGCTACCTTAACCGCTTGTAAGCAAGGTACTTCGTCCATTTATTCCTTTACTGCCACTGATGCCAACGGATGCAAATATTCGGAAGAGATTGCCATTACAGCCAGCGGTATTATTGTTGGAGACCCATACATTCATCTTTCTAGTGTACTACCTTCTACCTGTGGTGCCAGTAATGGTGCCGCAGCCATTGATTGCGGCACTAATTGCGCAGGCGCAACGTATAGTTGGGATAACGCTACGCCTGTTTCAGCATCAAGTATCAGCGGCCTGGCACCAGGGATGCATACAGTTACTATGTACTACTCTGCAGGCACAGAAAATTTTACGTTTCTGGTGCCCATCACCGGCACCCAACCTGCAGTGTTCGCTGGGCATGATTTTTCTGCAGGCAGGTTGTGCAAGGTAAAACTACAGGCATCACCCCTGTTGCAAAACCACGCTTATTTATGGTATTCCGGCAATTCCACAGTTCCCTTCACAACAACACATATCGCCTATGCGACCCACTGGTCAGGAGAAAAATTCAGGGTTAAGGTTACAGATGCCAATGGCTGTACAAATGAAGATGAAGTGTATGTTGGTCGACATGGCTTTTCCTGCCTGCCCGATGACTGGGCCATCATGCTGCCCTGCGATCCGCAGTTCAACTCAACTTATCGATCAGCAAGTACCATTAGCACCGAAACACTTACTGAGTCGCAGACCATAGAAAAAAACATGTACCTGGATAAAATTCTTGTTGTACCTGAGGGCGTGACCTTAACTGTACAAAACTGTATTGTGGCTTTTTCTCCCAGCGCGCACATAGTGCTTAACCCTGGAGGGGGCCTGGTACTTGAAACCACCTATTTTGTGCCCTGCGGTGTTGGGTTTTACCCATATGTAACAACTACCGGAGGTGGCACAAACAGTACGCTCATTGTAAAGAACTCCGCGTTTGAGGGACGGGATGTAGCATTTGAACTGAATAAAGATGGAGATGGGGTGTTTGATGCCAACACATTCTCGCGCTGTAGTACCTGTATTGATATGGACGGGTATAATGATTTTAGTTTCACCAACAATACTTTTTACGAGGTAGGAACAGCTATAAGGTCAAAAGCCTTGTCTGGTACGATACACGCCGAGATCCAAAGCAATAATTTTATCCTGACCTCTACCGGTATCAATATTACTGAAGGGGATCATTCAATGCTTGCTATTGCTTGTAATACACTTGATTATTCAGAGTATGGCATTAAGAGCGAAGGGATCATGCAGGATTTTGGAGATGCCACCACATCATCGGGCAATTATTTTATTTCAAACAGTTCTAATGTTAATCATCAGCTGCACCATACCGGCAATCCTATCAGGTATTTTTGTGGTCCAAACCATCCGTTCTCGCTGTCGGGCGCTGAAGGTTGCAGAGTAACCACCACTGTTAGCCTGCACGACCCTGATTGCCCTGAGCCTGTAAATTATCGTGAAGCTCCGCAGAAAAAGGAAATACCGGTACTGGCTACGCTTCTGAAGGCCTATCCGAATCCTACGCCTGATAATATTAATATAATATGTGTGCTTCCAGCTGAAAACGCAACCGGAACTCTTTCCCTATTTGAGATCGGGTCAGGTAAAGTGTTGCAGCAGGTTGACGTGCGAAAGGGTAGTCAGGAATTAACTTTTGATCTGTCAAAGTATGAATCAGCTGTATTCGGTGCTTTGCTGCAAACCAATTCGGGTGAGCGCCACTACATCAAAATTTTGAAGGCGTACTAATTAAAAATTTCTTTGCTTAAAAAAAAGAGCCCCGCAAGTCGGGGCTTTTTTATTATCCCCTCGCACATACAATCATTATTAAAGGGGAAAACTTGGCCAGAGTAATTTCACTAAACATAACAGCCATATACATCTCCCTGCCAGATTATAGTCTTACCTTCGTATATGGCAGAAAAAGTATCTAAAAAAGCCAATGCGCTTATTCATGAGAGTAGTCCCTATCTGCTTCAGCATGCCTATAATCCGGTACAATGGTTGCCTTTTAGTGAAGAGGCTTTTGAACAGGCGAGATCGCAAAACAAACTGGTACTGGTAAGTGTGGGCTACAGCGCCTGCCACTGGTGCCATGTGATGGAGAAAGAGTGTTTTGAAGATGAGGCGGTGGCTGAGGTAATGAACCGCAACTTTGTATGTATAAAAGTTGACCGCGAAGAACGCAGCGATGTAGATATGTTGTACATGCAGGCTGTACTGCTGATGACAGGGCAGGGGGGATGGCCGCTTAACTGTTTTACCTTAGCCGACGGCAGACCCATTTACGGTGGAACTTATTTTAACCGGCAACAGTGGCTTCAGGTGCTTGAGGCGCTTGCAAGAATGAAAGAGCAGGAGCCCGACAAAATTGAAAGGTATGCCTCTGAACTTACCAACGGTATTCACCGGGCAGAATCATTTATAACAACTGCTGAAAAAAACGAACTGCCAGACCGTTCACTTCTTGAACAATGTATTGAGAACTGGCGGCGTAATTTTGACAATGAGGAGGGTGGACCAGATCGCGCGCCTAAATTTCCGCTCCCTTCCAATTACCTGTTTTTATTGAGGTATGCTTTTCTCGCCGATGATGTGCATTTAATGAAACATGTTGAACTGACGCTTGAAAAAATGGCTTTCGGGGGCATTAACGATCAGCTGCGTGGAGGGTTTGCGCGTTACAGCACCGATAAACTCTGGAAGGTACCGCATTTTGAAAAAATGTTGTACGACAACGCGCAGTTATGTTCTCTTTATATTGAAGCTTTTACTGTTACAGGTAATCAGCTCTACGCTGAGGTGGCCGAAACCGTGCTGAGTTTTGTGAGTAATGAATGGTTGAGTCCCGAAGGCGGCTTTTACTCGGCCTATGATGCCGACAGTGAAGGTGTGGAGGGTAAATATTATGTGTGGAGCCGCGAAGAACTCAAAGATTTGCTTGGAGATGACTTTGATGTGTTCGCCAAGTATTTTGAGATCAACGAAAAAGGTTACTGGGAAGACGACAATTATATCCTGATGCGGAACCCTGATGTAACTACTGTTCTGGGCGATCTTAACCTTCGAAAGAAAGAGTTGTTTGCCATAATTGAGCGTTGCAGAGAAAAACTTTTAAAAGCTGCTGCACAGCGGGTAAAACCAGGACTTGACGACAAGATCATCAGTGCATGGAACAGTCAGATGTGTACCGCTTTTGCCAAAGCTTATCTTGTTTTCGGGAAAGAGCAATATAAAAACACCGCAGTTAAAGCGGTTGATTTTATCAATTCAACAGTTTGCGATGAACAGGGAAGGCTTAAACGCACTTATAAAAACGGGAGAGCAAAGATCTTTGGTTTTTTAGATGATTATGCTTTTCTGATTGAAGCTTTGCTGGCGGTTTACCTGATTACACAGGATGAAAAGTATTTACGTGTTGCTGAAAAAAGAACAGCAGAAGCGCTGGAGCTGTTTCACAATCCGGAGAGTCCCTTTCTTTTTTACACTTCCACCCTTGGCGAGAAACTGGTTGCCAGAAATACCGAAACCAGTGATAACGTGATCCCATCTTCCAATTCACAGATGGCGCTTAACCTGTACTATCTCTCGGATTACCTGCAAAAAAACGAATGGTCGGCCAAAAGTAGTTTGATGCTGGGAGCCCTCAGCGAAGAGCTGGTAGCGCACGGCACGGGTTACAGCAACTGGGGCTGCCTTGCACTGCACCATGTTTTTCCGCCAAAAGAAGTGGCTGTTGTTGGTAAAAATGTTGATGAAAAGCTGCGCGAACTCTACCGGAAACGGAACACAAACACGATTTTCGCTGTGAGTGCTGAAGCCTCAGAGTTGCCCCTGTTAAAGGACAGGGCCGTGCGCGAAAAAACAATGATCTATGTATGTGAGAACAAAACCTGTAAACTGCCAGTTGAAACTGTTGAAGAAGCACTTGTACAACTTCAATAGATCTCTTTTTCTACTGTTGTTTATCACCACCTATAGCGGAGTGGCGCAGGTGCTTGTGCCAACGCCTGAAACAGCATTTGATAAACAACACAATTTTAATGCTGACTTTATTAAAAACAAAGGCATTAAAAAGATCACTTACGAGATCATCGACAAAAAGGATTTTGAAGTACCGGTAGACAAAAGTTTAACCGAGACCTACGAATTCGATACAGAGGGCCGGCTTAGCCGGTATTACTACACCACTATTGTAAAGACCCTTGAGCGACAGATAACGAGCAGCGACCGCAAGGGAAAAAAAAGTACGCGTACGGTTCGTGAGTATGTTTATGATACAATAAGTACCTCGTACTTCTACCAAAACAACAAGCTGGTTCTGCAGCGTTACCACGATGGCGCGAATTATTACGAAGGCAAGTATTTCCGTTACGACTCAGCGGGAAATCTTACAAAAGAGCTGCGTTTCAGGGAGACCAACAGCAGTCCCGACAGGTCGTTATTTATGCTGGGCAATCAGGTATTGTTATCTGAAGACAGTTTTCAGTACACAAGATACAGTTCAGGGCAGATCAAATGCCTGCTGCTGAACAGCGAGAACAGGCCTTACAAACAACGCATTACCAATTTCGACAGTCTGGGCCGCAAGGTGCACATAAACGAGCAATATACTGCCGCCTCGTGGATCAGCCAGGAACAAAAGTTTACCTACAAGGGGCAGAGGCTTTTAACGGCGCTGTTTACAGGCAATGCCAGCACTAAGGTAACGCTGCTCCATGAATTCGAATACGACGAACACCAGGAGCTTTATGGTGAAAAACATTTTAAGAACGGCGTCCTGATCAAAGAAGTGAGTTACGTAAGCGACAAGCTCAGCAATCTGCTCAATTCATTTGTGATCCGCGATCATCTGAATAAAACCATGAGGATAGTGAAACTCAGGTACGACCTGGGTTTGCTTGGAAGAACAGAAAGCGGAAGACGTTTATGATCAGTGGTGATGACCGTGCGGACCATGGACGTGGACATGCGCCAGCTCCTGACTGGTATGTTTTAATGCGGCAGAGGACTTGGGCGAATATCCAGCAGCTGGTACAATTTGTTCACCGAAGTACTTCATTACAATGTAGGCCCTATTTACCCCCGGCCCATGCCGGGAGTTTCTGCCTCTAACCAGCCGGTCGCATCAGCATTTAGAGGTGCAGTTCTCAAGAGAAATTTAGTATTATGCGCTTTATTATTAGTATCAACTGTCCACTTAACCGCAGAGACGCCAAGACACTAAGACGCAAAGTGTTATTAACCGGCACAAAGGTTCCGATGCATATCGGAATTGCTTCGCAAATTGTTAAGACGCCAAGAGTACTAGGCTTTGCGCCTTTTTAAATTGAGCTTGCTCAATTTCCTTTGCGCCTTAAGCCTCGATTTTTTTAACGTTGCGGCTTTGCGTAATCTTTGTGCCTTTGCGCCTGTCCCGGCGCATGCCGGGGGGTTCTGCCTCTAATTGGCCGGTCCTCTTAAGAATTTGAGGTGTGAAATATTCGAGATAAAATTGGAATTCAACACAGAATCTTTGTGGTAAAAAAAGTCAGTGATTCTTGATATAGTGCCTCGCAAGTAGCGATCCATCGCTACTGCGAGTAACTTTAGTAGAAAAGCGTCTGGAGCTCAATTCATTTGTGATCCGTGATCATCTGAATAAACCATGCGTATAGTAAAACTCAGGAACGACCTGGGTTTACCTGGAAGAACAGAAAGCGGAAGTCGTTTATGATCAGTGGTGGTGACCGTGCGGACCATGCACGTGTCCATGCGCCAGTTCTTCGCTGGTAGCATCGCGCACCTCTAATACCTCTCCTT
Source organism: Bacteroidota bacterium (assembly GCA_023433205.1). GTDB lineage: Bacteria > Bacteroidota > Bacteroidia > B-17B0 > Aurantibacillaceae > Aurantibacillus. Next base: position 11,958 of record JAEZDS010000197.1, read on the forward strand.
TAAAATGCAGGTCGAAACCTGCCAGGGGATGGTTAAAGTCCATCTCCACATGTGTATCGCTGATGGTTTTCACTTTTCCAACCAGGGTATGGCCTTCGTTATCGCGCATAGGCACCTCGGCACCTTCTTTAACTCTCTCGCTGTCGAATTTGCCTTCGATCTCAAAGGCCGCGCGGTCAATCTTAATTACGTTGTCTGCCTCAGGTTGTCCGTATCCTTTTTCAGAGCTGATGTTGAAGTCGAACTCATCTCCTTTTTGTTTCCCCTTTAACTTCTCTTCAAATTCAGGTAAAGCGGCCTCATGACCAAAAAGGAATACAAAAGGATGTTCGGCCGAAGTTTCTTCTACCAGCTGTTCGGGCTGATCGTTTTTACTTACGCTTAAGTGGTAGTTCACTGATACAACTTTGTCTTTGGAAATATTCATGAGTACAATTTTTTTTAAAGTTACAAGTCTTAATTTAATTGGCGGGTGTTTTTTTCCAGTAAGTACAATAATCTTTCTTTACTGAGATCAGGTTTTATTTCACCATGCATGGTGATTGATACCGAGCCTGTTTGTTCGCTCACTGTTATCGCCAGCGCATCGGTGTTCTCGGTGATGCCTACAGCTGCGCGGTGTCGCATGCCATAGTGCGGGGGAAAATTTTCTTTCTCTGTAACCGGCAAAACACAACGCGCGGCAATAATACGGTTGTCGTGAATGATAACCGCGCCGTCGTGTAAAGGTGAATTTTTGTAAAAAATATTTTCCAGCATCCTGCTGGTTAGTGTTGAGTCGATTATTTCTCCGGTATTTATAAAGAACTTAAGATCCGATTTCCTTTCAATGATGATCAGTGCGCCGGTTTTTGATTCACTCATGTTGAAGCAGGCATCGGCTACCGCGTCAATATCAAGCAGCATAGAATGCGGTTCGGGCGTTGCCACGCTAAATTTGAGTATTCCCCGCCAGTTACGGTTGCGCAGAAATTCATTTGATCCTATATAAAGCAGAAACTTTCTGATCTCCTGCTGGAAAACGATCATGATGGCGATAACGCCAACATTTACAAATTTGCCCAGTATGGATGTGAGAAGTTCAAGATCAAATGCGCGGATAACTATGTAGGCAAAATAGATCAGCGCGAGTCCCACAAAAATGTTGATGGCCGAAGTGCCTTTTACAAGATTATACGCCAGGTACAGAATAATTGCTACCAGCAGGATGTCAATGGCATCGGTTAAGCCAAAGCTGATAAAAGCTATTATCGGCAGACCGGTCAAAAGGTTAACGTTTTACTTTTTGTGTTTGCAGGTAGGTGTCGTACATGGCGTGAACAAGCCCATCGCTTAGTCCGACCTGCGGAACAAATACCTTTTCCACATCGGCATGTTTCATTACGGTGAGGAAGATCTTGGCAGCCGGTATAATAACGTCAGCACGGTCGGGTTTTAGGTCGAGCCTCTCAATTCTTTCCTGGTAGGTATATGAACATAACATTTCATAAATGCCTTTAAGGCGATCGTAGCTGAGATGTTTGGTCTCTTTTTTGCCACTCATCTTGAAGATCTTGTTGATGTTTCCGCCAGATCCTATCGCATTAAGGGGATGAATGCCAACCGTGTTCCTTTTAAGCCAGGCTTTCATTTCCTCCCATTCTTCCTTGTCAACTTTGTCAAGCAGCATGCGCACCGTGCCGATATTAAAAGAGCGGGCAGCTATTGTTTTATTGTCGAAATACAGAGTGAGCTCCGTGCTGCCGCCTCCAACGTCAATATACAGGTAAGCGTGTTTTGGGTTCAGCATCTCTTCAATATGATTGGAGAAGAGCAGTGCCGCTTCCAGTTTGCCGTCAATGATCTCAACAGTTATGTTAGTCTCCTGTTTTACGCGCTCAATTATTTCGGCACCGTTAGAGGCGTCGCGCATGGCGCTGGTAGCAACGGCTCTAACTGCCTCAACGCCATATGCTTTGATAAGCTCGCCAAAACCGCGCAATGCGGTTATGAGTCTGGTGGCTTTGGGGTCTGAGATCTTACCCTGAAGAAATACATCCTCGCCAAGCCTGATGGGCATGCGTATGAGCTCTTCTTTACTGAATTGCGGTTTCCCGTCAACTGTGTACACCCTGCAAAACAGCAGGCGCATGGCATTACTTCCTATATCTATTGCTGCGAAAACCATTAGTTAAGAATAAGGTTTTTATCTTTCAAAGGCGGCATATTTATAAAACTTTCTTCTTCGTTCTTCAGGTAATTGTAGATCTCGTCCTGAACCCTTACACGTGGCTCACCCTCCTTCTGTTCTTTATACCTGTTTTCCTGTTTCTGGTCGAGTATGCGCACCTTGGTGTTGCCCGCCAGTTGTATCTTAATTATGTCTTTTATCTGTTTGCGTACCTCATCATTGTATATCGGTACTGCAACTTCGCTGCGGTTATCAAGATTTCTGCTCATCCAGTCGGCCGAAGATATGAATATCTTTTCCTGCCCTGCGTTGTGGAATATGAACACCCTTGTGTGTTCCAGGTATTTGTCAACAATACTGTAGGCAACAATGTTGTCGCTCCAGCCTTCCACCTCGGTTACCAGCGAACAGGCACCTCTTATAATAAGTGTGATCTTTACTCCGGCCCTGCTGGCCTCGTAAAGTTTGGCGATCATTTCAGTGTCAACCAGACTGTTCATCTTCAATATTATCTCGGCCGGCTTCTTTTTCCTTGCATTGTGAATTTCTTTATTTATCAGCGCAATCAGGTCCTTACGCATAAAAAATGGTGCCACCAGCAGATGTTTATAAGGATGCACTTTAAAATTGTTCTCGTAAAAGTCGAATATTTTTACAAGATCAGCTGTTATTTCACGGTTGGCAGTGAGTAGGGAAAAATCGGTGTATATTTTAGATGTGCTCTCGTTGAAGTTACCCGTGCCTATGTGTCCGTAATGCACGTCTTTGCCGTTCTCGCGCGTGGTAATGATAAAAAGTTTGGAATGTACTTTTAAGCCCGGAACTCCATAGATCACTCTGGCACCCTCCTCCTGCAGCTTGCTTGCCCAGTAAATGTTGTTCTCCTCGTCAAAACGGGCCTGCAGTTCAACCAGCACCATCACCTTTTTACCATTCTTCACTGCGTTAATAAGCGCGTTGGCAATTTTGGAGGAATCGGCCACGCGGTAAAGGGTAATTTTTATGCTCTCAACACTGGGATCAATTGAAGCCTCGCGCAGAAGGGTGATGATGTGGTTGTAAGTGTGATAAGGATAATGCAGCAGGATGTCTTTCCTGCGGATCACCTTCATGATCGTTGACTGGATATTGATAAGTTCCTTGTGCTGCAAACGTGGCGGATGATTATAGATCAGTTCCTTCAGTCCAAGTGAAGGAAAATTGATGAAGTTCTTGAAATTGTGATAACGCCCACCCGGAATTGCGTTATCCTTTTTGTTCATATTAAGTTTTTTCATAATGTACTTGAGCATGTCGCCGGGCATGGCGGCATCGTACACAAAACGTACAGGCTGCCCCTGTTTACGGGCCTTCACGCTTTTTGTAACCTTTTCGATCATACTTTTGCTTACATCATTGTCGAGCTCAAGCTCAGCATCGCGCGTAAGTTTAATATTATAGCTGCCCGCAGTGCGGAAACCAAACACCTCAAAGATCATGTCGGTGTTAAACCTTATTACATCATCTATCAGCATTATATAGTGTTTTTCGCCATGCCGGGGCAATTGCACAAAACGCGAGATCACCGAGGGTATCTCAATAAGAGCGTGTTTGATCTTTCGTGAAGTGCCCGTAGACTCAAGCCTCAGAAACAGGTAACTGGCCTTGTCCTTCATATACGGAAAAGGCTTGTTCTCATCTATCATCACAGGAAAGAGGTTTGATGAGACTTCATTCCTGAAATATTCGCTAACAAAGATGCGCTGTGTGTGCGAGAGCTGTTTTTCGTTCACAATAAAAACATTTTTTTCGGCCAGTTCCGATAACAGCTGCTGGTAAATATCCTCAAACCTGTTTTGCTGCTCAATTACGCGGCGCTGCAATCGGGTAAGCAAATCTCCCGGATCTTCGCCGTAAGCGCTCAGTGCTTTGCGTCCGAGTTTGGCCAGACGTTTAACTGTAGCCACACGCACCCGGTAAAATTCGTCGCGGTTGTTGCTGAAAATACCCAGAAATTTCAGGCGTTCAATCAGAGGAGTGGTTTTGTCGGCTGCCTCCTGCAGCACACGTTCATTAAAGGAAAGCCAGCTGATCTCACGGTTTATGTAGGGAAACTCCTTCTTCTTCATTGCTTGCTCAGCTTATATTTTTGAACTCTTTGGGGAATTGATAATAATTAAGCCGGCCAGCGCCAAACTCTGCATCCGACCATTTTTTAATGTCGAAAGCAAATGATACTATTCCGCAGGTGGGGATATTGTCAAAAAAGATGTCGGAGCTTAACTGATTGCTGAGATCGGTAAAGCCGGGATTGTGTCCAAACAACATGATACTCTCAACCGAGCGTTGCTGCTGCTGAATAACTTTGATCAGACTTGTAGCCGGACTTTCGTAGATATTGTCCTGGATCTGAACCTTGTCAAGAGGCAGATTCATTTCGCGAAGAAAGATCAGCGCTGTATTAAATGCTCTGGTAGCCGGACTGCTTAGCAGCAGATCAGGATGTTTTTTGTTGTTGCTGAACCACTGTGCCATCACATAAGCATCGTTGTAACCCCTTTCGTTCAGTGGCCGGTCAATATCTTTCAAAAATTCGTTCCCCCAATCGCTTTTTGCATGACGGGTAATTATTAATTCTTTCATTGTTTTGATGCTCAGTTTTAAAACTAAGATTAAAGCGGCAATGTTACAAACAGTTCAAAAAAACCGTTGAGAAAAAACACCATTAAATGATAAATTTACACAAAAGCACCAGCGTTATGAGCAACAATTCAACAGTCAGATGTCCTAATTGCCGGCACGAGTTTCCCATAGGCAACGCCCTTGCGCAGGAGATCGAGACTGAAATAAGGGCCCGTTATGTGGAGCACTTGCAGAAAGAAAGAGGCAAACTTGATGCCGAGAGAGGTTTACTTGCCAAAGAAGCAGAGCAGTTAAAATTGCAGGCTGAGAATCAGGAACGGATATTGGCCGATAAACTGCGTTTGGCCCGCATCAAACTTGAGGAAGAGGCTGCGAAAAAGGCCAGCGAAGAATTGCGTGCAACCATGGAAGGGCTCTCAAAAGAGCTGGAGGAAAAGCGCGTAAAACTGCGTGAGAGCCAGGAGCGTGAACTTAGTCTGCTGAAAAAGGAGAACCAGGTGCGTGAAAGAGAAGAGAACCTGAAACTTGAGCTTGAAAAACAGCTGCTTGAGCGGCAGAAGGAAATTGAAGACAGGGCAAAAAAGCTGGAGGGAGAGCGCAGCGAGCTAAAGATCAGGGAACTTGAAAAAAAACTGGCCGACCAGGTTGAACTGGCGGAAACTATGCGCCGCAAAGCTGAACAGGGCAGTATGCAGTTGCAGGGTGAGGTACTTGAGCTGGCCCTTGAAGAGCTGCTGCGCGGAACTTTTCCGTTCGACACTGTGGAGGAAGTGGCAAAAGGTACCCGCGGTGCCGATTGTGTACAGCTGGTACGCGACAACAGGGGGCAGCTTTGCGGGAAAATTATCTACGAAAGTAAAAGAACCAAGGTGTTTACCGCCGAATGGATTGAAAAACTCAAAAATGACATGCGGGCCCAGCAGGCCGATATTGCTGTAATTGTTACCGAGGTGCTGCCCCGCGATATGGAAACTTTCGGGTTCAAAGATGGTGTGTGGATCTGCCGGTTCTGCGACGTAAAGCCGCTTTCTTACCTGCTGAGAGACAGCCTGATAAGGATCTATAGCGCGCTGGTAAGCCAGGAAAACCGAGGCGATAAAATGCAGCTGCTTTACGACTACCTCACAGGCACTGAGTTCCGTCAGAATATTGAAGCTGTTGTGGAAGGTTTTATCTCGCTGAAAGATGGAATTACCAGAGAAAGAGTGCAAATGGAAAAACTTTGGAAAGAAAGAGAAAAACAACTGGAAAAGGTATTGCTCAACACCACGCAATTCTATGGATCTATAAAAGGTATTGCCGGCAGCGCAGTAGGAGATCTTAAATTACTGGAATAACCATTTAACATATTTTTAATGCCTTTAAAAAAGTGGGACTCTTTACGACGCAGAAAACGTAATAACTTTAGGAAAAAAACGTAATTTTATTTCCCTATCATTTTTTCCTTGCGCAGAATTTCTTTTTTATATCTCTGTCTGTTTTTCAGCACCCTTCTGAAAGCCCAGTTTAATTACGGGCATCAGATGGATTTTGGGAAGAACAGAATTCAGTACAAAGATTTTATCTGGACCTATTACGATTACGACCGTTACCGTGTGTATTCCTACCAGGGCGGCAATGAACTGGCGCGTTACGTATCAGTGAGTGTAAACCGCCAGCTGCCGGTTCTCGAAAAACGGCTCGATTATCTGAACGAAGACAAGATCAATGTGCTGGTTTACAATAACCAGAATGATTTTAAACAAAGCAATCTGGGCCTCAATACCGAAGAACAGACCAACATTGGCGGTGTTACACGAATTATCGGAGACAAGATCAGCGTTTTTTTTAACGGCTCGCATGCCGATCTTGATCAGCAGATAAGGGCGGCGCTCGCAGAACTGCTCATAAATAAAATACTCTTCGGCGGAAATGCCCGTGAGATGGTCCGCAACTCAACTGTTCTCAATATCCCTGCCTGGTACACACAGGGGCTCGTAAAGTACCTAAGTGAAGGCTGGTCAACCTATCACGATAACCTGATGTATGATGACCTCAAAAACGACAGGTTCCGGTCGTTCAACAGGCTCAGCGGCAAGCAGGCCGCTCAGGCTGGCCATGCCTTGTGGTATTTTATAGTTTCAACCTATGGTGAAAGTCAGATCACCAATCTCCTTTATATGACAAGGGTAACACGCGGACCAGAGAACGCATTTATTACCACACTCGGCATTACCCTTCCCAATCTTATCTACGACTTCAGCGAAGCATATCAGCGGCGGCTATATATTTTCAGAGATACCCTGCGGCGCTCGCCCATCAAAAACAACAGCGTACTTAAACGTTACAAACCCTTCAGGCATTATTATGAGGTAAAGGTCAGTCCTGATGGTGAACAGGTAGTTTATGCCCGCAACGAGCTGAATCAGCTGCGCGTTTACCTGCGCAACAACACTACCAGGTCGGAGAAACGTTTGCTCAGATATGGTCCTAAAGTTGCGCAGATAGAGGATTACAATTATCCGCTGCTGGGCTGGCATCCAGCGGGCAAGATTGTGGCTATGATCTATCCGCGGAAAGATCAGCTGATCATTCATACCTACGATCTGGAATCAAAGGAAGAGGTGAAACGTAATCTTCCCAACTTCGAGAAGGTGAACAGCTTCAGTTTCAGCGACGACGGCAAGAAACTGGCGATGAGCGCTGTAAAAAGAGGCAAGGGTCAGAGCGATATATTTGTATTTGGTTTAAACACCAGCGCCATTGAGCAGCTCACGAACGATATATGGGATGATGGACATCCGGTGTTTATAAACAGATCGAAACAGATAGTATTTGAAAGCAATCGTATCAATGACACCATAAAACCTTCTGATGACGCCAATTATTTCGCGCATTTCAACAGGAACAACGATCTTTTTGTAGCCACTTATCCTTTTAAAAGCAAGGTGTTGTTGCGGGTTGAGGAAACACCCGACATCAACGAAACGCAGGCCCAGGCCTATGGGGCCAGCCGTTTTATTTTTCTCAGTGACAAGAACGGGATCAGCAACCGCTACCTGGCAGATTTTGACAGCAGTATAGCTTTTGTTGACACCACTGAGCATTACCGCTACTTTTTTAATACAAGGGCAGTTACCAACTACGACCGTAATATCCTCGAACAGCATGTAAATTCCACAGGTACTCACGTTGCAGATCTTATTTACGCCAACGGTAAAGACATGATGCTGGTTACCGAGCTGCCCGATCTGGATGTACTGTCGATCAGCGAACCAAACAACACCTGGTACCGTGGATTTATCGGTCCCGCCGTCACAGATCCGGGTGCCTACCGCGATGCAAAGAACGACGAGATAATTACTCCGCATAAACCAGAGATAAACAAGGGCATTGATTTCGACAATTATCGCTTCTCAAACGAGCGTGGCACGGCAGGCAGAGGAGCCGCTCCCCGCGATACTGGTGCAGCAAGACGCGACAGCATAATTACACCGAAAGGAAATAAATTTGTTTTTCCTATTCAGCGCAACTACTACACCTCGTTTTACACTGATTATATTGTAACGCAATTCGACAATTCCTTCCTGGCCAATAACTATCAGGTTTTTGGTTATACCGGGCTCAACGGGGCCATTTATCTGAACCCCGGATTTAATTTCCTCAGCAAGGTGGCTATCAGCGATCTTTTTGAAGACCAGCGTATCATTGGCGGTTTCAGGATCAATCCAAGCCTCGATAACGAATTTATGCTGGCCTGGGAACAGCGCAAACGCCTCGTTGATCATCAAATCGTGCTCGACAGGCAAACATTTGCCACTGTGCCTTTCGCTCCGGCCTCTCTTACCGCATTTAATCTGAAAGTAAATACCAGTACGGCTAAGTATTCTGTGAAATACCCTTTTAGTCCGGTTTCTGCGGTACGGTTTTCACTCTTGTACAGGAACGACCGTTATATGCCGCTTTCAAGGGGTGATATTTCCCTGCCGGTTCGGCCGCTGTTTGATAATCTTGGCGGAGTTCGTGCAGAATATATTTTCGACAACACAAGGCATATCATGCTTAATATCATGAATGGTATGCGCTTTAAAGTGTGGACCGAGTACTGGCGTTACTATTCCGCCGACCCGCGCGATCTGTTCACCTCTGGTTTTGACGCCCGGCATTATATGAAAGTGCACCGGCAGATCACCTGGTGTAATCGTATAGCCGGGGGCAATTCACTTGGCAGCGACCGGCTGATCTTTTATCTGGGCGGTGTCGACAACTGGCTGAATCCCAGCTTTAATAACAATGTGAATGTTGTAAAGCCCGAGCAGTACGGTTTTCAGACCCTTGCCACCAACATGCGCGGATGGCAGCAGAACATAAGGAACGGCAATAATTTTCTGGTGTATAACTCAGAACTGAGGATCCCGCTGATCCGCTATCTGCTCGATCATCCTGTGCGATCTGACTTCCTGAATAATTTCCAGGTTGTTGGATTTGGCGATGTGGGAATGGCCTGGTATGGACTTAGCCCGTTAAGTGAAGAAAATACCGAGAACGTTAAGCGGTATGTGCAGAATGATCCTGATATAGGTAAAGGAGGCACCGGCATTGAAGTTACCGTAATTGATCACAAGAACCCGCTGGTGGGTGGCGTGGGCTTTGGCTTCAGATCGAGGCTGCTTGGTTACTTTGTACGTCTTGATTTTGGATGGGGCATTGATAATTGGCAGGTCCAGAAAAGAATCGTAGGTTTATCCTTAACAACAGACTTTTGAAGTTAACTATGAGCACAATCATCATCCTGCTGGTAATAGGTGTTATTGCGGGATATCTCAGCGGGCTGATAGGCATTGGTGGTGGTATTGTAATTGTACCTTTTCTTGTTTATGTTTTACACATGGGGCAGAAAACGGCTCAGGGAACAACCCTGTGTATGTTCCTTATCCCCATTGGCGCTTTAAGCGTTTATAATTATCACAAGGCCGGGCATGTTGATTTTAAGACTGCCGCAATCATCGCGGTAACTTTTATCATTGGCAGTTATTTCGGCAGCAAAACGGCGGTATCTATCGATACAAAAATGGTACGGCAGATCTTTGCTATTTCACTCATCCTTATCGGTATAAAAATGTTATGGAACAGGTAGCGCCTGTTCTGGAGAAGATAAAACTTCTGGCTGCGGAACTACACCCGGGGCTGGTGGCTGTGCGCAGGCATCTGCATCAGCATCCTGAACTTTCTTTTAAAGAATTTAAGACCTCTGAATTTCTCGCTTCAAAACTGGAAGAAGCTGGGATCAGTTTTAAAAGGGGTTACGTAAAAACAGGAATTGTCGCCGTGATAGAAGGGAAAGATCCTGGCGCTGCTACAGTGCTGCTGCGTGGCGACATGGATGCGCTGCCAATTGAGGAGCAAAATGATGTGCCTTACAGGTCGCAGAACAAAGGTGTGATGCATGCCTGCGGACATGATGTTCACAGTACCTGCGCGCTGGGTGCCGCTCTCATTCTGCACAGGCTGCGCCACGAATGGCAGGGCACAGTAAAAGTAATGTTTCAGCCCGGAGAAGAGGTTTTGCCAGGTGGCGCCAGCCTGATGATTGAAGAAGGTGTGCTTGATGGTGTTGACAAAGCAGTTGCCCTGCATGTTTTTCCTTCAATGGATGCCGGCAGGGTTGGCTTCAGACCCGGCATGTACATGGCCAGCACCGATGAATTGCGCATTACAGTGAATGGTAAGGCAGGGCATGCAGCTATGCCTGAAGATTACATCAATCCACTTGTTATTGCTGCTGATATTCTGCTTGCTATTGAAAAGAAGTTCATGGCAAAAGACGCTTTAAAGGGTACGCCGGGAGATAACATACCCACGGTAGTGGCCTTTGGCAGGATAGAGGGCAAGGGCGCAACCAATATCATTCCTGAAAAAGTTTATCTCGAAGGTACATTCCGCACCATGGATGAAAACTGGCGTAGCTCGGTTCACCGACAACTGCAGCAGATAGTACGTGATGTTTCGCGCAGGTATGGCGTTATAAGCGAAATCGAAATCCTGAAGGGTTATCCGTTTCTTGTAAATGATGTGGAATTTACAAAGGCCTGCGCAAAAACCGCACGGCTGGTACTTGGCGAGAACAATGTTGATGATCTGCCTGTAAGAATGACGGCGGAAGATTTTGCTTTTATCTCACAGAAGGTCTCCAGCTGTTTTTTCAGACTGGGCACCGATAACAAAGCGCGGGGTATCACCAGCGGCGTACATACTCCTACTTTTGATGCCGATGAAAAAGCCCTTGAGACCGGCGCTGCAATGATGGCATGCCTGGCAGTGACCGCCAACAATAGCACAACCAAACGCGAGGCCTGATCGGCCACCTGAAATACCGGCCCGGGAGAGAGCCGTTCTCTCACAATTTCCTACCTTTAAATACGTTAATTAATAATGCTGCTGCGGCTTCCGGCATTTCTATTGTTTTTTCTGGTACTTTGCGGAAGCTACCATGCCCAGCTATTTGAATCAAAACAGCAAAAGTTCTACGCTGCTGTTTCCGATACGCTTGTTTTAGACAGTCTTAGCCTTGTACCGGGCACTGTGAGCATGGAGCTTTTTCCGGCCGGCAGTTCTGAGCCTGTGATCGATTATGCGCAGCATGCACTGATATTTTCTGGACACCGCCCTGATTCAGCAAGGATCCGCTACCAGCGTTTCCCCTATAACTTTGAGAAACGACATTTTCATAAAGACCAGAGTCAGCTGTACGCAGACCTCAGTCGGCACAACCCCTTCACCATCCGTTACAATGCACCGAACCGCAGCGATCTTTTTGTGAGTGATGGTCTGAATAAGAATGGGAACATCAGCCGGGGAATTTCCTTTGGCAATAACCAGGACGTGGTGATGAACAGCAATCTTAATCTGCAGGTGAGCGGAAAGCTGACCCCCGAGATTGATCTGCTGATGGCAGCCACAGATAACAATATACCTTTCCAGGCTGATGGAACTACAGCGCAGCTCCAGGAATTTGACAAGGTTTTTGTGCAGCTCAGCAACGAGAACAATAAGATGGTGGTTGGCGACTACCAGCTTTCACGTCCTCAGAATTCCTATTTTATGAATTTCTACAAACGCGCTCAGGGTTTTTCGGCAGATAACACCACCATTGATACCATAGGGGGGAAGGAGGTGTCTTTTAAAACCACGATGGCCGGTGCGGTTTCAAAGGGAAAATTCGCCAGGCAGGTGTTTTTCGGCATTGAAAGCAACCAGGGGCCTTACCGGCTACGTGGCGCCGAAAACGAGATGTTTATCATTGTTCTTAGCGGTACCGAAAAGATCTACATCGATGGCAGATTACTGCAGCGTGGTCAGGAGAACGATTATATCATCGACTATAACACCGGCGAGCTCACCTTTACCGCAAGGCAATTGATCACAAAAGACAAAAGGATAGTGGCGGAATTTCAGTACGCTGAAAGAAACTACGCGCGGTCACTTTTCTTTTTTGCAGAGGAGGTTTCTACGCGGAAAACCAAAGCCTATATGAACTTTTTCAGCGAGCAGGACAACAAGAACCGGCCGCTTCAGCAAACGTTAAGCCAGGATCAGAAGGATCTGCTGTATAGTATTGGTGATTCGCTCTCTGATGCATATTACAGCGGAGTTGAAGAAGCGGCATTTAACAACAACGATGTTTTTTATATGCAGCGCGATACTGTGGTTGAGGGCGTGTATTTTGAAAATGTTTATGTGTACAGTATTGATCCGGAGCTGGCAAGGTACCGGCTCAAATTCAGCAATGTGGGAGTTGGACGCGGCAATTACAGGCAGGTAAGTTCCGGAGCAAACGGCAGGGTGTTTGCCTGGGTAGCGCCGGTTAACGGTCAGCCACAGGGCAGTTTTGAACCGCTTATTCCGCTGGTGACCCCAAAGCAGCAGCAAATGCTTACCGCAGGGGTAACACACAGTATAAACAGCAACCAGTCAATCGCTGTTGAGGGTGTGTATACACGAAACGACATAAATCGTTTTAGTGAAATACACAAGAAGAACGATGAAGGCAGCGGGGTGAAAGTGAGCAGTAAAAATGCGCTGCCACTGTTAAACGAAGCACAGGAAGAGCAGGCAAGGCTTATTACGAACATACAGTACGAATTTGTTCAGCAGCGTTTTACGCAGATTGAACGATTCAGAAGTATTGAGTTCGACCGCGACTGGAACCGTCCGCTTGGAGGAGCTATCCTGAACGATCAGCACCTGGCAGGAACAGAGGTGGGACTTTGGAAAAATGCCGGAAGCGGACTTTCCTATATCTTCAGTTCTTTTCATGAAGGAGATAATTATCAGGGAATAAGGCACAATGTGCTGGGCAGCCACCGGCACCGAGGGATGGATATCAAGTATAACGGTTCTCTGTTGAATACAGAAGATAAGGGCAGTTTAATGACCACCCGTTTTTACAGGCATAAATCGCTGCTCTCGCAAAAAGTTGACCGTGTTCTGCTGAGTTTTAGTGATGAGTATGAAAAAAACATGTTCTTCCGCAGTGAGAATAGTACACTTCTGCCACGGGCGTATAATTTCTGGGAATGGGAGGCGAGTATCTCCAATGCCGACAGCAGCAGAAACAGAACGAAACTTTTTTACCGTGAGAGACGCGATAAACTGGCTTACGGAAATGAATTAAGTGACAGCACCTTCGCCACCAATATTGGATTGCAGGCTTCGGTTTTTTCAATCAAAAACAATCCGTTCTCGGTGCTTATCACTTACCGCCAGCTTGAATTGAAAAATGTGGTGAGCAATTCACTGAAGCCGGATAACACGCTGCTTAACCGCGTTGAGTACAACCCGCGCTATTTTAAGGGACTTATCACAGCCAATCTTTTTTATGAGACCGGTTATGGTATGGAAAACAAACGCGAGTTCCATTATCTTGAAGTAGCTCCCGGGCAGGGACAGTTTACCTGGAACGATTACAATGGTAATGGCATCAAAGAACTCAATGAGTTCGAGATAGGACAGTTTGCCGATCAACTGCGTTACATCAGGGTTTTTACTCCCACCAACGAGTATGTGAAGGTGCTGCAGAACCAGATGAGTCTTTCGATGAATGTGAGGCCTTCTTCCCTGTTGCGATCCCCCCAAACAAAGGCAGGGTTGTTCTTAAACCGCTGGGCTTTACAAACCGCCATGCGTTATGATAACCGCACAGGCAACAGCAGCGAACTTAAATACTACTCGCCGTTTGCCGGGGTGGCCGATAGTTTGCTGCTTGCCAGAAATAATAATATACGGCAAAGCGTGTTTTTTAATCAGACCTCAGCAGTATTTGGGGCAGATTACACCTATATAAACAATCAGTCGAGGCAACTGCTCACCAACGGCATCGAGAACCGCGATCTCACTTCACATGAGCTGAGGGCCCGGCTTAATTTCCTAAGGGCCTGGGCGCTCAACAGCAGTGTAATGGGCTCGTTAAAAAGTTTTGGTTCAGAGTTCTTCCGGCAGCGCAACTTTAATATTTATGCCCGCGAAACCGAGCACCGGCTTTCTTTCCAGCCCAATACAGTGTTCAGGATCGGTACCCGTTACAAATACAATCAAAAACAAAACCGTATTGATGAAGGCAACCAGATCGCCCTGCTGCACACCTATGGGTTTGATCTGAAATACAACCAGACTGAGAAAGGCAGCTTTAATGGCAAGCTCGATCTTATTATGATAGACTACAACGGCGAATTAAATTCACCTGTAGCTTATGAGATGTTAAACGGTTTGCGTACAGGTCGTAACTACACCTGGGAAGTAAGTTACCAGCGCAACCTCAATAACAATATGCAGATAAGTGTGAGTTACAACGGCAGGCGTTCTCCCGATGCGCCAACAGTTCACCTCGGCGGCGCCCAGGTACGGGCGTTCTTTTAGTTGTTAACCACCTATACTCGTATGTTGTTAAGTACAGGGCATGCCACCTCATAAAAACCTATGTGAAAACCTATGTTCCCTATGATCCCCCGATATGTATCGGGGTTGTTAAATATGCGGTAAGCCTCTCTCAGAACTCCCCGATAACCGTCTGGCAGCCACGCACACTCTCGCCGATCTTTACTTTCAGCTGGGTACCAACAGGCAGAAAAAGATCAACTCTCGACCCGAATTTAATAAATCCCATTTCGCCGCACTGCTCAGCTTTATCGCCTTCTTTACAATACCACACAATTCTTCGAGCCAGCGCACCGGCTATCTGCCGAAAAAGGATCTCGGTACCGTTCTCGTGTTTAACAACAACTGTTGTGCGTTCGTTATCAGTGCTGCTTTTAGGTTCCCAGGCGGCGAGAAATTTGCCCGGATGGTATTTGAAAAATGTAACCAGTCCGCCAATAGGAAAACGGTTCACATGAACATTAATGGGACTCATAAAAATACTTACCTGCAGACGTTTTTCTTTAAAATATTCATGTTCGGTGGCCTCTTCAATAACCACCACCTTGCCATCAGCAGGGGCAATTATCAGATTATGGCCGGTAGTGTGTTGTCTTGTTGGATGCCTGAAGAATTGTACGATTATCACAATAAACGAGCCTGCCATGATGTACGACATCCAGTGAGCCAGAGGTGAAGCCGGGAAAAAGTAATGCGCGATAAAAACGATTATAGCGCTGAATAGTATGGCGAATAAAAGGCTTGCGCGCCCTTCTTTGTGGAATTTCATAAAAGCTTTTGTCAAATATATGCTTTTGATTCATAAAAATTGCCCGCCAGACCTTTGTAGTTGCCCCCGCTTTCCTAAATTTGTGGCTTATTTTTTAAAATCGAAAAACTAACAGAAAATGACGAAGATCAAAGTTGCGAATCCTGTAGTAGAACTTGATGGGGATGAGATGACCCGCATTATATGGAAATTTATCAAAGACAAACTTATCCTGCCTTATCTCGATGTGGATATCAAATACTACGACCTCGGCATTGAACACCGCGATAAAACTAACGACCAGGTAACGATCGACGCTGCTGAGGCGATCAAAAAATATCAGGTGGGCATAAAATGCGCCACCATTACCCCTGATGAGGCAAGGGTGAAGGAATTTAATCTTAAACAAATGTGGAAATCACCAAACGGTACCATCCGTAACATTTTAGATGGTACTGTTTTTCGTGAGCCCATCGTTTGTAAAAATGTTCCAAGACTGGTAACTAACTGGACAGCTCCCATCATCGTTGGCCGTCACGCTTTCGGCGATCAGTACCGTGCAACCGACATGATCATTCCCGGCAAAGGAAAACTTACCATGAAGTTTGTGGGAGATGATGGTAAGGAATTCGAACACGAGATCTTTAATTTTAAAGGTGCCGGTGTTGCACTGGGAATGTACAATACTGAAGAATCTATCCGCGGTTTTGCACATTCATGTTTTAACATGGCCCTTACCAAAAAATGGCCGCTCTATCTTTCTACAAAAAATACCATCCTCAAAAAATACGATGGCCGCTTTAAAGATATTTTTGAAGAGATCTACCAGGCTGAATACAAGTCGAAATTCGACGCAGCCGGAATAGTGTACGAACACCGCCTCATCGACGACATGGTGGCTTCTGCACTGAAATGGAACGGCAATTTTGTGTGGGCCTGCAAAAATTACGACGGTGATGTGCAGTCCGACACTGTAGCGCAGGGCTTCGGTTCACTGGGACTAATGACTTCGGTACTAGTAACTCCGGATGGAAAAATAATGGAAGCAGAAGCCGCACATGGTACTGTTACCCGCCACTACCGCGAACACCAGAAGGGTAATCCTACTTCCACAAATCCCATCGCTTCTATTTTCGCGTGGACAAGGGGCCTTGAGTTCCGCGGTAAACTTGATGGAAACAAAGACCTGGTAAATTTCTGCCAGACACTTGAGCGCGTTTGTGTAGAGACCGTTGAAAGCGGCAAGATGACCAAAGATCTTGCCGTTTGCGCCTATGGCGATAAGGTAAAACATGGCGAGCATTTCCTATATACTGAAGAATTTCTTGAGGCTTTAGATACTAACCTTAAGAAGGCAATTGGAAAATAACTGCACTCTCATTTCTCGCGGCTGTTCGGGTTTTCCCGAACAGCCGTTTTTTTTTAAGAGATCACTATAAAACGTCTATTTTTTATAATGGCTTCGTCATTGGTATTTCGTTTTAATGCTATTGTGCCTATCGTGGTTAAACAAAGAAAAAGCTCCCCTATTAAGGTGGTGAAATGACGGTCCCTGCTATGTGTCTTTGTCAACACCGAAGGTGGTGACTAGGTTTTAAAATAGGCGGTTAGAATGTATTTTCTATGTGGAATTCTTTGTGTCCTACTGTGTCTATGTGTTTAAGATGGGAGTATCCCCTCCAAACCTTAAGCTACCTGCCTTAATATTGCCCCCGGCAGCAAGGCAGGCTGCCTGTTCGTCTGTTAATATTTACTACCACAGCCTTCCAAAAAACCTAATTCTTATTACCTTTAGTCGGCCTAGCTTAAAGGCAGGTAAGTAATTTGACTTATGTCCAGGAAAAAGAAACCACAAAGATTTTTGTTTGAAGAAGTACTTGACTTTTTAAAACACAACGATTCAAAAACATTTAATTACAAGCAGCTAGGTGCCGCAATGGAGATCAACAGCGAGGCCGAAAGGGTAATGCTGATCGAGATCCTCCAGCAATTAAAACAACAAGGTTTTGTAATAGAAAAAGACAAAGGCAAATACCAGATAAAGGAAACCAAACAATACGTTACCGGCACTATTGATTTTACCAGCCAGGGTACCGCCTTTGTAGTGTGGAATGAAAAGGAGCCCGATATTTTTATACAGTCACGTAAAACCCGCGATGCCCTGCAGGGAGACCTGGTAAAGGTATTTATTTTGCAGCGCAGCAGCGGTAAACGTAAAGAAGGTGAAGTGGTAGAGGTGATAAAACGTGCCCGCACTGAATTTGTGGGAACTATTAAGATCAATCCAAAGTTCGCCTTTGTAATCGCCGATAGCAACAAAGTTCACGTTGACTTTTTTATCAGGATCAACGATACCATGAACGCTACCGATGGGCAGAAAGTGCTCATACGGATGAAAGAATGGAAGAACGGCGAACAAAATCCTACCGCTACAGTAATTCAGGTGTTTGGTGATCCCGGCGAACACAAAGCCGAGATGCACGCAATTATGGCTGAATATGGCCTGCCCGCGCAGTTCCCCGATCACGTTGAGTATGAAGCAAAAAAGCTTCCCACTGAAATTACAGAAGAGGAAATCGCCCGCCGCCGCGACTTCAGAGGCGTTCCTACATTTACCATTGACCCCGTTGACGCCAAGGATTTTGATGACGCCCTTTCAATTCAGAAACTCGACAACGGTTTGTGGGAGATAGGGGTTCACATTGCTGATGTTACACATTACCTGCAACCAGGAACCGTACTCGATAAAGAAGCCATTGAACGCGCTACCAGCGTGTACCTGGTTGACCGTGTTATTCCAATGCTTCCAGAGGTGCTCAGTAATTTTGTTTGTTCACTGCGTCCCAACGAAGAAAAATACACCTTTAGCGCGGTTTTTCAAATGGATGACGAAGCCGTAGTTCACCACCAGTGGTACGGCAGAACAGTTATATATAGCGATCGCAGGTATTCATACGAAGAAGTGCAGACCATTATTGAAACCGGTGAAGGCGACAACAAAGAGCTGATTCTGGTACTTGACAGGCTGGCGAAAAAACTGCGTTTCGACAGGCAGCGCAAAGGCTCAATATTTTTTGACAAGGCTGAGGTGAAATTTCACCTCGATGAACTGGGAAATCCTACTGGCGTATTTTTTAAAACACAAAAAGATGCGCACAAGCTGATTGAAGATTTTATGCTGCTCGCCAACCGTTATGTGGCTGAGTTTATTGGAAAAGGCAAAGGGGGAGACAAAGAAAATGCAAAACACAAAAAGAAAGACGACGATAAAAACGTGTGTGTTTACCGGGTGCATGATGTGCCCAGCGATGAAAAGATCCAGGAGTTGAGTGGCTTTGCGGCACGTTTCGGACATCAGATGAACGTGGCCAATAAATCAAAGATCACCCAGTCTATCAACAAATTGTTGCAGGATGTAAAAAACAAACGCGAACAGGGAATGATAGAACTGCTTGCCATCCGCAGCATGCCAAAAGCAATCTATACTACCGATAATGTAGGTCACTACGGATTGGGTTTTGATTATTACACGCATTTTACCTCGCCAATCCGCCGTTACCCCGATGTGCTTGTACACCGTTTACTGCAAGCCAAACTCCAGGGCAAAAGTTATTCAAACAAAGACGAGCTTGAATTCCTTTGTAAACACAGCAGCGACATGGAGCGGACTGCCGCCGAGGCCGAAAGGGCTTCAATAAAATACAAACAGGTTGAGTTTATGAAAGATAAACTTGGCCAGGAATTTGAAGGTGTAATAAGCGGTGTAACTGAATGGGGCATTTATGTTGAGGTGATAGAGAACCGCTGCGAGGGTATGGTGCGTAGCAGAGACATGAAGGGTGACCACTATATGTTTGACGAGGACAATTACCGTTACATAGGAAAAAATACCAACAAGATCTATACGCTGGGCGATAAGGTGAACATTATTGTTATGGAGGCCGATCTCACCAAAAAACAGCTTACCTATGCCTTTGCCGAAATGCAGGACATGGAAAAACCACGTGAGAGAAGTCAGGGAAGGCGCAAGGGAAGAAGATGAGAATTCTTTTCTGTTACATAACTTTTTTATTTTTTTATTCCTGCGAGGCACAGCATACTGCGGGCGGACTTAAATACCGCCACAGGCCGGCAGCTGAGAGTAAAAAAAATGCGCCGGTGGTAATTATGCTGCACGGTTATGGCAGCAATGAAAATGATCTTTTTGGCCTTGCAGAACTTATACCACCACAGTTCCACGTGTTTTCAGTCCGCGCCCCGCAGAACAGGGAGGGCGGTGGTTATGCCTGGTTTCACCTCGATATCCGCAGGGGACAGGAACCCGGTTACGACTTTAAGCAGGCAGAACAAAGCCGTAAAAATTTGTTGAAGTTTATTTCTGTTGTCTGCCGTCAGTTTGGCGCTGACAGTACCAGGGTGCTGCTGTTTGGTTTTAGTCAGGGCGCCATGATGTCGTTTGACCTGGCGCTGAATGCACCTGAAAAAATTTATGGTGCCATTGCATTAAGCGGTGCAATAGTCCCTGAAAGTATTCCTGCAAAAGATGAAGGACAAATAAAGAACCTGCGTTTTTTTATTGGTCATTGTAATGG
>JAEZDS010000260.1 GCA_023433205.1 Bacteroidota bacterium
GCCTTGCTAAGGATATAATAACCATGCGCCACGCGACCAGTAAATATGGTTCCGTCGAGGCTGGTGACATCGGTGTGCGCGTAAAAATGATCGCCGCTCACATTGGCAAAATTCACTACGTCAGCATCGGTAACAGTGTGTTTGGCGGTAATCAGTGTTTCACCTATCTCCAGGTCTTCAAAATGCTGCCTGAACGGATGAATGTCTTTTTCGATCTGCGCCGCGCCATACTGGTACTGGTTAATTACAGCACTGATAGTGGTAGGCGAGCCCTGCACCGCGGTTCTCTGCAGATAGTGAAAAACACCTCTTTTTCCACCCATTTCTTCACCACCGCCGGCACGGCCCGGCCCGCCGTGCACAAGCATGGGCATTGGTGAACCGTGGCCTGTACTTTCTTTCGCGCAATCTTTGTTCAGCACCAGAATCCTGCCATGCATGCAGGCGGCGCCCAGCGTGTACGTGCGCGCAATTCTGTCGTCGGCTGTAACAATACTACTAACCAGACTGCCTTTGCCAAGTTTACTCAGTTCAATTGCATCCTCAATGGTTTTGTAAGGCATTAACGTGCTTACGGGACCAAAAGCCTCAATATTGTGGCAGTCGAGTTGTTTAAAGGGCATTTCGTTGAGAAAAACAATGGGCGGCATAAACGCGCCTTTGGTTTTATCGGCGCCTTTCACTTCAAATTTTTCAAAATCTCCTATAATGATCTTCTGGGTACGGGACAGTAGTTCAATTTTTTCTTTTACTTCCGTAAGCTGCGCTTTCCCTGCAAGGGCGCCCATCCGTACCCCCTCAATATTCGGATCACCGATTATATTCTGTGCCAGTCGTTTACCCAAAGCTATCTGCACATCTTCTATAAGTGTTTCCGGAACAATGATGCGTCTGATCGCAGTACATTTTTGTCCGGCTTTGGTAGTGATCTCCCTGGTAACTTCCTTAATAAAAATATCAAACTCCGGCATTGAAGGTGTTACGTCGGTACCCAGCACACAGCAGTTCAGTGAATCGGCTTCCATGTTAAAGTGAACTGATTCTTCAAGGATGCGCGGATGTGCTTTCAGCATTTTGCCGGTTGAGGCAGATCCAGTAAAGGTTACCACATCCTGATTGATCACATGATCAAGAATGCCGTTTGCGCTGCCGCAGATAAGCTGCAGGGCACCTTCAGGCAAAATTCCGCTCTTAATGATCTCGCGAGCAACTGCCTCTGTGAGAAAGGAGGTAACGGTTGCGGGCTTTACGATGGCCGGCACGCCAGCCAGCCAGTTAACAGCCACTTTCTCGAGCATGCCCCACACCGGAAAATTAAATGCGTTGATATGGATGGCCACACCTTCGCGAGGCACGCAGATGTGGTGGCCTATAAAAGTGTTGTTTTTTGAAAGTCTGGCCGCTTCGCCATCATAACAGAAGGTTTCATCGGGAAACTGGCGGCGCAGTGAAGCATAGGCAAAAAGGTTCCCTATGCCACCTTCAATGTCCACCCAGCTGTCGGTACGTGTTGCGCCGGTTGCCCAGCTGATCTTGTAGAAATCTTCTTTTTTGGCCAGCAGGTGCATTGCCAGCGCTTTCAGCATCAGACCTCTTTCACGGAAGGTCAATTTGCGTAAACGCGGACCGCCAACAGAGCGGGCATACCCGCACATTTTCTCAAAATCGAGGCCCTGGCTGCTGGTGGTGGCAACGGCTTCACCAGTAATAGCATTATATAGTTCCTGCATTTTTCCTGATCCGGCAATCCATTCGCCGCAGGCATAGTTCTGTAAACTTTTCATAAAGAGAAATAAGGGTGATAAAGTTAGTAAAATGAAGCGAAGCAGGTAAAGCGCTTAAGAACGAGTCAGGGATCAAAACGGTACCCTACACCGCGAATAGAGGAAAAGTGCTGCGGACTGCGTGGATTCTCCTCAAAAAGTTTTCTGAAGTTGAGAATATAGTTGTCTATTGTGCGGGATGAAGCATTTTCGTCTGAATCCCAGAGGCTGTTTATGATCATGTCGCGCGATATTACATGGCGTGGATTGCCGGTTAGCAATTTAAGCAGGCCTATCTCACGTTTAGACAACCTGTGTGCAGTTCCTTTGCGGTCGAGGATCTCGAAGGTGCTGAAATTTATCTGTCCACCGCTGAAAACGAAGACCTCCGATTTTTCAGTACTGCGTTTAAGCAGATTGCTGATGCGCAATAACAACTCTTCCAGATCGAACGGTTTGGTGATGTAATCATCTGCGCCCCGTCGCAGACCTTCGCGTTTTTCGTTGAGCTGACTTTTTGCGGTGAGGAAGATCACGGGTAGTTTTGGCCGCGCGCGCCGCATTTCACCACAGAGGTCGAAGCCATTCAATTCAGGCAGCATTACATCCAGCAGGGCCAGATCTATCAGTGAAGGATTAACAAGAAAGGTATCAAGCGCCTGTCGTCCGTTCGAGCACAATATCACCTCATAACCTTCCAGTTGCAGGTTCAGTGCCAGGGTGTTGGCAAGGTTTTCTTCATCTTCAGCTATAAGTACACGAGATTTCACGGCATCTGTTTGAATAACAGCCGCTGAAATTACAAAAAGCTGCGCAGAAGAATTATTTAAGTGATTTTAAAAACTGTGGGCAGCAATAGCTCAAAACTTCAACGCGCGGGTATTTGCTGTTTTTTTCAGCGAACACTCTTAAACGATTAGGTGAACTAGGGTGTTTTCGGCACTTTCGTTTTCCGATCAGTTTTTTAAGGTGGTGGAAGGAATGTTCAGCAAGTTCATTGGCTGCGACTATAGCTTGTGATTCAGCAGGACTAGCACCGTCTTCAGGTAAAAGTTTTAACTCAAGTCTGACCATATAGCGTAATTAGGTTTCTAATGTACTATAAAAACAAATAACCGGCAATTTCTGTGCCTGGACTTATGAACTCAGCGCCCTTTATAGGTTTATCTTCAACAGGTCCAATTTATACATAATTAATATTATGTTAAGTAGAAAAGGACAGAATCAAAATACCCTTGTTGTGATACTTTCTGGTTTAAAGTGAACTTTTGGATTCCTGCTCTACCTGGCTGTAAGCAGGACATTTTTCGTGGCTCTTACAGGAAGTGAACGATGAGGCCAGCACTACAAATACGGCAGCTATCGCGAAAACTTTTTTCATAAATTAAAATATTGAGTAAAGATAACTATTTACTTTTACCATGAAAATCTTATACCAGACACAATTCACAAATTAATAACATTTAATGGTTCATGATTTTCCTCAGCTTCCGGAATCCTGGCAGAATTTTTTAAAGACGGAGATAGATCAGGCATATTACCAGGAGCTGATCAGATTGGTTAAAGACCTTTATTCAAGCAGTACCGTTTTTCCACCTGCACGGCAGATCTTCGCCGCATTTGAACGCTGTCAGCCTCAGCAATTAAAAGTTGTGCTTGTTGGGCAGGATCCCTATCATGGTGATGGCCAGGCCCATGGATTATGTTTTTCTGTTAATAAAGGGCAGCGGCTGCCTCCCAGTCTGAAAAACATTTTTAAAGAGCTGTGCAACGACTTGCCAGATATTTCACCGCCGGTAAATGGCGATTTAAGTGGCTGGGCGCAACAGGGAGTTTTGCTGCTGAATGCCACGCTCACAGTAAAAAAAGGTGAAGCCGGGAGTCACCATAAACTAGGCTGGGAGCAGTTTACCGACGCGGTGATAAGGACCATAAGTGAAAAGTGCAATTCTGTAGTTTTTCTTTTATGGGGAAATTTCGCCATCTCAAAAAAAGATCTGATCGATGCAGACAAACACCTTGTACTAACAGCAGCCCACCCTTCTCCGCTTGCCAGAGGCGCGTTTTTTGGTTGCAGGCATTTCAGCAAAACCAATGAATGGCTGATAAGCAGAGGCCTGAAGCCAATTAACTGGAACCCCGGCTGACACCATAGCGCATCTTAATATGCGGAATATTGTCTTCAAGATAGCCGGCCCCCTCGTGGTTAAAGCCAAGGTCTTTGTAAAAATCCTGCAGGTAACACTGCGCCGAAATCACTATTTCTGAAAGAGGAAACCGGGCAATGGCCTCTGTTATGGCATAACGCATCAGGTCTTTGCCCAGGCCCCTTCTGCGTACAGATTTCTCAACCAGCACTCTGCCTATATTAACCTCTTTCTTTTGTTTATCGGGAGGGATAATACGGCAGTAAGCGATGAGATTTGCAGCCTGATGTACGGTTAAATGTAGCGCCGTAAGATCTTTCTCATCAATATCCTGGTAAACACAGTCTTGTTCCACTACAAATACCGCACTACGCAGCCGATAGATGTGGTGTAATTGCTGAACAGTAAGCTCTGTAAATTCCAGTGTCTGAAAATGCATCAGTACTGGTTTATGCTCAGCATAATAAGGGTGCAGGCGTGTATACATTCTATGCCCTTTTGTTCGGCAGCCTGCTCCAGGTCCCTGTTTTCAGTCCCCGGGTTGAAAATGAGCCTTTTTGGTTTCAGGTTCAGAATGTAGTCCTTCCAGTGCACCTGATTTTTGGCCCCTACGTACAAGGTTACTGTATCGATCTCACCCAGGTTTGGCTTATCAGCAAGCTGCAGGATCTTTTCCCCGCCAATCTCTCCTTTTGCTATTCCCACTGGAAATACGGGATGACCGTGTTGCTGAAGGCTTCGTGTGGCTTTATAAGCATAACGGTCGGGATTTGGTGTAGCTCCTATGATGGCAGTTCTTTTGCTCATGATTCAAGGTAATTTAAGTCCTTGTGGAAAGTTTCTTTTAAACTGATCCACGCGATTAATGCAAGAACTGCAACAATAATGCCAACGGCAATAGCAGCGTTTCTTGTAGCATATGATCCTTCAAAGATGTACTTTTCAAACAAACGGAAGGCAAAGATCAGAAAGATAACTGCGCCGCGAACAAAATTTGGTGCCGTGGTAGTTGCGGTTGCCCGGATATTTGTGCCAAACAGTTCTGCCGCGGTGCTCATAAAAACGGCCCAGTAGCCTGTTGCAAAACCAATACTGCCTATTATCACATAATACCAGACCTCGGTGAGCAGTGCTACGGTAAAATACAGAAATACCGAAACAACTGTAAGCAGCAGGAACACAGCCAGTGCTTTTTTGCGGCTTTTCAGGATCTGGCTGAGTGTGCCGCTGGCAAAATCTCCCAGTGTAATTCCAAGATATGCGTACATGATTGATTTACCCGCATCTGGTGTAAAGTGAAAAATGCCCATAGACTGGAAGATCTCCGGTGAAAAAGTAATAAGGATGCCCATTACGTACCATACCGGCACAGCAATCATTATTATACTCAGATACTGTATGGCCCTATGCCGGTTCCGGAAGAGATCTAAAAAATTCCCTTTGCTTACAGCGCTCTGTTTAAGATTTTTATACATCCCCGACTCGAATACGCCTATCCTCAGAACAAGTAACGCCAGCCCCATAAAGCCGCCAAGGTAAAAACTCCATCTCCAGTTTGAGATAATGTCGCCCATAAAACCCGCCACCACTGCGCCAAATACTCCCACGGTGGCAACTATCATGGTGCCTATGCCCCTTCTTTCTTTCGGCATGGTTTCACTTACCAGTGTAATGCCCGCCCCGAGTTCTCCGGCAAGACCAAATCCCGAGATGAACCGCAGTGCGGCATACCATTCAACAGACTGCACCATTCCGTTAAAGATATTTGCCAGCGAGTACATCAGTATAGAACCAAAAAGCACTGAGATCCTGCCTTTTTTATCACCAAGCATTCCCCAAAACAGGCCACCCAGCAGCATACCTCCCATCTGCCAGTTGAGCAAGGCCATGCCAACGTTCTTGAGATTTTCAGGAGTCGCACTGTCGCCCAGAATCTCAGTAAGGCTGTCTTTACGTTCAACACTGAACAATACCAGATCGTAGATGTCGACAAAATACCCCAGCGCAGCTACAATGATCAGTTTATTTACTGAGGATCTGCTTACAGAACTTTTGGTCATAGATCAAGTTTCAGGATTTTTTGCGACCTGATGCCATGCGGCGTTTCCAGTTTTAAGATATAAATGCCCGCGGCCAGGCCGGGTGTTTGCAGTATAAAGTGGTAATCATCAATCATTGTTTCTTTTGACGTAAAAAGTGTGTTGCCAAGCATGTCGCACAGTTGCATGTTTATATATTCAAAACCCACGTCCTTTAATTTTACAATCACCTGGTTTTGGCCGGCATAGGCGGTGAATGCTCCATCAGCTGCCGGGCACATGTTGGGAATACCCCAGCCATAAAGCGTATCAGGATTAGTGTTCTTGCTGGCATTGTTCTTTAGTCTGTTTAGCAGTCTGATATTATTAAGCTGCCGGTTCGCCTGCCAGTAGCAGGCCACAGCACCGGCCAGCACGGGGGTGGCGAAGCTGGTGCCGTTGCCCAAAAAACATTCGTTGTTTTGCCTGCACACCCAGGTATGGGCTCCGCGCGCCATGAGGTCGGGTTTGATCCGTCCGTCAGCGGTGGGTCCCATTGAACTGAAATCTGCACGTACACCATTGCTGTCTATCGCGCCCACGGTGCAGATGCTGTCGGCATCGGCGGGTACACCAATGTGGCGCCAGCTTGAGGTGCCTTCATTCCCGGCGGCGTTAAGAACAAACATACCTTTTCGCGCGGCCATGGTTGCCGCTACACTCATTGGCGCAGTTCTTCCGTTAAGCGTTTGAAATGAATAATCCTGTGCAGGATTGTCAAAGGTGGTATATCCCAGCGAGGTAGTAAGAATGTCAGCACCTGCACTGTCGGCAAACTCCGCTCCCCTAATCCAGTTAAATTCCTCGCTCTGTGTTTCGGCTCCCCCCTCTTCAGTGCGCAGCAGCCAGTATGATGCTTTAGGCGCAGTACCTACTGCCTGACCCGGAGCAAGTGCCGCCATACATGAAAGCACCATTGTGCCATGTTCACCTCCTACATAAGCATCGGGTCCGCCATCAACAAAATCGCGGGTGCCGAGTAGTCGTCCCTCCGCCCGCAAACTATCAAAGATGGTATTGGCAGGCACACTAAAAAAGCCGGCATCAAGCACTGCTATGGTTATACCTTCACCGCGGAAACCCTTCTCATGCAGACATTGTACACCAAGCTGCTGTGCCTGCCTGCCGCCGCGGCCGTAAGCATATTGACTGTTGGTTAGTGAAGCAGAATGCTTAGCTGTTCTGTAAGTGCCGTCAGTTGTGTCAGGCGCCGGCAGATCTGTTCTCAGACGTTTTACTTTTCCATACGCCGCCACAAAAGGCAAGTCCGTTACCGTTTTTAAGGCCTCATTTTCAAATTGTGAATCGTCAACAGAGATCACCACCCCGTTAAACCACTTACTGGCATACCTTACAAACACATGCGGCACCTCCTCTACCTGCGAGATGTAACTCTGGTTCACAGGCAGATCAGAAATGTGATAAGGGATATTGTACCTGGTGCGGCGGTCGACAGATGCCTGCGATAGAAACTCCGAGGGCCGGTCAATACTGAAAGGAGAACCGGCTTTATCACTGAACTGGATCCAGAACCTGTTGTATTGAGCTTCGGCAGAAAGTGTGAACATAAATGACACTATGATGCAATAAAGTCTGCTATTCATAACCATGGGCTATTAAGGTTTGGGTAAATACTACTCCTTTTTCAATCCGGTTTTCAACCGCCTTCTGAGGCACAATATTATTTGAGTATAGTTCTATATGTTCTTTATACACAAGTCCCACGCCGTGTGCATATTTTTCAGCCTGATGATCAACCGAGATCAGGGTACGAAAATCTTTTTGTGTGACCTGCAGTACCTTTTCGAAGTGGTAGCCACCTACTGTTTCAATTTTGTTTACATAACTGTAAGTGTACAAAGTTTCTTCTCCGCTGTTGGCGGCGTTTCCGTCCCACTGCGCGCCTTCTTTTACAGGAAAGATCAGTTTGGTGAAACGCTGGTTTTCCTCAACCACCGACACTTTCAGGTGATCAGCGTTTATTTGCCAGAGATCCTTGAACAGCCAGGGTAAACTATCGTAGGTTATTGCAGGGTTGTATTTTTTAATGAGCCGGATCAGCTTCCACGCGGTTTTTCCCTCATCGTCGGTAAAGGTATCACCCAGCAACTCTTTTATGCGGTAACGGTAGTGTATGGTATCGCGGGGAATCTCGGTGTACACTATACTATCGGCCTCAAATATTATAAACCGGCCCTTGTTAAGGGGATAATAATTCAGGTCGTCATAAAACTGAGAAGTGTCTACTTTTTTTTTACTGCACGAGAAACACAGGGCGAGGCTGATCACAAGTATAAATGTTGCCGGTTTCAATCTCTTAAAGATATAGAAAAGAGATTAACTGAACGGGCCATTTTTTTTAACGACAGTGATTTTTCAGAAATCGTAGTCCTTGTAGTTGCGTGTGAACTCCGCCGGATCGAAATCCGGATTAACCTGCAGAAAATGGTAGTTGTATTCCTCAAAAAGTCCACGGTCATCTTCCACTTTAATACTGATAGGCACAAAATACAGATGATCTATAAAAACTGTCACTTTTCTGGCATACCAGTTGGGAATACTGATCATCTGTCCCTCTTTCAGGATCTCAAAATAATCATCAAAGTTTTTGTTCTTTTCAAGGATCAGGTACTCTGGAATATGGAATTTTCGGGCAATAGAAGTAATACTCTCTCCCCTTTCGATGCGGTAATTTACCCAGGCAAAATCGCGGTTATTGATCTCAATTTTGTAACAGGTCCTGTTGTTCATACGCTCTACCCCTGCGAGACTGAAATATTCGTCAAATCGCGGACCGAGTTTATCCATAGTATGTTTGATAATGCCGGCAAAATAGTCGAATCCCATTTCGTGCAGCGTATGGTGCTGATCCTGCCTCATAAGATCGCCCATGGGATCGAGCAGCAGGTTGAAGTAGGGAAAGCTGTTGGGTTTAACCAGCGCCCTGCCGTTGTTTTTACCCTGCAGCCATAACACTTCAATTCCTTTGATATAGAGATAGATCTGCCTGGGTTTGCGAATAAACTTCACATTACTTTCGTAGTGGTTATACTGCCCCTTTTTGCCACGTTCCACCACTTTAAGATGATACTTAAGGCCCTTTACTTCTTTGATGTGATGGAGGCTTTTTTCAACAATCTCGCGACAGCTGAGCTCCTGATTTTGAGAAATTAAAGGATTACAGAAAAATGCTGTAATTACTACAGAAAGGAGGCGTAGGAAGTTCATCCCGGCAAAAATAGCAGATTAAGCTATCACCGGCAGAGCGTGAACTGCTTTTTTGGAAATATTAATAAAGCATGGCCATGACTTTGCTGCTTATGGTTATATTTGAGCTGAAACAAACCGTGAATATACAGCAGATCATTATTGAGGGCCTAAGGGTGCAGTTATACCGCCACCAGTACATCGTATTGCCTGACTTTGGTGGTTTTGTGCTGAAACACCGGCCTGCTCACTTCAGCGTGTCAGGTACACAGTTAATGCCCCCCTCTGCTACCGTATCATTTAACTCGCAATTAAAACAAGACGACGGCATACTTTCGGCCTGGCTGCAGAAAAAGCTGAACTGTTCTGCCGCCGAAGCGTTGAGGCATGTAAAGGAGTTTTCAGGTTATTGTAAAGGTGTACTTACAAATAAAAAAAGGCTAAGTCTGCCGGCCATCGGATTTTTTCACCTGGACTTTGAGAGCAACATTTGTTTTGAAGCAGAGGCCGGTCAGAACTTTTTTGCCGG
This sequence comes from Bacteroidota bacterium, assembly GCA_023433205.1. Taxonomy (GTDB): domain Bacteria; phylum Bacteroidota; class Bacteroidia; order B-17B0; family Aurantibacillaceae; genus Aurantibacillus. The sequence goes on from JAEZDS010000260.1 coordinate 9,725, forward strand.
TAGTTTCGGACTCACTGCTATACAGCTGAATGCAGCTGAAGAGCAGCCTAAACCGGTAAGAAGAACTGCGGTATTCGAAGATCGGCCAGTGGTAAGGGCACAACAACAACAAGCACGCAGAATCACAAGGCCCGCACTTGCACTTTTACTGGCGACACTGTTAACCGCATTTCTGTTTATTTTGCTGCTGAACGGCAATTTTAGCGGACCTCAATGGGCTGCTTTTAATAACAATGTTTCAGCCGCAAGTTATGAAGCCATTGTTTATCCGCCGCTTCAACTGAAGGTGGCTGATGAAACCAAAACCCGGATTACAGATCTTTCGCCCGGCAAAGCAAGTCTTTCTATTGGTTGTAATAAAATTATTGTTGATCGTCTGAAGGGTGAGACCCTAAACAAGTCCGCGGTTGTACAGGGTCGTTATGAAATAGTGGTAGGTTGTTTTTCAGTGCCATCCAATGCAAAAAAGCTGGTAAAACAATTAAGCCGTCGCGGCATTAAGGCACAGGTTTCTGATCAGAAACACAAAGGCATGGTGGTGGTTAGTTCTGCAACCTTTGCGCACCGCAGTGAAGCAATGGCAACACTGCCCGGGGTGCAGCAGATTGTTGCAAACGCCTGGATCAGGGAAAAATAGTCCCTGTCCCGATCAATTAATATCAACCTTTTCACTGTTCTTTCTGCTACGCCTGTAAAGTGTTACAGCCAGCATCAGTAAACCGGCAAAAACAATCAGGCCCAACAGTCCCCATAATAGTCCGGTAGTTGACTTTATCATAACCAGAAAAACAATTGCCACCAGGAAAACGGTGGCCAGTTCATTAAGCAGCCTTAATTTAAAAGAAGATATTTTGAATATTCCCTTATTTTGTTGCCTGAGAATGATGGAGCAGCGGATGTGATAAACAACAAGCAGCAGCACGGTAAACAGTTTCAGGTGCATCCAGGGTTGCGACATATAATAATTCCATTGTAAGGCCAACATCCAGCTGCCGGATATTACTGTTCCCACCATTGCAGGCCATCCAATTATCTGCCAAAGTCTTCGCTGCATAATAACTAGCTGGTTTGTTAATATGGGTCTTGCAGTATGGTCGCGTTGTTGTGCTTCGGTGGCATAAATAAAGAGGCGCACTATATAAAAAAGAGCGGCAAACCAGCTCACCACAAAAACAAGGTGAATGGCTTTGAGGTATTGTAGATCCATGGGTTTAAAAGTAGCGATAATCTGATGCCGGAGGTTAGTTTACCCCTTCTCTTTTTAAAGCCGAGGTGTTTACAGTACTGTGTCAGGGAGTACACAGAGCCCAATTGATCTCTGCCGTAAAAAGGCCGGCGAAATATTTCTACCTTTGAAGCCTATTTGACCCTCCCTATGAAAGCAAAAACGCCCTCTCAGTCTGCAACCATGAAAACCGAGGTTATTCTGCCCAATGATACCAATCATGTAGGGAATCTGTTTGGCGGAAAACTGATGCAGTGGGTAGATATTACTGCTGCTATTGCGGCGCAGCGCCATTGCGGCAGGGTTGTGGTAACGGCTTCAATTAACCACGTCTCTTTTGATAAACCCATAAAACAGAACAGTGTGGTAA
>JAEZDS010000015.1 GCA_023433205.1 Bacteroidota bacterium
GGCCTTGGTTATGTAGGTTTGCCCATTGCACTTGCCTTCGCTAAAAAAATAAAAGTGATCGGATTCGACATCAATGCCGAAAGGGTAAACCTGATGAAGAAAGGAGTGGATCCGAGCAACGAACTCAATAAATCTGATTTTGCCGGCGCCGATATTCAGTTCACCGATCAGCTGGAAGACCTTAAAAAGGCCAGTTTTTATATTGTGGCTGTTCCTACGCCCATTGATGAGCACAACCTTCCTGACCTGAGGCCGCTGCTTGCTGCGTCAGCAACCGTAGGAAAGGTGCTGAAAAAAGGTGATTACGTTGTATTTGAATCAACGGTTTACCCGGGCTGCACCGAGGAGGATTGTATTCCGGTGCTGGAGCAGCACTCAGGTCTAAAATATGTAAAGGATTTTAAAGTTGGCTACTCCCCCGAACGTATCAACCCGGGAGACAAAGAACACACCATCACAAAAATCCTGAAGGTGGTGAGCGGCTGTGATAAGGAAAGTCTCGATATCATATCAAAGGTATATGAGATCATCGTTGAGCCAGGAACACACAAAGCCAGCAGCATTAAAGTGGCCGAAGCGGCGAAGATCATTGAGAATACGCAGCGCGACGTAAACATAGCCCTGATGAACGAGCTTTCGATCATCTTCAATAAAATGGGCATTAATACTTATGAGGTACTTGCTGCGGCAGGCACCAAGTGGAATTTCCTGAAATTCTCTCCCGGACTTGTTGGTGGTCATTGTATTGGCGTTGACCCTTATTACCTCACTCACAAAGCCGAATCAATGGGCTATCATGCCCGCGTGATCAACAGCGGCAGGTACGTAAACGACAGCATGGGTTACTACGTAGCAAAAAACTGTGTAAAAAAGATCATTGCTGCCGGAAAAAACATCTCAAAATCCAAAGTGCTGATTATGGGTGCCACATTTAAAGAAAATGTAAGCGACATAAGGAACAGCAAGGTGGCCGACATTGTAAAAGAATTGAGATCGTATGGTGTTAAGGTTGAGATCGTGGATCCTCATGCCGACAGCGCTGAACTTAAGCACGAATATGGTTTTGGTCTTAACAAACTTGGCAAGGGTTACGATGGCGTAATTATTGCGGTTAACCACAATGAATACAGCAACCTCAGCGAAAAATATTTTAAAGGGATCCTTTCAAAAAAAGGTGTGCTGGTTGATGTTAAGGGATTGTATAAAGGAAAAGTTAAGAGTTTGACTTACTGGAGTTTGTAAAAATACGTACTTCAGCCGATCAGCACGCTGCTCAAAATTTACAAAAAGTTTGTATTGCTGCAAATCATCAGGACTTCAGATGGGTGACTGCCAGCTATTCCTTCACTATCTTTCTAAAGTACTTTCTGTTATCACCCTCAAGCTGAAGAAAGTATAGGCCCGCTGCCACCTCACTCAAGTCAAGACTGATTTCGTTAAGGAAGGACGAAGTTTGTAACACCGATCTTCCCTGAATGTCGAAAAGTTCTGATCTGGCAATCTCTTGATTTGTCTTTATAAGTACTTTGTCAGTGCAAGGATTAGGGGAAACAGTAACTTCCAACTCCCCGTTCAATTCTGCCATGCCAGTCATGATTGGAAAAACCATGTTCTTTTTGAATACATCGTTTTGCGTGTTGGCATCAATTTTACCATTAGGGGCTGATGTCCAGAATCTGATACTGTCAATTTCTAACTCTGAAGTTTGTAATTCATTGGGCACATACCTGTACCAAAGAACATCGTAGCGTCCTGTGTTGAACGTTAGAGTTTTGCCTGGCAGCAAATACCCTGAATATTTTGCATGAAAATACGGCTTGTTACAATACTGAGGATAGCCTGAAGTCAGATCCGCATTTACATAAAAATTAAACACTGTGTCCGTTCCAAAATTTTTAACTACAAATTGCATCTCGAAAGAAGCATCTATTTGCTTATAGGTCTCATACTTGTTTGCTTTCAGAAAACTGAAACTGTTCGAAAAATCTATCACACCGATATCAGGACTATAATGCCAGTCATTAAGTTTGGGGAACGCTGTAACACCAAAATGCTTTGCAACCTCCCCATGCACCGTTTTCACTCCACCAAAATTGCTGATAAAAGCCACCTCAGCTCCATTTACAACCAGATCGCCGGCAACACTTCCTCCCTCAGGCTTGCTGACGGCGTGAATCTGATTGAAATCTACATCCATTACCAGATACTGGTGTTCTGCCCCAATCATGTAAATAGTATCATTTTGAATTTCTACATCAGCGGGAGTAAAACTGGCAGTGAATAAGGACACGAATGAGAGCGTAGAATCATACAAATGCAATGTACTTCCGCTCAGGCAAAGGAAATTCCCCGCATTTGTTTCAAGTATCTTCGAGGCTGGGGGCGCAGTCACTTCTGTAGTCACAAATCCTGATGATGATATTTTAACAAGCTTGTTATCACCATTATAAAGCGCCGAATACAAAAGTCTGTTGCCATCCAAATTTTTCCCGGCATAATAATTGGAAATGGAAGGCGAATTGTCCTGATACTTCTGACCATTTTCATCAAAAAAATAGGCGCTGTCGCCATACGTAACAAAAAAGTGTCCATTGCTCCTCTCCACCACATTCAGTAAGGGAGACAGCGGATACACGCTTCCGGCAAAAAAAATTGACCTGAATAAAAGCGCTCCATTGGTATCAAACTTGGCAATAAATCTACGGTGCCACATATAGTCGCAGCCGTGGTCAATACCCACCGCCACGATCTTTTGATCGGAAGTTGAAATCGCCTGTTGATTTACCGCAAGGTTAAAACCCGTAAAAGGAATTGAAAACCGGAGTTTCCCTTTTTTGTCCCAGGAGTGAATTCTGGCTCTTTCTTCATAAGTACGGCCTTCACCGTTTGATACACAATAGTAATTTCCATGAATTGAAACCAGGCCCACACCAATATCATCTTTTATATGAAAATCCCAGTCAAAACGATTCTGGGCGCACGATGGTTCTATTGCAAAAAACCAGCAAAAAGCTAAAATGATAAGTTTATTCATCCCTCAATTTTTTATTATTTTCCTTACAGTTGTTCCCTGCATTGTTTTTACTTTCAGCAGATAAATACCCTCTGCCAGATCGCTCAGGTCAATTGAGTGCAGATCGTTACTTTTTAGATGTAGAAGTTGTCCCTGGAGCGAAAGGACTTCTAAAGCGGTGAGAGGGTATTCACTTTCAATATGTAGTTCGTTCTGAACTGGGTTGGGAGCCAGTATCACTGTGACTGCTTCAATACTTTTCTTTTTTATACTAGTCACTATAAAACAACTACTATTATCTGTCTGATTATTGTCAATTTCAGAGTTTGGAACAGTTAGATGAAAACACAATTCCTTTCCCAGAGAGCCTTCATTCAGCGGGATAAAATCATCGGGAACCAGCCACTGTGTCTGACCTGCAGGAATTGACAGGTTAGTAAATTTGTACTGGTAGAAGTAAGAGCCGCATATTCTCGGACGCAATAAACAGTTTAATGCCAGACTGGTTAATAAGGGGCCGTTGTTTCTGACCTGTATTGCAGGACGCAAAGAGGTCTGGATGTAGTGTCCGTTAAGAGTATCTGTTCGTATTGAATCCTGAACAGCCGCCAAAAGCTCCACATCCGCTGAACAATTAAAATTACCTCTACGTGGACCAATATTAAAAGAGGCGAAAAACTGATCATAGTTAGTGTAAGAAGGTACTTTATATGAATGTCCGTCAGATGCAATTATTACTCCTGAATTGTGCAGGAAGATTCGCTTGGGGATGAGTGATGGTGTAGTTATTGAAGAGCTATACAATTCCTGGAAGGAGGGGTTTAGAAGCATCTTATACTTCGGTGGTTCGGACGAAGATTTAGTAAGTGCGAAAATCGTATCGCCTTCGTTTACATAATCAATAACATCAGAGAGCCCGGTATCATCTATCTGACTCAAATTTGCACTGATCCTGTATATTTTTCCCCCTGACCGGCCCCATTGTTGTGAACCCACCTTTTTTAAATCGTCAAGAAGAACCGGAGTATTAACCGTAAGTATTAAATTACCTGACTTACTTAACAAACTGATCTGGGATTGCATTTGTGCAGTGGAGTGTGAAACAAGCACATTGCCACTTGCCATTTCAGCAGCATCGTGTACATAGCGCATTGAATAAGAGGTGTCTTTAATGGTCACAAAATTTTTGTTCAGTATCTCTAAACTATCTCTTTCGAAGAGCAGCATATAATTAGAATCAGCAAGAAGTACCAGTTTGCAAAAATTTTTGTGGTACTCCCTGGTAGAAATTGTGTCAAGATCTTTATCCAGGTCTAACAGAAAATGTTTTTGTACCGGCGGAAAATAATCACAGAGCACTTCACGGGCAGCAATAACCAGGTTGTTATTTTTCCCCACCAGCGCATCTAACACGAAGTTCTTCAATTCTCTTCGCTCAATTAAGGAGCCGGCACTGTTATATTTATACAACACAGACTCACGACCATTGCGCCCCTGATTCACCGTAAAAAAATAAAATTCCTGGCCAATCGTAAGAACCTTATAAACTTTTTCATCGTTGTCGTGCACAGCCCTGTTAAAGTGACTCTGACCTTCGGTTTTACTTGCAATTGCCAGCAAAACCCCAAAAACAAATAATTTAAAGGCTGGAGCGGGAATAAAGAGGTAACTCATGGGCGTTCTGATTTTGGGTCAACTAAATTGCCGGTGTATCATGATAAAGATACAAAAACCCGGGAATTTCTTTAAGCTGATGATAAATGAGCCTTTTGCGGTCGAAAACAAACAAGCGCGGGGCAGATCTATTTTTGGCTTTTTTCAGAAGAAAAAGCGGTGAATTTCCCTTAACTTTAAGGTTTTTCGGCTAGTAAATAATTATGAAAATCCTCATCACCGGCGGTGCCGGCTTTATTGGTTCGCACGTGGTGCGGCTGTTTGTGAACAAGTATCCGCAGTACACCATCCATAACCTCGACAAACTTACTTATGCCGGGAACCTGGCAAACCTTAGCGACATTGAAGACAAACAAAACTACAGGTTTATAAAAGGTGATATAGTTGATGCCATGTTCATTAACGCCCTTTTTGACCGTGAACAATATAATGCCGTGATTCACCTGGCCGCTGAAAGTCATGTTGACCGCAGCATTACCAATCCGCTAGAATTTGTGATGACCAATGTAATTGGCACAGTTAATCTTTTAAACGCGGCCAAATCGCTCTTTAAAAAAGAGAACAGCAGCTTCAGCAAATTCTACCACGTAAGCACCGACGAAGTATATGGCGCACTGGGCGATGAAGGCATGTTTACTGAAGAAACCGCTTACGACCCTCACAGCCCCTACTCTGCTTCAAAAGCCAGCAGCGATCATTTTGTGCGGGCCTACCACGACACCTATGGTTTGCCGGTGGTGATCTCCAACTGCAGCAACAATTATGGCCCTAACCATTTCCCTGAAAAACTGATCCCCCTTTGCCTCAACAACATTAAAAACAACAAACCTCTGCCTATTTACGGCAAGGGCGAAAATGTTCGCGACTGGTTGTATGTGGTTGATCACGCCAGAGCCATTGACACTATTTTTCACCACGCAAAAAATGGCAGCACATATAATGTTGGGGGGCACAATGAATGGAAGAACATTGATGTGATACGGCTGCTTTGCAGGATCATGGACAAAAAACTGAAGCGTGAAGAGGGCAGCAGTGAAAAACTCATCACCTTTGTAAAAGACCGTGCCGGGCACGACCTGCGTTATGCCATTGATGCAGGCAAATTAAAAAACGACCTGGGATGGGTGCCCTCTGTAACTTTTGAGGAAGGTCTGGATAAAACTGTTGACTGGTATCTCAACAATGAAGAGTGGTTAAACGATGTTACTTCGGGCCATTATTCTAAGTATTACGAGGAGCAGTACGAAAAGCGCTGACAGCCGGTCTTAAAAAGCAAGCTCATCAGCTTTCACAACAAGCTGCACTGTAGTACGGCTGCGCTGTTCAATAAGTACCTCCCTGCCACCGAAAAGCCTCTCCATCTTTTCCTGTTCATAATTGCGGATAGAAAGCAACTTTATACCGCTATTCTACAGCACTTTGAACTCTGATTTCAGTTCCTCCATCAGAGGCAAGGTTTTCTGAACCTCATCGTCGGCACAAACACTGAAACTAAGCGCTGAATTCTGCATCATGTTTATGCGCACATGGTGTCGCGAAAAAAGACCAAAGATTGTACTGAGATTCTCCTCAGCGATAAAACTGAAGTCTTTAGGCATGATAGAGATCAGGATCTGACGGTCTTTTAAAATATAACTGGGAACAGCGGTCCGGTACCCGCTGTCGCGCACCACGGTTCCCTTTTCACCCGGATGCAGAAAAGACCTTACATAAAGCGGGATGTTTTTGTTTTGCAGGGGTTTTATTGTTTTAGGGTGGATCACCGATGCGCCATAATAGGTAAGTTCAATAGCGTCGTGGTAACTCAGTTCATCGATCCTGGTGGTCTCTGAAAAGATCTTGGGATCGGCATTTAATACGCCAGGTACATCTTTCCAGATCGTAACCTGTTCTGCATTTACAAAATACGCCAGCAAAGCCGCAGTGTAATCGCTGCCTTCACGGCCGAGTGTAGTGGTGAAATTCTCTGAAGTACCTCCTATAAAGCCCTGGGTAAGTACAAGATCGCCTGTTGAAAGAAGAGGAAGCAATCTTGCATTTACCAAGTTCTGACTTAGTTCATAATCAACCTTTCCTTCACGATAGGTATTATCGGTCTGGATCACATCGCGCGCGTCGAGCCAGGTATTTTTTAACCCTACCAGATCCAGATAAGCAGAGACGATCTTAGTACTCAAAATTTCTCCCTGCGAAACCAGCTGATCATAAACCTGATCGTAACTGTAGGCGGGTGGTTCTTCTGTGCCCCACACCAGTTCCACAAAAACATTTTCCAGCTCGGTAAATACAGGATGACACTGGTCCTCAAACAGCAATTCGGCAATATCAAAATGAAATGTTTTTAATGACTCAATGATCTTTGCCACATCTCCTTTACCAAAAAAATAAGCCTTAACCAGTTCTTCAAGAAGGTTGGTGATCTTTCCCATAGCAGAGATCACCACTATGGTTTTTTTTCCTTTTTCCGAAGCCAGGATACGGGCTACATTTTTTACAGATTCAGCATCTTTTACCGAAGCGCCACCAAACTTAAAGACCTGCATAAATAAATTTTGTCTAAAGTTATAAAACTAAAAAACCACCCTGAGGTGGTTTAGTGAAAGTTCTTACTATTAATCCATACTTTCGGTGGCAACACAATACTACTTTTTCAGGTGCTCTTTGCCATACTGTAACTGCAATTGTGCCTTCTTAATTTGAGCGAAGCTCAATTTTCTTTGTGGCGTCTCGTAATACCCTATACCACAATCTCCGCCTATAACATTGTGCCTTTGTGCCCTTGTGGTTTTTCTACATAAGTTCTGACAAACGAGTTCAGCGAACGGTATAAGTCCTTTAATCCGGAATTTTTTACCACAAAGGCAAAGTCCAATACCCTTAGCGCCTGTATTTATAAAACTAAAAAACCACCCTGAGGTGGTTTCTGAAAATTATTATTATTAGAATTTTCTAATTAAGGTTGTGGAGGAGCTTCCTGTTGCTGCACAGGAGCGGACTGCTGCTGTTGCGGAACTGACACTGCTGTCTGTGCCTTTCTTTTGGTTACAGAACCAGCCTCTTCTTCAGAAGAACCGGTACTTGCCGGAGCCATAAGAATACTTAGGGCAATGAGGGTAATAGCAAGGCCCCAGGTTGCTTTTTCAATAAATTCGGTTCCTCTTTTCACGCCCATGATCTGCGTTGCGGCGCCAAACTGGCTCTGGATACCGCCACCTTTTGAATTTTGCGCAAGGATAACCAGCACAAGCAGCACACATACGATTATTGTAAGAATTGAAAAGATCATTTTATTCGGTTTTGTTATTGTTTTTCAGTTGTTTAATAAGGCCTGCAAAGTAAGCACTTTTTTGTGGATATTTCAAACTTAATATCTGATAGGCTCTTATGGCCTTTCCGGTATTACCCTGAAGCGCAAAGATCCTGGCAAGGGTCTCAGTTACAAGGTGCTCATTCTCAAGCAGACTTTCTTTCGCCCGGGTTTCCGGACTAAAAAAGCGGCTCTCCTCCTTTATTCTGATGTGCCCGGGGTTTTTATCGATGATCTCATCAATGATCGCTCTTTTTTTCTGCTTCAGCTCATCCTGCGATGGTTGGGGGGCACCCTGGCGCTGCTTTTCTTCATTTACAGCCTTTTCAATTTCAAAGTAGGGCTGGCCGTTGTTCTTTTTCATGTAGGCAAGCCAGTCGCCGAAACTGCCCGGCACCTGCGCGGGCCCTGTCTCCTCCTGTTTTACTGCCCGCTGGAGTTGTTTTTCCACCAGCACACTAACCACCTGCCTGCTTATCTCCTTCTCAACCTGCTCACCAGCTTCTGTTTCTTTCTCTTCTCTGGCTTCTTTTTTGTTATCGTTCTTCTGAACATCCTCAGACTTTTGGGTCTCAGGTGCCTTAGTTTCCTCTTCCCTTAAAGCTTCTTCTTCCGCAATCTTTAAGAATTGAAGCTCTTTAGTATCCTTCTCCTTTTTCTCAGTGGTTTTGGCAGATTGAAGTTCTTCGCCACGGTTGCCAATTAAGACCTGCTCCTCCACCCCTTTCCCCTCTAATTCTGCGATCAATTCAAAAAGCCTGGTCCTGCTTGTTGCAACAATGGCCGTTTTTTTAAGGCTTTGCTGATAAATATTGGTATCGAACTTTTTGCTGGCCAATGTCAGCAGCAGGTGCGCAGGTTGGAAATAGGGAAAATCTTTAACAAGCTGGCTAAGCTCAGCCAATGCTGAGGACTGCATTTGTGCCGGATCTTTAATGTATCGCGAAAAATCGGCGGCCTTCATTTACCAGTTATTAAACGCCCGGTTAAAAATGTCTTCTGTAAGCTGCCTGTTGATCTCCGTCACCAGGTCGGCCTCCCGTGCTGCAAGACTTTCGGTAGTTGGAAAATCAGCAAAACGGGTAAAGGTTTGCTCGAAATTCTTGCTTTCATCAAATTTGTTGACATAGGCTACCTTAACAGAAATCGTAAGTCTGTTAAGCGCCGCCGACTCGTTGCTTTGTACTGCCACCGGCGTAACATTGTAATCGGCAATATAACCTTCAAACTGCAAATCACCCGCCTGTGAAATAATAGCAAGTCGGGTTTGCTGCGATACCATATCACGCAGTCTCTCAGTGAAACGCTGCGAAAGCGTGGGCGATCCCAGGGTGGTATTGTTGGCGAACATACCTACACTCACTGTTTTGGCCTCTTCGGGAATTGTAGCGCCGCTGAGGGATACGTGAGGTCTGCATGCCGTAACTGTGATCAAAACAAAAAGAGCAATTATTACACCAAATCTATTCATAAGGCTCTTATTCCTCAATGGCGAATTCATTGATCTTACGGTAGAGTGTGCGTTCACTGATACCAAGCTCCCTTGCGGCATTTTTACGTTTGCCTTTGTGTTTGCGCAGGGCCTTTTTGATCATGTCTATCTCCTTTTCCTGCAGGCTGAGTGTTTCTTCCACTTCAATTACCTGAGGCGGCTCGCGGTGTTTGGGCTGGTGAATGGTATAGCCATTGTGTACAGCCTCACCTCTTTCTTCTCCGTACAGCCGGTTGATGATCTTTACCCCTTCGTTGCTCAGCGCTTCACTTTTGCCCGATACTGCACCAGCCAGGTCGTAGATGATCTTCTTAATGTCGTTTATCTCATTACGGTATTCTCTCAGCACTTTAAAGATCACCTCCCGGTCGCCACTTTCAAAGCCCGAAAAATTTGTCTGCTCTCCTCTTAACGTAGGAACGTTCGATGAATTGTACTGCGGCAGATATTTGCGCAGGGTTTCAGCATCCACCTCCCTGTTCTTTTCAATAATGGAGATCTGTTCGGCAATATTTTTCAGCTGCCTGATGTTGCCCGGCCAAAAATAATTAAGCAATACTTCCTCCGCATCGCTTGTTAAACGTACCACAGGCATACGGTAACGGGCGGCAAAGTCGTTGGCGAATTTTCTGAACAGCAGATGAATGTCATCTTTGCGTTCTCTGAGCGGTGGAAGATAGATAGGAACCGTATTTAAACGATAATAAAGGTCTGCCCTGAATTTTCCCTTTTCAAGCGCCTGGTAAAAATTGATATTGGTGGCGGCAACAACCCTCACATCTGTTTTCTGAACTTTACTGCTTCCTACCCTTATGTATTCGCCGCTTTCAAGCACCCGCAGCAATCGGGCCTGTGTTGCAAGGGGGAGTTCTCCCACTTCATCAAGAAAAATGGTACCCCCTCCTGCAACTTCAAAATAACCTTTTCGTGCTTCGGTAGCACCCGTAAAAGCTCCTTTTTCATGGCCAAAAAGTTCACTGTCAATTGTTCCTTCGGGGATAGCACCGCAGTTTACCGCTATATAGGGGCCGTGTTTGCGGGCGCTCAGCTGATGAATGATCTGCGGAAAAACCTCTTTTCCGGTTCCGCTTTCACCATTTATTACTACGTTCAGATCGGTTGGCGCCACCTGACGGGCAATATCCACCGCCCTTTCAAGCAGCGGATTGTGTCCTATTATGCCAAATTTTTGTTTAAGATCCTGTGTGTTCATCAATCAACAATATTTATGGTCCTACGATTGAACCTCACCTATTAATGTACTGCTGGTGCATTTGGTTACCAGTACATTTACATACATCCCCTTTACCAAATCACCCTTAGGAAAAACCACCACGGCGTTTTGTGAATTTCGGCCTGAGAGCATTTCAGCCGACTTCTTTGAAGGACCTTCAATCAGTACCTTGTGTACTTTCCCTACCTGCTCTCTGATACGTTTTTCACTGTGTTCACGTTGTAATGCCACTACTTCCGACAGTCTTCTCTTTTTTATTTCTTCCGGCACATTATCAGTATAACGGCGCTCGGCGAGTGTTTTGGGGCGCTCACTGTATGCGAACATATAAGCGAAGTCATATTTCACCTCGCGCATCAGACTCAGGGTCTGCTGATGGTCTTCCTCACTCTCGTCACAAAATCCTGTGATAACGTCGGTGCTCACCGCGCAGTCGGGCATAATTCTTCTAATAGCAGCCATTCGTTCGAGGTACCACTCACGGCTGTAGCCGCGGTTCATCATCTCAAGCACCTTACTGCTGCCGCTTTGAACTGGTAAATGAATGTTTTTACAGATGTTCTCATGCGCGGCCATCACTTCCAGCACAGCATTGGTCATGTCTTTTGGATGCGAGGTACTGAAGCGTACTCTGAGCTCAGGGCTGATAGCGGCCACTTTTTCTAACAGCGCGGCAAAGTCTGTGGCCAGCGCGCGTTGTTCGTCACTGAGTTTTTCTTTTTTTAAGCCGCCACCTGAATAAAGATAGCTGTCAACATTCTGGCCCAGCAGGGTAACTTCGCGGTAACCAGCGGCAAAAGCCTCTGTACATTCACGAATAATACTTTCTGGATCTCTGCTTCTTTCACGCCCCCTGGTAAAAGGCACCACACAAAAACTGCACATATTATCGCAGCCACGCATAATACTAACAAAAGCGCTTACTCCGTTTTTATCCAGCCGAACCGGCGCAATATCAGCGTACGTTTCCTCTTTGCTTAAAATAACATTTATGGCACGTTGGCCGTTCTCTGCCTGTTCAATCAGGTTCGGAAGATCGCGGTAAGCATCAGGCCCTACTACAAGATCTACCAGCTTTTCCTCTTCAAGAAACTGTGCCTTAAGCCGCTCAGCCATACATCCAAGCACGCCTATTACCGCCGCCGGATTGTTTCGTTTAACTTTCTTGTAATCCTGCAAACGCTGGCGAACCCTGTTTTCAGCATTGTCGCGAATAGCACAGGTGTTCACAAAGATCAGATCGGCCTCTTCAAAATTTTTGGTGGTTGAATATCCCTGCTTGCTTAAGATGGATGCTACGATCTCGCTGTCACTGAAATTCATCTGACAGCCATAACTCTCAAGAAATAATTTTTTTGTGCCGGTCTCTGAGGGCTCTAGCATCAGCGCCTCTCCCTGCTTTTCCTCGTCTGTAATTCTATTCTCAGCTCTCATTTATAATTTGCAAAGGTACTTAAATAGTGACAAATTGACATACTTTTAACTTTTTTATCGATCGTCTGAAAGGATTTTCGCAGGAGTATTAAAAGTAAACTTGCTGTTTTGTTTGAATTATTTTTTTTCTTTGCGCCTTCCTAAAGGGCTTTTTTACCGGCAGGTCTGAAAATTGATTGCACACAATAAAGCATGAGTAAAAATTTAGTTATAGTAGAGTCTCCGGCAAAGGCCAAAACCATTGAGGGATTTTTAGGTAAGGATTTTACCGTAAAATCCAGTTTCGGGCATGTAAGGGATTTGGTTAAGAAAGGCTACGGCATTGATATTGAGAAGAACTTTACTCCTACTTATGAGGTACAACCTGAAAAAGAAAAAGTTATAGCCGAACTGAAACGTTTAAGCAAAAGCGCTGAGATAGTATGGCTTGCCTCCGATGAGGACCGTGAGGGGGAGGCCATCAGCTGGCACCTGTTTGAAACGCTGGGTCTGGATAAGAACAAAACCAGACGTATTGTTTTCCACGAGATCACCAAACCCGCTATCCAGCAGGCCATAGCTAATCCGCGGGAGATTGACATTAACCTGGTTAACGCGCAGCAGGCCAGGCGGATACTTGACAGGCTGGTGGGTTTTGAGCTTTCGCCTATTTTATGGAAAAAGGTGCGCCCAAGTCTTTCTGCAGGCCGCGTGCAAAGTGTGGCGGTACGACTGATAGTTGACCGTGAAAGAGACATTCAGGGCTTTACTTCAACTTCGGCCTTTAAAGTCTCGGCGCTTTTTATGGTGGGAGAAAAGGGCATTCTTAAAGCAGAGCTCGATCAGCGTTTTGCTTCAGAAAAGGAGGCCAATGACTTTCTTGAAAAAAATAAAGGCGCCATCTATACTATAAATAGTGTTGAGACCAAGCCAGCCAAAAGAAGCCCAAGCGCACCATTCACTACCTCCACCCTGCAGCAGGAAGCTTCGCGGAAACTGGGATTTAGTGTTTCGCAGACCATGGTTGTAGCGCAGAAACTTTATGAGTCGGGAAAGATCACCTATATGCGTACCGATTCAGTGAATCTTTCAGAGACTGCGATGTCGCAGTCGAAAGAAGCCATCACTAACAATTATGGCGCCAAATACCATCAGCCGCGGCGTTTCAAAACCAAAAGCAAGGGCGCTCAGGAAGCGCACGAGGCCATAAGACCAACCTATATAGAAAATCAGAATGTAAGCGGCGACAGAAACGAACAAAGGTTATACGACCTAATCTGGAAACGCACCATTGCCAGCCAGATGGCCGATGCTGAACTTGAAAAAACCACAGCGAAAATCGGCATCAGCACAAATTCACATCAGTTCGTGGCACAGGGTGAGGTGCTCAAATTCGACGGTTTTTTGAAAGTTTACATCGAGGGGACAGATGAAGACGAGGATGAAGAAAAAAGTTCGATGCTTCCTCCCATGAACCAGGGAGATAAACTGAACCTGAAAGAGATCACCGCCGTTGAGCGTTTTACCCATCACCCCCCACGTTACACCGAGGCAAGTCTGGTAAAAAAGCTTGAAGAACTTGGTATTGGCCGTCCAAGTACCTATGCTCCCACGATCAGCACCATTCAGAAAAGAAATTATGTGGAGAAGAGCGAGCGTGAAGGAAATCCACGCAATTATACAGTGCTCGATTTTGATGGCCACAACATCAAACGTGTGGTGAAAACCGAAAATACAGGAGCGGAAAAAGGAAAACTTTTCCCTACTGATATAGGAATGGTTGTAAATGACTTCCTGCTGCAGTATTTTCCTGAGATCATGGACTTTCATTTTACTGCCCGTGTAGAAGAGGAGTTTGATGAGATTGCAGAAGGTAAAATGAAATGGACAGACATGCTTAAGGAATTCTATAAGCCATTTCATGATACGGTTGAAAAAACGATCGATAACAGTGAAAGGGCCAGCGGTGAGCGCTCTCTGGGAACAGACCCTGAATCGGGCAAACCGGTGATAGTGCGTATTGGCCGCTTCGGTCCCCTAGCGCAGATTGGTGAAACCAACGAGGAAACCGGAGAAAAACCAAAATTCGCCGGTCTGCTCAAAGAACAAAGTATCGAAACCATTACCCTGAGCGAGGCCCTTGATCTATTCAGACTTCCTCACGGACTAGGAACTTACAAAGAAAAAGACGTAATTGTAGGTATAGGGCGCTTTGGCCCTTACATAAAGTGGGGCGAGCAATACATTTCAATTCCGCGCGCTGAAGATCCGCTGAAGGTTGATATGGACAGGGCTGTTGAGCTGATTACCGAAAAAGAAATCGCCGATGCGCCAATTGCCACCTATAAAGGTCAGGGCGTTACCAAAGGTAAAGGCAGGTTCGGGCCCTTCCTCAAAATGGGAGATCTGTATATAAATGTCCCAAAGGCTTATAATTTTGATAACCTCAGTCAGTCAGACATTGAAGAATTAATTGAAAAAAAACTTGAGAAAGAGGCCAACCGTTTTATTCAGCAATGGCCTGAAGAGAAGATTGCCATAGAGAATGGGCGCTGGGGGCCTTTTATCCGTTTCGGTAAAAACATGCTGAAATTATCACGCAGCGGCAGTGGTGAAAAATTTACCCCTGAAGAATTGAAAGAACTTTCGCTTGAGGAGGTGAAAAAAATGATTACCGATCAGGTGCCGGGCGCTTTTGATAAAAAGTCGGCCGCAAAAAAGGCCGGCGCAAAAAAAACTGCGGCAAAAAAAGCAGCGCCACGTAAAGCGGCGAAAAAAGCGGCGAAAAAAAGTCCCCGCAAAAAATAGCGCTTTACAAATCTGTTCATTAGTCTTAAAAAGGAGCGCCGGATCAGCGCTCCTTTTTTTTAATTTTATTCTAGGTTCAATTGGAAGAATCGTATTCTCATAACCCCGGAGCTGAGATCAGCGCTGCCGAAG
>JAEZDS010000027.1 GCA_023433205.1 Bacteroidota bacterium
AAAATAGGCTTCATACGACACCTCCCAGGAAATTCCCTTGAACTTTATTACGCGGTTATAATCGTCAATTGCGCCCCGGTAATCAAGCAACTTGGCTTTTGCGTGTCCGCGATTCATGTATGCCATCACCATTGATGAATCACTTCTGATGGCTTTGGAATACCATTTTACGGCCTCAACAAAATCTCCAGACTCGAATTTCTGCAGCCCACGTTCAAAAAAAACCCTGGCAGAGTCGCCGTTCTGCAGATAACCTGCCTTTAAAACAGGAGCTGCTCCAATCTGAAGCAGTACAAAAATAATAAGTCCTACCGCCAGCTGTCTGCACCGTGATCCCGAACAATTATCAGAGGTATTGCCCATCATCAATAATAATAAGCACTGATGGAAAGAATTATCAGTATAAGCAGTGCCAGGTACAACTTCCTTTTTAGCCAGGGCCTGCGTGACTTTCTTTTTTGCTGTTCCTCTTCTTTGTTCTTTATAAAATCCTCGATCTTGTCAATCACCTTTTTCTCTTCCGAACCGTCTTTTATCACATAGTCGGTCGCGCCGGCGTTCAGAAATTCTGCAGGCAATTTCTTGTCTTCTTCGCTCAGAAGTATAATAACATAAGCCGCAGGCAGCTGCTCCTTTATCTCAAGGAGTGTCTCGTAGCCGTTCATGCCGGGCAGAGAATAATCAAGAATGATAAGATCGGGATTGATATGTAAATTTTTCAGGCAGTCTTCGCCACACTGAAAATCGAGAAAACGGAAGCTGATGTTCTTCGAAAAAATGTAATCGATCAATTTTACAAAGAGCCTGCAATTTTCAACAATAAAAATGTGTAAGGGTACTTTTGTCTCCATTATAGTGCTTTAGGGTAAAGTTAAAACAGTACAGCCGGCCACAGCCGGATATTCGATCACACCCCTGTTTGCATCGCTGAACGGCCGGGCTTTGCGGCCTGTCTGTGAGCTGATGTCCATCGGGTACTGATGAATCAAAAGACAAAATCCGGAAGAGAGCCTGACAGGAAAACTCCGTGGATCATTATCGACCCGAAAATCAAAAAGGACCACCCATGTGGCCCTTATTTATCTTTTTCTTTTTCAGATCAGGAAGGAAGAAATACCTTGATCTTATCGCGATCAGGTAGTGCCTGCTCTTCCTGCCGCTGCTTTTTTTTATCTTTTTCTATAGTAAGTCTGAAATTCCTGCCTTCTTCGGTACCTGATTCATGCCAGAAGAAGGTGAATTCAAAGGATTGCTCATGATCGAAGGCCGAAGTTGGGATATCGGCAAAGAACACGCCCAGTCCTGAATCAAGTGTTACCACTTCATTGCTGGTTTCCCAGTTATCAGTGCTCCATTTAACAGTGGCACAGGCGAGCGTGTGTACACGCAGATCACGACCCTTGGGAATGTATTTGTAAGTGCTCTTAAAACTCCAGATAAAGCGGTTCGATTCAACTTTATTGATGAGGTAACGCTGTTCTACCTGCTGAGGCATATCAAACACACGTTTTGCTTTAATAGAGCGGCAAAGTTTTATGTATTCTGAATGTGCCCAGGCCAGTGGCATAGCGCCTCCCGTAGGTTTTCCGTAAAAAAGCCCGAGCTCAGGGATGTCGTCCGAATCCCAAACCTGTTCAGGGAACAGACCGGTTTCATTCGCATAGTTCTCAAAAGTCTTAAGCAATTTTTCGGCATTTGCAATGTTGCCTGCTGCCACCTCGTAATGACCACGCTCACCTGTTAACAAAGGCCAGGGACGACCAATTCCTGTGAACTTAAATGGTTTTCCATCAACGGTCTCACCATAGCCGTCGCGGTTATACCTGTACCATACAGGGCCGTACTGAGGATGATCCATTTTAAGTGTGGCGTCGATCACCTTAATGGTATTTAATATTCTTGGATCGTCGGCAGAACGTAAACCAAAACGAACGAGTGCAAGTGCGTCCGGGCTCACCATCTCACTGGCAGGACAGATATTCTCACCACGCGGACGGTTAGAGATGGTAAGTAATCCGTTTCCATGCTCGTCGTCGAAACTTTCCTGTCCGTTAATCCTTACATAATAGCCATCAACACCGACAAAACGTGCAAGGTCTGATCCTTCAACGTAGGTCCAGCGTTCAATACATGAGTTCCATGAATCAGCTGTCTCTCTCAGGAACTCAGCGACCTGAGGCTCGTTGTTATGTTCTGCATAATCGGCAGCGATAAGCAGCGCTGCTATCTCCACAGCAAGTGTAAAGGTAGAATAACCGGCATTCTCTTCCCAGCGATCCTGGTTTGTCATTGGTCCGTTCGCCACCAGGAAGCTTGCGGCCTTTCTCATCATTGGCCAGAAGTGCTTAAGATCGTTCTCGGTGAGCGGCGATTCGCGGTTAACAAGGTCAACAAGCATAATAGGCAGTGCAGTCTGGTCCATCTGAATACCATTCCAGTAGGGCTCTCCATCCAGCCACATGTTCTGCATCCAGTGCCCGTCGCCTTCCTGTGTTACCATCAGGTAATTAAGAACGCGGCGTGCATCTTCAAAAGCACGGGCTGCGAGTAGTCCGCCGGCAGTTTGCACCATATCACGGGGCCATACCAGGTGGTAGCCTCCAAGATCAACATCACCTTTATCAAAACCCCAGGGAATAGAGAGGCTGGCGATCAGTCCGCCGGGATGCCTTTTGGACTCATGTACCCTGAGCATGGTGGCGCTGATATTAAAATATTTGGGCGCGAGGCTGCGTTTGGAGCTGTTGTCGAACACGTAAAGTTTTTTCTGCCACTTGTGCCATTCCTGTATGAACTGCGCTTTACAGGTGTCGAAGTTCTCAAACAAGGCTGCTCTTGCGCGCATTCCAGCTTCTTCAGCGTCGCGCCCGAAACCCAGTGAAAGCACGAAGGTATTGTTGGGACATTCCTCCAGGTTTATCTCGCCGGTAAGCGCCGTGTTGCCATTCTCAGCCTTCTGAAACTCCCACATCATCTGTTTGTGTTTTTCAAGATCCTGCCAGCCATCGGATGTTCCGACAAAACCGGCTGAGCTCTTTTTCCAGGGCACTGAACAGGCAAATGCCAGAGCAGCGTCGCCACGACGGGCAAACAGCATCGGCACACCCTTGTAATCTCCAATCCACGCAGTATTACCTGCTCCGGAGTTGCCCAGGTGAGGCGCTATAATTGCATATAACCTGAAGTCTTTTCTCTTCCTGTTGGTAGGAAAGAACTGTACACGCTGAAGCAGCGCATCGCGCGACGGATCAGAGATGATCTCCTTCTCAAGGCGATAATAATGATAGTTGCATGAATTAGTGATATGATAGCCGGGAACATTCTTGGCTATGTGTTTTATGTGATGAGAAGTATCCCGCTTTTCGTCGGAGAAAAATTCCTTTCCATCGGTAACAATAAAACTCATGTCACGGGTGCAGGCCTGATCAACCTGCGGGTAATAGATCTCATTCAGTATCCCCTGTCCTATTGAATACCACACCTTGCTTTTAGCATTGTAAGCGGTGCCAACGCCACTTTTGGCGCTGGAGGTCCAGCTCGCTTCAATACCCGGCCACCCAAAGGCGAACTCCTCACGCTTTTGCATATCTCTTTCTTCCATTTCTACAATTTAAATTATTCACCCTGCCTTTAACAGATTATTTTCCTTTTTTCTTCTCGGTTTTTTTGCCAAGCACTTTGCTTTTTTCTTTTGTTTTTCCCTGTTTTTCATCTGCAGGTTTTACATTGTTGTCAGGAGAGGCCGCCGGAGCATTCCCTCCCAGAGCCGGCCCGGTGAGGTCATCGAAATAATAAGCGTCGCTGGTTGACGAATTCGGATTAAAAAGTAAAACTATCTGATCAATCTGATCGGCCGATGTTTCGCTTCCCTGAGGGACCTGTGAAAACTTGAATTCAAGTTCTTCCCATTCATTGGTGATTGAGGTGTATGCCTGATACTGACTGTGTGTACCGGCAGGATAATCGTTGTTACCACGTCTGCTGCCAAGTAAAACTTCAACCAGGGTGCCCGGAGGGGCTGTAGTGTAAACTTTCATTTTAAGGCGCGGAGGAATACCCTCGTAGGTGGCGTATTTTTCAACGCCTGAAAGGTTCCGGTTCAGGCTCATCTTAATATTTGCAAATTTTTTGCTGCCATCGCGCACGTACATGGCGCAGGTGGAAGAATTATTAACATCATTGGTGGCCGGATTCTTTGCCGCGCTGTCGAGCACACCAAACTTTTCACTGTAATGAATCACCTTGCCGCCTTCAAAGTCATCATACACCTGCTGAGCAAGAACATAATGTGACTGAAACGAACAAATGGTAAAAAGCAGTGCAAGAAAAAAGAAATTTCCATTTACTGCCTGATAGTTGGGTTTTTTCATCTCTGAATCTGATTATCGTTATGTTACAAATCTAGTGTCTAACTCACTCAAATAATGAACTTATTCGGTAATAAGCAGTTTTCAATCGCCAGAACTGCTTTATGGTCGCTCAGTTCCGGGTGCCGCCACCCATCACCGGGTATCATAGGAAATCCTGCCATCTGATAGCGCTCACATTTCCTTTAATGCTGTGAGTTCCTGCCGCAATTCGGCATAGGCATTTTCACAAATCCTGCCGATCTTCGACAGCAGCTCTTTGATCTCATCCGGATTCGCCTTTTTTTCGGCATTCTCCTGGATTTTTTTTGCCATTGCCGCGTACTCTTCGCTCATCCCCATGGTTGAGAAAGAAGGGATAATTGAGTGCGCAGCGGCCCGCACCTCTTCATAATCACCTTTGGCCAGACCCTGTTTCATCTTTTTTATAAGTTCAGGAGTTTCCTCAAGGTAAACGTTGATCATCTCCGAGATCATATCGGGATTGTTTTTGGTGAGCTGTCTCAGAAAATCAAGGTTGGTATATTTGCCCTGTCCCTGCGACTCTGCTCCGTTAGTGTCTTTCATCTGTTTTGCTTTTTCTTTGTTATTGGAATTTGCTTTTAAATGCTGATTGAGCTTTTTCAGCAGAATTTTATCGTCAATTGGTTTAGAGATGTAATCATTCATCCCAACCGAACGGCACTTTTCGAGGTCAACGGTGGTAACATCTGCGGTAAGCGCAATTATCGGCAGATCGAGTTTAAGCTGATTGCGGATATGCTCTGTAGCGGCAAACCCATTCATCTCTGGCATCTGAAGATCCATCAGCACCAGATCGTAGCGGTTCTTCTCAAGCTTTTCCACCGCAATGCGGCCGTTTCCTGCCACCTCCATCTCAAACCCGAAATCCTCCAGAAGGGTCTTCATCAGCAGCTGGTTCAGCGCCACATCTTCCACCACAAGAATTTTTCCGTTCTTCACCTCTTCACTGTCATCCTGCTGATTCGGGTTGTCTCCCGGCAATGACTTATCTTTTGCTTTCTTGAACGACAAAATAAAACAAAAGGTAGAACCTTCGTTTTGTTTACTGGTAACCTTAATAGTGCCGCCCTGTGCCTGTACAAGTTGTTTAACAATGGCTAGTCCCAAACCTGTACCTCCATATAATCGGGAGGTATTACTGGTTGCCTGCTGGAAATTATCAAAAATGCTTTCAAGTCTGTCAGGCGGAATGCCAATGCCGGTATCGCTCACTGAAAATTCAATGGTTGCTTTATCATTGTCCTGATCAATGAGTTTTACGCCCACCGTAATTTTTCCTTTAGAAGTAAATTTTATTGCGTTACTCACCAGATTTAGCACTATCTGGTGCAACCTCACGGGGTCGCCAATCAGCACCTCAGGGATGGAGGTATCGTACTCTTTGATCAGCTCAATATTTTTCTCTTTGATCTTGGTTTCAAACAAATGCAGCATGGCATAAACCGACGCCGAAAGTTTGAAGGGGATCTTCTCAAAGGTCATTTTTCCGGCATCTACCTTGGCAAGGTCGAGAATATCGTTAATGAGCACGATAAGGGCATCACCCGATATCTTGATGGCGTTGATATATTCCCGCTGTTTTTCGCTGAGCTCTGTTTTCAGAACCACCTTTGTGAAACCCACAATGGCGTTCATTGGCGTTCTTATTTCGTGGCTCATGTTAGAGAGGAATTGCTGTTTCGCCTTCACCGCTTCCTCAGCGATCTTAGCGGCTTTCTCGGCTTTTTTCCGCGCTTCAATAAGCTCGTTCTCAAATTTTTTCCGCGCGGTAATGTCACGGGCCACAATAACTATTCCCAGCACATTCCCGCGTTCATCCTTATAAACAGATCCGTTAAACAACACATCAGTTAGCTTCCCGTCGCGGTGGCGTATGGTGAGGGGAGAATCTACAACATATCCTCTGGCAAAAGCCTCCTGGTAAACCTCCTTTGCTTTTTCGCGATCGGTAAAGTAGTCGAAAAAGTCGGTGCCGGTGATCTTTTCCCTTGTAATACCCGTAATGTTGGCAAGTGCCTGATTCATGTCGGTGATCTTGCCCTCTGAGTTAATGGTAATTAACGGGTCAAGACTGGCCTCAATCAGGGTGCGCGAGTACTTGCTGAGCAGTTTCTCACGCGCTACCACAACAACTCCCAACACATTTCCCTCCTGATCCTTGTATAAAGATCCGTTAAAAAGCACATCAGTGAGATTTCCATTCCTGTGCCTGATAGTTAGCTGGTAGTCAACAATTGATCCCTTCTCAAAAACCTCTTCATACACCTGCTGGGCGATCCTGGGCTGGGTAAAATAATTGAAAAAGTCGGTGCCCATTATGCGCTCACGTTTTAATCCCACAATTTTCTCCACAGCCTCGTTCACGTCGGTGATCTTACCTTCAGAGTTGATTGTGATCAGGGGATCAATGCTTGCCTCAATAAGACTGCGCACGTAAGTTGATTGCTGCTGCAGTTTGCTGTTAAGTTCAGTGAGATACTCCCCCTGTTTAACGAGTTCATGGTTTTTTCTGTGCAGCTCAACAAACACACCCACTTTCGCCTTCAATATCTCCGGCGAAAGGGGTTTAACCATGTAATCAACTGCCCCTGTTTTATAACCTTTAAAGATGTCTTCCTGCTTATCAGTGTTAGCTGAAAGGAAGATAATAGGTACATGTTTGAATTTTTCGCTGTCGCGAATGATAGAAGCCGTCTCAAAGCCATCCATTACGGGCATCTGCACATCCATAAGAATGATGGCAAAGTCGTGATCCTGCAATAGTATCTTCAGCGCTTCTTTGCCCGAGCCGGCGCGCACAAGCTTATAGTCCTCGTTACTGAGGATGGCCTCAAGCGACATAAGATTCTCTTCACGGTCATCAACTATGAGGATCTCAACACTTTTATCGCTTTTTAAATTCATAATATTTTCCTTGCAATATAAATACCTGCTATTTCAGCCACACCCGCATTAATCCCAGCAACTGGTCTACATTTACCGGCTTGGTCATATAATCTGATGCCCCTGATTCAATACATTTCTGCCTGTCGCCCTTCATTGCCTTTGCTGTTACGGCAATTATGGTGATATCCTTGTTCTTATCTTCCGCTCTGATCCGTTTCATGGTCTCATAACCATCCATCTCCGGCATCATAATGTCCATCAGCACTATATCAATCTTATTCCCGCCTTTTAAGCTGTCAATTGCCTCCTGTCCGCTTTCTGCCGTTATAATGTTTAGGTTAAATCGTTCCAGTGCGGTGGTGAGTGCAAAAAGATTGCGCATGTCGTCATCCACAATCAGCACCGTTTTGTTCTTTAATACATCTTCACTCTGGCAGAAAGACTCTATGGAGCGTCGCATTTTTTCCGGGAGTCTGGCATGTTCCCTGTGCAGGAACAATGCAACCTGATCCGTCAGATGATTTAAAGAGTTTGGTGTTTTAAGTATTATCCTGTGGGCAAACTGACTCAGCCGTCCCTTTTCCTTCTGGGTGAGGTCCTTTGCAGAATACACAATCACAGAGGTTATCGGATCTGCATTCTGCGCCTCAAGTTCTTTGATGATTTCGAGTCCGTTGGCATCGGGCAGCAGCAGATCAAGAACTACACAATCGAAGTCCTGCGTTCTTACCAGTTCAATGCCTTCTTTTGCGGTAAGGGCCCTGCTTATTTTCACATCCGGCCCCTCAAGGTTGGCTTCCAGTTCATCCAGGTCCTCTTTTTTATCATCAACCAGCAAAAGATTCTTAAACTCTTTCTGCGTGTAAAATTCAATATCGCTGAAGATCCTTTCGATGGTTTCGGGCTGCAGTGGTTTTGTCAGAAAAAATCGGGCACCGCGTTTCATTGCCCCGTCTTTGTCCTCGGCTGAAGAGGAAGTAACATATACGGGTAAATGCCGCAGTGTGAGGTCATTTTTTAGTCTGTCAATCACCTTCCATGCGTTGGTATCCTGAAGATTCAGATTAAGAATTATTGCCAGCGGACGGAACTGTGTCACAAAGTCAATAACATCGCTTCCCCTCGTTGTGGCAACCACTTTCAGCTCACTTTCGTGCGCCTTGTTAACAACGGTTTTTGCAAAATCGATGTCATCATCAACCACCATCAGCACCTTATCGCCAGAATCAAGCTTCTCTCTGTCGTCGCCCACCTCATCAACAAAATACTGGTCAAGCTCAGATATCTGGTAATTTACCTCAGGCGCTGCTTTTATCGCGTTCTTTACAATGGCTTTATTCTTTGATTCTTTTTGTTTTGTCCTGGTTACCCCCGACACCTTTACAGGCAGGAAGAGGGTGAATTTGCTGCCACGGCCCTCCTCACTTTCCAGCTCAATAACACCGCCCAGTAGTTCTGACAGGCCTCTGCTTATGGAAAGGCCAAGTCCTGTTCCCCCGTATTTGCGGCTTGTTGATCCTTCGGCCTGCTGAAAGGCTTCAAAAATTATGTTCTGCTTTTCTTTTGGAATGCCAATTCCGGTATCGCTGATCTCAAATGCTATCACATGCCCTGCACTTTCGAGGCTGGGAAGCTCAGTCTTCCATTCGTGGTTCTTAGCTTTATATATTCGCAGTCCCACGCTGCCTTTTTCGGTAAAGCGGAAAGCATTTGAAAGCAAGTTCTTCAGTATCTGGTTCAGCCGCTGGCTGTCTGTCTCAATCTGCCGCGGCAGATCGTCTTCTGCCTGGAGCTCAAACTTCAGGTGTTTTGCCTCGCTGATGTGCTTGAAGGTTGATTCAACAAAATTAGTGATCTCCTCCAGCAACACCGGTGAATAATCAACAGAAATGTAT
>JAEZDS010000033.1 GCA_023433205.1 Bacteroidota bacterium
TTACCTACCCCTTCAATCCCGCATTCAAAAGTATCAAGTTTGATCTTTGTTTTACGCCTGGGACCCAGAATATGAGTTAGCCACAACGAAGCACCGGCAAAGGCTACAGCGATTGTAAACATGATAAAAATCGGAAGGTAATCTAAGGGCGTATCTGGAGCCATGATCAGTTCGGTTTTTGCGACTGTAAGGTTAGCTATTTTTGTACGAATGGTCAAACTTTGAATCCTTAAAAAAACACAGGATTCTTACATCGCCATCCGGAAAGCGATCTCATAAACTTTCCAGTGGCCAAATTCACACTTTTGCCCATAATCAAGCCGCAATTCACACCTGCCGGCCAATTCAAACATTTGGCAGGGCTGCAATAAAAGCCTATCTTTGCGGGAAGAAATCAAAAAATGACAGCATTGTTTGTATTATTGTTTGGCATGGGTGCCCAGGAGATCATTATCATCCTGATTATTGTGCTTCTGCTTTTTGGCGGTAAAAAAATTCCTGAATTAATGAAAGGACTGGGCCGCGGTGTAAAAGACTTTAAAGAAGCCAGCCGCAGCGGGGAATCTGAGGGCAGCGAAGCCGAAAAAAAATAAATCATATTTGTAGATTTGAAGCGTTATTCCGGCCGGTATAACGCTTTTGTTTTTTATAACCCTTACAGTGTATAGATTCAGCACAATAAATAACCTGCGTATCGATCTGCAGTCAGGCAAAATAACTGCCAGCACCTTAGTTGAAGAATTAATTGATCTTGCCTCAAAAACCAGCCGGCTTAATGCCTGGCTGGAAGTCTTTAGTGAATCGGCCACAGCGCAGGCAAAGGAAGTAGATAAAAAGATCGCAGAAGGTTCAGCGGGTAAACTTGCCGGTGTGGTAATTGGGTTAAAGGACAATATCTGTTACAAGAACCACAAGGTAAGCGCCTCTTCGAAGATCCTTGAAAATTTTGAATCATTATACAGCGCTACTGTTGTTGAACAGCTTTTAAAAGAAGATGCCATCATACTCGGACGCCTTAACTGCGACGAATTTGCCATGGGCAGCAGTAACGAGAACTCGGCTTTTGGCAATGTGCTGAATCCTATGAATGAAAAATTTGTTCCCGGCGGTTCATCAGGGGGTGCGGCAGCCGCAGTGGCTGCAGGCCTCTGCCATGTGAGCCTGGGTTCTGACACAGGCGGTTCAATTCGTCAGCCTGCCTCATTTACCGGCACGGTTGGGGTTAAACCTACTTATGGCAGGGTTTCTCGTTACGGCCTTATCGCCTATGCGTCTTCATTTGATCAGATTGGTCCCATCACCAAGACAGTTGAAGACGCTGCCATAATGATGGAAGTGATCAGCGGTAAAGATCTCCGAGACAATACCAGTTCCTCGCGCGAGGTAGCTGCTTATTCCAAAGCGCTGGGCAAGAAGACTACATACCGCATAGCCTATATTAAAGACTGTCTTGAAAATCCGGGAATTGATCCTGAGGTACGCGCTGCTGTTGAGAAGCAAATAGAAGAGCTAACCCGTGCCGGCCACCAGGTAGAGGCAGTTGATTTTCCTTATATCGACTACCTGGTGCCTACGTATTATGTTCTTACCACAGCTGAGGCTTCTTCAAACCTCTCGCGTTTTTCGGGCATACATTATGGTCATCGCAGCGAAGCCGCGACTGATCTTGAGAGCGCTTACAAAAAGTCGCGCAGTGAAGGATTCGGCACCGAGGTAAAACGCAGAATAATGCTGGGAACCTTTGTGCTGAGCGCAGGCTATTACGATGCCTATTACAACAAAGGTCAACAGGTGCGCCGTTTTATACATGATAAAACGAAGGAGATCCTGAAGGAACATGATTTTATTTTAACCCCTTCAACACCCGGAACTGCATTTGAATTCGGTAAAAACAGCGCCGATCCAATAAAAATGTACCTGGAAGATATTTTTACTGTGCAGGCAAACATCGCCGGAATTCCAGCCATCTCGGTGCCCTGCGGTTTTCACAGTAACGGACTTCCTATGGGATTACAACTGATGAGCGATCATTTTACAGAAGAAAAACTCTTTAATCTGGCCGCTGAAATCAAACCTTTATAAAAAAGCCTCTATAATTTGTTAACAGCAGGCAGAAAGGCATCTAAATGAATAATTTTGCACGAATCAATATCAAACACATAAATAAGATCACAAAATGAAAGTAACGGTAATAGGAGCAGGAAATGTGGGCGCAACCTGCGCAGAGTACATTGCAATGAATGGCATAGCCAGCGAGGTGGTAATTCTAGATATAAAAGAGAATTTTGCTGAAGGCAAGGCACTGGATCTTATGCAGACAGCCACTCTTAACGGTTTTAATACGCGAATAAGCGGCAGCACAAACGATTATGCAAAAACAGCAGGCAGCAAGGTGGTGGTAATTACCAGCGGTATTCCCCGCAAACCAGGTATGACCCGCGAAGAACTGATTGGCATAAACGCCGGCATCGTAAAGACCGTTACTGAAAATGTATTAAAACACTCTCCTGAAGCGGTAATTATTGTGGTGAGTAATCCGATGGATACCATGACCTACCTGGCGCTGAAAGAAAGTAAACTTCCAAAACAACGCGTAATTGGCATGGGCGGAATACTTGACAGCGCAAGGTTCAAATGTTATCTGTCTATGGCCCTCGAAGCACCGGCAAGCGACATCAACGGAGTGGTAATTGGCGGCCATGGAGATACCACCATGATACCCCTAACCAGACTGGCTACTTACACCGGTGTTCCCGTTTCGCAATTCCTGGATAACGAAAAACTTAAAAAAGTGGCGGCCGACACAATGGTGGGTGGCGCTACCCTTACAGGCATGTTGGGCACCAGTGCCTGGTATGCTCCCGGTGCTGCTGTTGCGGCTCTGGTACACAGTATTGTTCACGATCAGAAAAAATTGTTTCCCTGCTGTGTAATGCTCGATGGAGAATACGGCCAAAAAGATATTTGTCTTGGTGTACCAGTAATAGTTGGCAAAAACGGCTGGGAAAAGATCATCGATTACAAATTAAACGACGAGGAGCAGGCTGCCTTTAATAAGAGCGCCGAGGCCGTTCGCGCCATGAACAAGGTGCTGAGCGAGATGAAGACTGCTTAAGATCATGTTTTTTTATGTAAACGCAGCATCCCTAAAAAGGTGCTGCGTTTTTTTTTGTTGGGATTCACCTGAATCACAGTCCGCATTTCGTATAAGACAGCCATTGCCGCTTTGCTTTCAAATTTGTATATTTATTATTATGAAATGGCAGGACTATATCACTTCAGATAAAGACGTTTTACTTGGAAAACCAACGATAAAAGGTACCAGACTTGCTGTAGACCATGTGATCGGGCTGATGGCTGACGGGTGGACAGTTCCGCAGTTACTGGAAAACTATCCCCGACTGAAGGAAGAACACCTCAGAGCTATTTTCGCATATATCTACGATTGTTTAAAAGACGGTATGTTGTATGCGCAGTCCCGTAAATCTGCCTGATGAAATTTTTGGCCAACGAAAATTTCCCACAGGCAAGTGTTTTAGCTTTGAAGGAAAAAGGCCATGACATAATTTCAATTGGCGTGGATTTTATGGGCATCACTGACATTGAAGTTATCCAAATCTCTAATTTGGAGCATCGCACCATACTGACATTTGAGGCAGACTATGGTGCCCTTGATATTCAACTTGGGCAACAAACCAAAGGGTGGTGTTATCTTTTTGAGGCTAGGCGGATTTGATCCTTCTGAACCCGCAGGCATCATACATGAACTCGTTTCAAAATCTGGATTTAGTGCTGATTCCACGTTAACTGTTGTTCAGAGAGATGGCATCAGACAGCGAAAATATTGACCCAGTACCGCCCCTATTCCTGCATTCATTTAAACTTCTTCTTTTCACTACTTTTGCCCCCATGTTCCGCTGGCTTTTGTTGTTTTGTTTGTTTCCGGCTTTTTACCAGGCGCAATACGAGGCCATGGCGAAAAACGCCTTTTTAAACGAGCACATACAACGCAACTTCGAGCAATGGAGCATTACCCAGCCCAGTGTAAAATTTCACGCCGCTTTCAGGCCCTACCTCAGCAGCAGTTATGTAAAAGCAAGTGATTCGGCATTACCCTATCAGGCTTACAGCTTCCGTAATTTTTTTCTGAGCCGCACTTATAATGAACGACCTGAGGCACGCAACTGGTTTAACCTGCAGTTTCATCCTTTAATTGAAACAGAGCTTGGTTATGACGCGCTGCAGCGAAAAGTATTACCCGCTGCAGCCGGCGGCATGCACCTGAAACTAAACATCAACGACGATTTTACTTTTGCGGCAACCATGATCGCCGGTAACCAGGTTTTACCCTTTTTTATTGATACCACAGTAGCTTTATCAAATGTGCTGCCGGAATTCGGCCAGGCTTACCCCACAAAAACAGCCGCCTATAATTTTTTCGATTATCAGGGTTATCTGTCCTACTCACCACACAACAACAAGATCTTTAACTTTCAGCTGGGCAGAGGCAAACATTTTATAGGTAACGGTCAGCGCTCTGTATTACTCAGCGATTTTGCGCCGGCTTATCCATACTTTAGAATTAACACCAACATCTGGCGCTTGCAATATAATGTCTGGTATACACTGTTAAACGATGTATCACAGGCCGCGCAAATGCAGCGCCGCTTCCGTCACAAATACGCCACCTTTCATTATCTCAGCTGGAATGTGACCAAAAACTTTAATATTGGGCTGTTCGAGAACATTGTCTGGCGCGGAACAGATACCAACCAGGTGCGGAACTTTGAGGTAAATTATCTTAATCCGCTAATCTTTTTCAGACCAGTTGAATATTCGGTAGGATCTCCCGATAATTCATTTATAGGCTTAAATCTAAGCGGAATACTCTTTAAAACCATACGCCTGTATGGTCAACTGGGGCTGGATGAATTTTATCTGAGTGAGATCCGTGCCCGGCGCGGCTGGTGGGCCAATAAACAGGCCTGGCAACTTGGAGCGCGCTATATTAATGCCTTCAGAATAAAAGGACTTGAACTTGTGGCCGAATACAACCAGGTTCGTCCTTATACTTATACACACGGCCTGCCCGACCAGAACTATGGCCACTATGCTTATCCCCTGGCCCATCCACTGGGAGCCAACTTCAGGGAATTGCTAGGTTCAGTTAGTTTGCGGCGCGATCGCTGGGAAATTTATTTGCAGACCATGTTGGTGAAAGCTGGCCGCGATTCGCTGAACCGCAGTTCAAATGTAGGAAGCAACATTTTTCTGAGTTACAACACCCGCCATGCTGAATATGGGCATTATACCGGTCAGGGCTTGTCCTTTACCATGCTGCAGGCCCATTTGCGTTTTACTTACTTTGTAATTCCAGCCATGAACCTGCGGCTGGAGCTTGGTTATATACAGCGCTCCGAACAGATCCCGGGCATTTACACACTGCAAAACCCCTATCTTTACATTGGGTTAAAAAGCGGTATCTGGAACAGCTACCGGAATTTTTAGGCATTAATTCCTAAAATTGTCATTATAAAGCTTTTAAGGGCCTTTTATTGTCGATATTTTTTTGAAAATCAGACTAAAAGCGTATATTTGCAATCCTTTTTTTAGGGAAGTATTGTGGAGATGGGCAAAAGTCAGTACATAGTCAGGTTTGGAGGCTTACCGGTTGGCGTACACGATTTTGAGTTCGAGATAAAGGACGCGTTCTTTAAAACAGTTGAAAACAGTGAGATTACCAGTGCAGACCTCCAGGTAAAAGCTCAATTGACGAAACAGAATAACCTTCTGCAGATGGCAGTTCAGCTCAATGGAACCGTGGGTGTTGATTGCGACCGGTGTCTGAAGTCATTTGGATATCCGGTAAGCGCGGAAGGTGAGCTTGTGGTTAAACATGGTAATCCTGAAGAGAGCACCGATGAGATCCTTGTGATCCCGGAGGGTGTTGAGGAATTTGACCTCGCGCAGTACCTGTATGAAACAGCGGTGTTGGCGCTTCCTGCGAGAAAAGTTCCCTGTGAGCTTGATGAGGAAACGTTCAAATGTGATTACCAGATGCTCGACAAGCTGAATGAACTTGCTGCTTCCGGTGAAGATGATAGTGAAGAGAGCTCCGATGACCCTGAAAATCCCATTTGGGAAAAACTAAATAAGATAAAGTACAATAAAAATTAAACATAGAAATCATGCCAAATCCTAAACGAAAATTATCACGCTCACGCAGGGATTCACGCCGCGCCACTTATAAAGCGCCGCTTATGACCCTATCAAAAGATCCTGCTACCGGCGAGGCGCATTTAATGCACCGCGCGCACTGGTTTGAAGGTAAACTTTACTACAAGGGCAACGTGGTAATGGAGAAAAAAGCATAAGACCTTTTAATTAAGACTTATAAGTTGATAAAAGCAGGCGTTAACCGCCTGCTTTTTGTTTTTGCCCAGTACCTTTATTGTCCTGAAGAGGCTTTTTTATACGATACTCGAACTTGGCGTTGAAGAGCGGCATACTCCTGATGCGCGCAGGAAGATCAAAACAATTAATTTCCTTAACCTGCTTGTAGCCTTCTTCCTTCTGGTTGGCTATACCTCCTACCTCACTGCTGACATTTACATTGGTTTAATTCCCAGCACCGTTTTTCTGTTCCTGCATACCGGGGCGCTGTGGCTGAGCTGGAGAAAAAAAACACGACTGGCATTTCTTGTTTTTACCATAACCGTAAACGCAGCTATTTTCTTTATCAACCAGCAGTACCCTGTTGCAGTAGGGGCTTACCTCTATTACTTCCCGCTGATTGTAAGTGTTGTTTTGCTTAATAATCCTTCTTTTAAAGACAGGTATACAATATTGCATGTGGCACTTTGCTCCGTTTTTCTTGCGGCAAACCTGATCATTAACATACCCGGCTTAAGACTTGCCAGCCTTGATGCTGAAAAGATCAACACCATCTGGCATTACAACCTGGTTATAGCTGCGGCAACCACCGGCGTGCTTTGTTTTCTTCTTTCCAGACTTATTACACAGCAGAGCAGAGAGATCATTAACCAGAACCAAAGTCTTACCGAGGCCCAGCAAGCTGTTAACACCACCCTGAGAGAGAAGGAGATACTGCTCGCAGAATTGCACCACAGGGTAAAAAACAACCTTGCCATAATCTCCGGCTTACTTAACCTGCAGAGCGATGCCACTTCTAATGACGAAGCCAGGCAGGTAATAAGCGACAGTAAGAACAGGATACTGAGTATGGCGCTGGTTCACCGCATGCTTTTTGAAAATCCCAGCCTTAAAAGTATCGATGTAGCCAGGTACTCTACAGAGCTCATACGTGAACTGTTTTACACCTACAACCTTCAGAAATCGGTAGATCTTGTCGAAAACTATGATGATATAGTACTCCCGGTTAGTAAATCAATCCCCCTGGGCCTGATCCTTAACGAAATTGTCACCAACAGTATTAAATATGCCTTTCGTGCCAGGCGGGGAAATAAGGGAGAGTTCAGGATAGAGATTAAAAAGCACAGCAGCAACCGGGTTTTATTAACGGCAGAGGACAGCGGGGAAGGTTTTCCTGAAGGTTATGATTTTAACGCTCCCAGCCTTTCTCTGGGCATCTTTTTAATTAAAACCCTGGCCGAGCAGATCGACGGCACAGTAAGCTTCTCTAACAGCCGTGGGGCCCGCATACAACTCGATTTTTTACAGCATTAATTTAGATTTTACAAGTTTTTTTACGGTGCTTTTGAGGCCGGAAAATTGTATTATTGTGCTTTGGTAAAAAAAACCTTACTCAAGCGGAATGAAGATTGGCTTTGATATTTTAGGAGGAGATTACGCTCCCCAAAACTGTCTGGAAGGAGTGCTGATGGCAATGAAAGAACTGCCCAAGGGCGTAAAGCTGGTGCTGATTGGCGACAGTGAGGTTGCCAAGGATTTTTTCAGAAAACACGACACTGATCCCGAACAGTTTGAATACGCTCATACCACCGATGTAATAGAGATGGGAGAGTCGCCTACAAAAGCCTTTTCTCAGAAACCAAACAGCAGCATTTTTGTTGGTTTCCGGCTGCTGAAAGAAAAACAGATCGATGCATTTGCCAGTGCAGGAAATACCGGTGCAATGCTTGTGGGATCAATGTTCACCGTAAAGGCAATTCCCGGTGTTATCAGGCCGTGTATCACCACCATTTTGCCGAAGGAAGACGGCGGCTTTGGTCTGCTGCTTGATGTTGGCACCAACGCCGACTGCAAACCCGATGTGTTGTACCAGTTTGGCATATTGGGTTCGATCTGCGCACGCGAGGTTTACAAGATCAAAAATCCGAAAGTTGCCTTATTGAATATTGGTGAGGAGCCTGAAAAGGGAAACCTCGTTTCTCAGGCAGCTTATGCCCTGATGAAGGATACAAAAGATTTTAATTTTATCGGCAACCTTGAAGGTCGGGAATTGTTCAAGAACAAAGCCGATGTGATAGTGTGCGAAGGATTTGTGGGTAATATTCTTCTTAAAACTGCCGAGGCATTTTATGATGCCATTAAAGAACGTAATCGCAGTGACGAGTATTTTGACAAATTTAATTATGAATTATATGGCGGCACGCCGGTGCTTGGAGTTAATTCAAATGTGGTGATCGGTCACGGAATTTCAAGCGCACTTGCGTTTAAAAATATGCTGCTGCTTGCCAAAGAAGTAATTGATGCGCGCCTCAACGAAAAAATAGCACAAAGCTTTCAGTAAATGATCCGAGCCGCAATCACAGCCACCGCGGGGTTTGTTCCCCAGAACGTACTCAGCAATGCCGACCTCGAAAAAATGATCGATACCACCGACGAGTGGATCACTACCCGTACCGGAGTTAAAGAGAGGCGCATAGAAAACAATAAAGACAAAGCCACCTCCGACATGGCTGTTGAGGCTGTAAAACTGCTTTGCAAAAAACGGGGAATTGATCCCACGGAGATTGATCTGCTTATTTGCGGAACCGTTACTCCCGACATGACTTTTCCTTCAACCAGCAACCTTATCTGCGCTAAACTGGGAGCCACAAACGCATGGGGCTTCGACATCAATGCTGCCTGCTCAGGCTTTTTGTACTCACTCGCCACCGCAGCACAGTTTATTGAAACAGGTAAATATAAAAAGGTGGTTGTTGTGGGTGCCGACATGATGAGTCGTATCATTGATTACAGCGACCGCACTACCTGCGTTATTTTTGGTGATGGGGCCGGTGCAGTTCTTCTTGAACCTTCCACAGACAATAATGGTGTAATTGATTTTATTCTTCACTCAGACGGCAATGGTGCGCAGCACCTGCACATGAAAGCAGGAGGCTCTCTGCGTCCCCCTTCAATTGAGACGGTTACCAACAAGATGCACTATGTTTACCAGGAGGGTCAGGCGGTTTACAAACACGCCGTGGTAAATATGGCTGAAGTAAGCGCACGCATCATGGAAAAAAACAACCTTAAAGCTGAGGATGTACAATGGCTCGCGGCCCACCAGGCCAACAAAAGGATAATTGATGCCACTGCCAGCCGCATGGGCGTAGGACCAGAAAAAGTATTGATGAACATTGAACGGTACGGCAATACTACTGCAGCCACAATTCCTCTCCTGCTCTGGGACTACGAAAAACAACTGAAAAAGGGAGACAATATTATTCTCTCAGCATTTGGCGGTGGGTTTACCTGGGGTGCTATTTATGTTAAATGGGCCTATGATGGCGCTAAACATGGCAAATAACTGCCACTTTAACACATTTTTCTGTTAACACAATTGCGGTCTTTAACATTCCACAGGCAAATCAGCCTGCTTATTGTTTTAACTTTGCTTTAAACACCATTCTCATGAAAACAAAAGGTTCGGTTTTTTTAATCCTGCTGATAGTATGCGGTGCTTTGCTGGCTTTTATCAATAATCATCCGTATGAGGAGCTGGCACTCAATCACCCGGCGCCCATGACCGAAACAAAAATGAAAGATGTGAGTGGAAAAATGCTGAGTATTGCTTCTGAAATCAGAGAAAACGGAATACTTGTCATTTTCTCCTGCAACACCTGCCCCTACGTGAAACTGACCGAAAACCGGATCAAAGAATATGCTGATCTTTGTTTAGGCAGTAAACTGGGATGTATAATCATTAACAGCAATGAAGCACAGAGAAATGAAGAAGACAGTTTTAACGAAATGGCGAAGTACCACAAACAACTTGGCTTAAACTGTGCATACGTGGTTGATGAAAACAGCAAGGTTGCCAATGCCTTTGGTGCCGGCCGCACACCACAGTGTTTTCTCTTCAACAATAAAAACCAGCTGGTGTATAAGGGTGCAATAGACGACAACGTAAAGGATGCTTCAGCTGTAAAACAAGCATACCTGCGGGATGCAATTACAGCAGTGCTGAAAGGAGAAACTCCGGTTATTCAGGAAACCAAATCAATTGGCTGTACCATCAAGCGGCTCGATTAATAATGTTTAAAAAGGAACTGGATCCTGAAGACTTTTACTACAGTGCCGAAGGATACATCGTTTTTACCGAAAAATATCACCTGAAACGGGGCTATTGCTGCAAAAGCGGCTGTAAACACTGTCCGTACGGCTATAATAAAAAAACCGGCAATTTTATCAAACCCGGCGAGCCTCCAAAAAAGAACTGAGAGAAAAAATATCGCAGAAAAACAGTGAACATAATTTGCTGATTTTCGTTACTTCGAATCCTCAAACATTTTATGACAGATTTTCAAAACCTCATACTGCAGGGTATCCCTGAAGAATTACCTCCGGCTCCTTTTTTCGACGAGCAGGTAAACCATGCGCCTAAAAGAAAAGATATTCTGAGCACGGAAGAAAAAAAACTGGCGGTACGCAACGCCCTGCGTTATTTTAAGGCTTCACTGCATCAGCAACTGGCCCCCGAGTTTGCCCGGGAACTTAAAACCTTTGGCCGAATTTACATGCAGCGTTACCGCCCGGTTTACAAAATTTACGCCAGACCAATTTCAGAGTACCCTTACAGGTCAAAACAGGCCGCCGCAATAATGCACATGATCTGCAATAATCTCGATCATGCTGTGGCCCAGCACCCGCATGAACTGATTACCTACGGAGGTAATGGCGCTGTATTTCAGAACTGGGCGCAGTACCTGCTCACCATGCAGTACCTGGCAAACATGACCGATGAGCAGACCCTGGTGCTCAACAGCGGACACCCGCTCGGCCTTTTTCCCTCACATCCCGATGCGCCGCGGCTGGTTGTTACAAACGGCATGATGATCCCCAATTACAGCAAACAGGATGATTGGGAAAAATTTAATGCGCTGGGTGTGACACAGTACGGACAAATGACCGCAGGTAGTTTTATGTATATAGGTCCGCAGGGCATAGTGCATGGCACAACCATCACCGTTATGAATGCGGCGCGCAAAAAATTCAAAACGGAAGAAGAACGAAGGGGAAAGATCTTTGTTACCTCAGGGTTGGGAGGAATGAGTGGTGCACAGCCAAAAGCCGCGCGTATTGCCGGTTTGGTGAGTATTGTTGCAGAGATCAATCCAAAAGCAGTAAAAACCCGCCACGAACAGGGCTGGGTCGACGAAGTATTCAGTGACCTGGATGACCTGCTGAAAAGAGCTGCTGCTGCCGGCGAAGCCAGAGAAGCGATCAGCCTCGCTTTTCAGGGAAATGTAGTTGACCTCTGGGAACGGTTGGCTGCAGAGAATTTTCCGGTTCACATAGGCAGCGATCAAACATCCCTGCACAATCCCTGGGCCGGGGGCTATTATCCCGCCGGTCTTTCATTTGAAGAAAGCAACCGCATGATGGCCGAGGAGCCTGAGCATTTCAAAAACCACGTACAGACATCATTGCGGCGCCATATTGACGCTATCAATAAACTCACTGCCAGGGGCATGTACTTTTTTGATTATGGAAATGCTTTTTTGCTGGAAGTGTCAAGGGCGGGAGGCGATGTGTTTGCAGCCGGAAGCACCGAAGAGTTCAGGTACCGTTCATATGTGCAGGATATACTGGGTCCAATGTGTTTTGATTATGGCTTTGGCCCTTTTCGCTGGGTATGTACCTCGGCCGATCCGGCCGACCTTTTACAAACCGATCTGCTTGCACAGGAGGTGCTTGAAAAACTTTACGAGAACGCCCCGGGGGAGATTAGTCAGCAGCTTGAAGATAATATCATCTGGATCCGTGACGCGCAAAAAAACAATTTGGTAGTGGGTTCTCAGGCAAGGATACTTTACGCCGACAGCGAAGGAAGAATAAAAATTGCAGAGGCAATCAACCATGCCATCAAAGAAGGCAGAATAAAAGCCCCGGTGGTGCTTGGGCGCGACCACCACGACGTTAGCGGTACCGACAGTCCGTACAGGGAAACTTCCAACATTTACGACGGCAGCCGTTTTACCGCTGATATGGCAGTACAGAATTTTGCTGGTGACTCCTTCAGGGGCGCAACCTGGGTGAGCCTGCACAACGGAGGTGGTGTAGGCTGGGGCGAGGTGATAAACGGCGGTTTTGGTCTTGTACTTGATGGTTCAGAGGCCGCGGCCAGAAGGCTGGCAGGCATGCTTTTCTGGGATGTGAACAACGGTATTGCCCGCAGAAGCTGGGCCCGCAACAATGAGGCCATGTTTGCCATTAAAAGAGAAATGGAGCGCAGACCCGACCTGAAGGTTACGCTGCCAAACCTGGTTGAAGACAACTTGCTGGAGGACCTGTTCTGAAAAATTAAGTGCTGGCATAAAAATTGAACAGAAAGCAGCAGCATGGCGAAGAACACAATTAGTCGCATTTACAGATCGCATGAAAAGCACTTTATAAAAGACTTAAAGGAAGCTAAGGATCTCGATGAACAGCGGCTTCACAAGGTAAGGGTAGACATTAAAAATCTGCGGGTGCTCATGGACCTGAAAAAATCCCTTTCAGGCAACAAAAATGGCATAGCCTCCATAAACCGTTTGCTGAACCCTTTATTCAAGAGGGCTGGCGACATCCGCAGTATAACCCTGAACCTTAAACTTACCCAGCCTTACCAGTCACAGGTGCTTATCAGGTACCGGCAACACCTCAAACCCAGGCAGCAAAAAGCCAGCAACCGTTTTCTCTCAACATTAGAACGTTTTGATACCAAACGGTTCAAAAAACAACATCAGAAAACACTGGCAAGCCTTAGTGAGCTGAAAGAAAAAAGTGTGAGGAAGGGAGCCGAAGAATACCTGCGGATCCTCTTCGCTCAGATCAGGGCGGATATTTTCGACATCAATGATGACGAAACATTACACCAGATAAGGAAACGACTTAAAAGCATCCGTAACGTGGGGACCCTTCTGAACCAGATGGACCCTAAACATGCCTTCACGGAAGAGCTCGAAAAAATTGAGCGCACCTACGATAAGATTGGCCAGTGGCACGACACCATTGAGCTGGTAGCATCACTTGAAAAATATGTTGAAGACCTTGATGATGCCGAAGCGCTGGAAAAAACGGCTCCTCTGATCCTTGCTCTGAAAAAGAAATGCCTGCTCAATAAAAGGCAGATAGAGAAAAGGCTGAAACTCGATCTTGTGATGTAAAACTTTCTGGTCGCTTAAAACAGCTGTCTCAATGGCTAAAGGGTAAGTCAGTCATCGGCGCCCTTCTGCTATCACAGATTATTCCGGAAAGTGATTTTTTTGTATTTTTAGTGGATGGCGCGTTCTAAAATCAAAACCTGCTTTTCTCACGAACAAGCTTTTTTCGCCTGCCTCATGTTGAGCATCATCCTGAAAAATGATGCATCACTGC
>JAEZDS010000105.1 GCA_023433205.1 Bacteroidota bacterium
GAAGGGAACACTTATTCACTGCTTGAAACCGAACGCCTGCTGAAATACCAGCAAACCGCTGCCGGTAAAACCAAAGATGAGGCAGTGATGCTGCTCAACCACAAGGAGGCCATTGATTTTATCTCAGGAAACCCTGATTACCTTCGTTCGCTCAGGCTTAGCGCCATAGAAGATGTTCACAGTCTTTTGGTAAAGGAACTGGGCATTGACCGGAACATCCGGAAAAGAACGGTAGGGATCTCCGGCACCAATTATCGTCCACTTGACAATGAGTTCCAGATCCGTGAAGCCATGGAATTAATGTGCGGTCTGGTAAACCTTAAAGAGAGCGTATTCGAAAAGGCCCTGCTGGTACTGCTGCTGATCTCATACATACAGCCCTTTAACGATGGCAACAAAAGAACGGCCAGAATTATCTGCAATGCCATACTGATGAGTCACCAGCATTGCCCTGTCTCCTTCAGAACCGTTGATCCGCTTGAGTACAAAAAGGCGTTGCTGATCTTTTACGAGCAAAACAATCTCAGCGCGTTTAAAAAAATATTCATCGAACAATTCAGATTCGCGGTTAATACCTATTTCTGAAAAAAACAACACTATCAATCTGTTTCTTCTGATGCAGGCGTAAGAAACTACAAAACCAGGGATAGAGAGTGCTACATTAATTACTATCCTGTATATGGCATCGTATTAGATGGCAAGACCATAAACATCCAAAATGAAAAGATTGGTATTTTTCCTGCTCCTGGCTTCAGCCATTTTATGCAGCAAAGAACCAGTTTTAGGGCCAAAAAACGTTTTGGCAATTAGCTTCTGCTTTTTTGCCACTCAGAACTGAAGCTTCTCTTAAGTCGTCAGCTTCTGAATAAAACCTTCACCAGTACCAACTTAAGCAGCAAAACGATCTGCATTTTTAGCTTCCTTTTGATCATCTGAGTTGGATTACTCACCTTAACCTTCTGACAATACTAACCCAGAAGGTGAGTCACCACAATGAGCCAGCTCATAAGCCGGCATGATATACTTCAGAATTATTTGATTGATGTGGCAGAAGCCAGCTGAGGCGGGTCGTTGACATTCAGAAGTTCGCGCAGCGCCAAGATCATAGACTTAGAGGCGTTGTACATTTCACGGTTCACATTCAGCAGAGTGCTTTTATAACCGATTTTTCCCATGTGTCCGTATATGGTTTTAGCATCCTCGTGGTGATCTTTTTCAATAACGTTAAGCAACTCAGATAGCTGCCCAGCGGGTTCTGTAGTGGAAGAGGCGTCCCAAACCCTCAGCCACTTCTCCATAAAGACCTGCATTTCTTCACGAAAATGTTTATACATATTATAATCATGGTCCAGCACGGAATCGCCTAAGGTCCGAATATTATGTTCAATGTCTTTAAGGGCCTTCGCTGAATACATACCATGTCGCACAGTTACCATCAGCTGGTTCAGGCGAATACTATCGTTAGTATTTACAGTTGTTTTATGCAACTCCGCATTAAAGGCTATGATTTCGTCCTCACCGGATTTAAGATCTTCATAGTGGGTCACATCGGGCTTTTCATTGTGTGGTTGTTGCAATTCATCGTGCAGATACTTCCTGGCTAAGTAACCTGCATCAATACTAAAACAGCGCATGTTAAAAGCCATTACCCTGAGCAGAAAAAATCGCACTTCCTTTTCAAGCAGCTCAAGTGCAGGCCTTGGCAGATCGGCACTGGCCCTTTGCAGGAAACGAGTACTATGCCGGCTGTCATCTTTAAAAAATTTACTCAGAATTGTGGTGAGCGGATCAAGAAAAAAGAAAAAGATCAACGCCCCAATTATGTTTACCACTGTTTGAAATGCAACCAGCAACAACAACTTGTCGTTAAGTCCTGCAAACTGAATAAAGAACAGGATTTGTGAAAGAAAAAAGAAGCCGATCGCAGTACTTGTAATGTTTAATGCCAGATTTGCTGCGGCAATCCGTCGTTTTATTGCTGCCCCGCTAATTGACCCTAATACGATTTTGATGGTTGTTCCCAGTTCGGCTCCAAGCACGATAGATACACCCATCTCAAGCGGAATGGCCTCTGCATAAAGCGCGCTCAGTACAATCATAACTGTAGCGGCACTGGTTTGCACCAGAGCCGTTATTACAAAGCCCACCAACAGGTAAACGATCCCCGGGTAATTCGCGTAAGAGTGCAGGTTAATGGAATTAACAAAGCCTTCCATGCTCATCTTCGCGAAATCGAAGCCAAGCAGCACCAGCCCAAACCCCATACAAAAGAGAAACACCCTGTGCCAGCGTGAAGACTCCCTAAGCAGAAAAAGAGCGATGCCCGACAAGGCCACAAAGGCCAGGGCGAAGGAGCCCAGGTCTACCTTAAATCCAAGCAGAGCTACCAGCCAACTGTTTACAGTGCCTCCTATATTAGAGCCCAGCACAACGGCCAGCGAATTACGAAGGCTCATCATACCCGCTCCTGAGAATGAAAGAAGAAGAAGGTTCACAATAGAACTACTTTGTAGCACAGCGGTAACGAGCAGCCCGCTAAACACTGCTCCAAGCCGGGTATCCATACTTTTTTTCAGGAATACCTTAACACTTCGGCCCTGCATATTTCTTATAACTGCATCAATATGATGCATGCCGTAGAGAAAAAATCCCAGTCCGGCGAAAAATTGCCAGATGTCAGTTTGTGTCTGCATATCCTCGAAGTCCTGCAACAAAGATAAGAGCTCTGATGAGTTGGCACCATGAGAATGATTGTGGATGTTCACCGGCACCCGAATTCAGGTTCGCCGGCAACACCTATTTCTGAAAAATAAAACATCATGTTAGATCTTTTCTGATGCAACCGTAACACTTGCATAACTCGGGAGAGAGAGTGTGTTATATTAATTGCTATCTTGCATATGGCATTGTATTTGATGCCAAGACCAAAAACATCCAAAATGAAAAAATTAGTGTTTTCCCTGATCCTGCTTTCAAGCATTTCATGCACAAAAGAACCTGTTAATGAATCAGTGAACAACCCCTCTGCCATTCAGCCAGATACCTGTGCTGACTACGTGGCGTTCGGCACATTTCCTAATGACCGTGTTACTTTTAATGTAGGCAGACATGACTACTTCAAACTGTGCTCTTCAGGCCTCTACCAGGATACTACCAAAGGCGGTAGTTACTTTCACAATCCTTTTTTCAATCCTTTTTCTAAGTATGTTTTGCTTGACAGCATAAACTGAATAGAGTGAAAAATTTTGAACAATATATTCCTGCACAGTTACTATCTGATACCACAACCAGATATGGGAACTTCGGTAATCATCTGTCTTATTATACAATCACTTTGCGAAACAATTCAATACATAAATCATACTTTATCATGTCAGATAAAAGCAGTACTCCTGCTTTCCTTCATCCTATTATTGATACCATGCGTTTGTACGTTTCAATTCTCGTAAAATAAGTCGCTATAGTCTTTCCAGCCTATCTTGATTCCGACCTTTGACTTCAGGAATATAAAAAACTCCTTCGGTGTCAGTATCGTATTTTCCTTTCGATCATTCTCACAAAAAAAGCCTCCCTGAGTTCAGAGAGGCTTTTCTTTAAGTTAGAAAATCATCAGAGCTTGGCTTTTATCTCCACCATCTCGTACCCTTCGATGATGTCGCCCACATTAATGTCGTTGAAACCTTCGAT
>JAEZDS010000106.1 GCA_023433205.1 Bacteroidota bacterium
CATGGGGATGTGAAGTCTATTATAAATAGTTAACCCATCCGTATAACCCACAAGATTACCAGCAGCATCACTGATACTTGCGCAACCTTCCCCTGACCACATCGCCCCATTATTGAGTACTGTCGGGGGGGTAGTCATAAAGTCAAGGCCGGCAAAAAGCCCGAAGTACCATTTGGTAGTTTGTTTCTGTGCCGAGCAATTAAAACAAATAAAAAGCACTGCGATAGTAAAAAGATGCTTGTTTATATTATCCAATTGGTGTAACACGTAAGAATAAAGGTAAGCAAACATTTAATCAGAAGTGGTACTTTTTAATGATCAACAAAAAAGCATGCTACCATCTTAAAAATTTGGTCTGCATCCCTAAAGTAGTCCTTTAAACTCGTGCAGGACTTTAACCTGCCCTTCTCCCAAGTTCAATCACCGACAGATCTTTGATCGTTTTTCCTTCAATGGCAAAACGAACAGCTGTACAAAACTGGTGAAAGCCCTGTACGCCACATGCTCCGGGATTAATGTGGAGATGCTGCAATTCCTTGTCATAAATTACTTTTAAAATGTGTGAATGACCGCAAATAAATAGCGCGGGTTGTTCCTCGATGAGCATTT
This sequence comes from Bacteroidota bacterium, assembly GCA_023433205.1. GTDB lineage: Bacteria > Bacteroidota > Bacteroidia > B-17B0 > Aurantibacillaceae > Aurantibacillus. The sequence continues at coordinate 610 of JAEZDS010000106.1, forward strand.
TCCTGATCCGTGCCGGATACTTCCCCGGGTACCCACCAATATGTGTGATACACACTTTTACAAGCTCACAATCAAAGATGAGGGTCTCAGCACAATCTTTCCTAATTTGTTGTCCGTCTATATTGCCATATACGGCTTTTATAGGCTTAAGGGCGGTAAGCTCATCAAGCAGCTCTGCAGATCCGATGTCACCCGCGTGCCAGATCTCATCGGCATCGGCGATATGTTTGCGAAGCCGCTCGTCAAAAAAACCGTGGGTATCGCTTATCAGAAGAATTTTCCGCAACCATTCCAGCTAGTGAATTCCGAAATGAGAGATTATCCCCCTTAATTCATTATCGTTGCTGAAACTGATTGTAAGCGACCCCCCGCCTTTGGCATTGCGGGTGAATTTATAGGATTTGCTAAACAGTTTGTCGAATTGTCTGGCAATCTCTTTATCCTCAATGCTCAGAGGTCTTTCAACCCGACTTACCTTGGGTGTCATTTTGATTTTCTCGCCTCGTGCCAGCTCTTCAACCTGCCGTACGCTTAATTCCTGCTCCAGCGCCAGGGCAAAAATGGCAAGTTGCCGGTCATCATTGTCGATGTTTATTAGGGCCTTGGCATGACCCATAGTGATCTCACCTTCACGAAGAGATTTTTGGATGGGAGCAGGCAATTTTAAGAGACGTAAAAAATTAGTGACCGTGCTGCGCTGTTTTCCCACTTTTTCGCTGAGCTGTTCCTGGGTAAGGTTACATTCATCAATCAGGCGTTTATACGATAAGGCCACCTCAATCGGATCGAGATCTTCGCGCTGAATATTTTCTACCAGCGCCATCTCAAGCATTTCCTGATCGTCGGCTATTCTGATATAGGCTGGAACTTCTTTCAGTCCGGCCATTTGTGAAGCCCTGAAACGGCGTTCACCTGAGATCAGCTGGTATCTGTCGTAGCCCAGCTTACGAACGGTTATTGGCTGAATTATGCCGTGCTGCCTTATACTGTCGCTAAGTTCCTGCAAAGCGTTCTCTTCAAAATTCGTCCGCGGCTGAAACGGGTTGGTTTCTATCTGCTGTATTTTGATCGTTGCAACTGAATTTACAACTGCAGCGTTCTCTCCAATATTCTTGGTAGTGATATCTGTCTTGGCGTTTTCAAGCAGGGCGCTTAAACCCCGGCCCAGTGCTGGCTTTTTACTCATCATCTCTGAAATTTCTTTGTTTTAGTACTAAAGGTCTTCGCTCAGCTCTTCTGCAGACTCCTGCAGGTTGATAACCCTGTCGGTGTCGCTGATCTTGGTTAGACCATTACGCTGCAGAATCTCGCGGGCTAAGTTCAGATAGCTTGTTGATCCTTTTCCGATGGCATCGTGCATGATGATGGTCTTGCCAAAGCTGGGAGCCTCGGCCAGTTTGGTATTGCGGTGAATGAGCGTATCAAAGACCATGTCCTGGAAATGTGTCTTCACCTCTTCAACCACCTGATTCGCCAAACGCAGCCGTCCGTCGTACATGGTAAGCAGTACACCTTCAATGTCGAGGCCTGTATTAAGATGCGACTGAACAATTTTGATGGTCTGAAGCAGTTTTCCCATCCCTTCAAGTGCAAAATATTCACACTGCACCGGAATAATCACGCTGTCGGCTGCTGAAAGGCAGTTGATTACAGTAAGGCCAAGTGAAGGACAACAATCAACAATGATAAAATCGTACTTGTCCTTAATTTTTTCGATACACTTCTTCATCATGAACTCCCGGTTGCTGAGGTTCACCAGCTCAAGCTCTACACCTACAAGGTCGGCATTGGTTGGAAGGAGAAAAAGGTTGGGTGTTTCGGTCTTTATGATCACATCCTTTGGGTGTACACTGTCAATTATACACTCATAAAGACCCGATTTCACCGAAGCGGGATCAATGCCTACCCCTGAAGTAGCATTTGATTGCGGATCAGCATCCACAAGCAGGGTCTTGTATACTAGTACGGCCAGGCTGGCAGCCAGGTTAATGGCGCTGGTGGTTTTGCCTACTCCGCCTTTCTGATTGGCTATGGCAATAATCTTTCCCATTCTTTTCCTATTTTGTTGTTCTGTTTGTTTTTTATGGTTTCACCTATCTCAAGTAATGTGAGACGTTTGCCGGAACGGGCGAACTTCTGAATCGCCTCTTCCTTATCAATCTTAATGGCAGTGAAGGTGTCGTAGTGCATGCCAATTATGTAATCACAATCAATAAAATCGCAGGCAATAATGGCATTGTCAACACTCATGGTAAAAATGTCACCAATCGGCAAAAAGGCAAAATCAATTTTCCTGTAATCACCTATCAGTTTCATATCGTAAGTAAGGGCTGTATCTCCGGCATAATAAAAATTGCTCTCCTCACTTTCAATAACAAAACCCATTGGGTTCCCGCCGTAACTGCCATCAGGCAATGAACTGCTGTGCTGCGCTACAACACATTTAACGTTGCCGAAGTCAAGTTTTATCTTTCCTCCAATATTCATGGGAACCAGATTACGCAGCTCCTTTTTTAACAACCATTGACTTATCTCCGCATTACAGATAATACTGGCGCCGGTATTACGTGCAATCCGTTCAAGGTCAGCTATATGATCTTCATGTCCGTGCGAAACAAGTATATAATCAGCTTTAATTGCATCCACATCGATTCCGCGGGCAAGATCATTGGGCGTTATAAATGGATCGAAAAGCAGGTGCTTGCCGTTGATCTCAATTCCGAAACAGGAGTGACCGTAATAAGTGATGTTCATAAAACAAAAACAATTACTTAAAATTGCTGTTTGTAAAATTAGCTGAATAAGTGGTTTTACAGGGGTCTAGTTTTGAACAAAACCGCCTGTTAAGCTGCGGTAGTGTTGATAAAATTTTATGGAGCCAATTGTTATTCTTAGTTGCACAAACAGGCCGCAGAGCAACACACTGAAGGTAAGCAGCATCTACAAAAATCTTCTTCTGGAAATGGGGCACGAAGCAAAACTGTTCGACCTCTGCGAACTGCCTCACAACATCGCTTTTTCTGAAACTTTTGGTAAACGCAGCCCCGAATTCACTAAACTTATCAACGAGTATGTAACCCCGTTCAGCCGTTTTGTTTTTGTTTTGCCTGAATATAACGGCAGTTTTCCGGGTATTTTGAAGACCTTTATTGACAGTACCAGACCCAGAGAGTGGACCAATAAATATGCCTGCCTGGTAGGAGTGGCCGACGGCAGGGCAGGAAATCTTCGTGGCCTCGAACACCTTACAGGAATTCTGAATTACCTCAAAGTTCATGTGTACCATAATAAACTGCCCATTTCAGCGATCACAAACATTATTAGTAACAAGGGGGAGTTTGTGAACTCAGCGCAGCTAAATGCCTGCAGAGATCAGTTGCAGGGGTTTCTGGTCTTTTAAGCAGACTGCAGATATTTTTTAAGCCAGGTATTCTTTAAAGGCTGTTTCCAGTTCCTCATTTCTGCTTCGGTAGCTACTGAGGTATTGTAAACAGGCGTGTCGCCGCTGATCTTTCCTGACTGAAGAAGATAAGGGATATCTTTTGCACTGCTTACCTCAACAGCGCCTGGCTTATTTTCATAAGCCACCTGCATCCGGTCGAGCAGGTCCGTCCCCAGCTCTTTGCCTGCATCTTTTATAAACCTCGTTAATTTATCAATACTGCATCCGCTGGCACCATGAACATCTTCATTCACCTTTACAAGAACAATTCTGTTCTGTACCAGCTCAAAACTGGCACTCAGCCTGTTCTCATGAGCGGTCCAGCCTTTTACAAATTCTTCACCCTTTTGCTGCAAGCTTGCAAGTTCTGCTGAAGTTAAATTTCGGGGAATGATATAGGTCCAGACACGATTCATCTTTAAAATTTTGGATTAATCCCTGTATAGTTTTGCGGGCTGATGGCCAGCAATTCCTTTTTTATTTTTTCATCTACCTTCAGCCCATTAATAAATTGCTGCAGCGAATCTTTGGTGACATGCGTGTTGGTGCGGGTGAGTTCTTTCAGGGTCTCATAGGGTTTAGGAAATCCTTCCCTGCGCAATATCGTCTGAATGGCCTCAGCTACCACTGCCCAGTTGTTATCAAGATCCTGAGCAACAGCGCTCTCATTCAGTATCAGTTTATCAAGTCCTTTTAAAATGCTGCTGTGTGCAATCAGCGTGTGCGCAAAAGGCACGCCAATATTACGTAACACTGTACTGTCGGTTAAGTCGCGCTGCAACCGCGAAACAGGAAGTTTCGCCGAAAGGTGTTCAAGCACCGCGTTGGCGATGCCAATATTCCCTTCCGCATTTTCGAAGTCGATCGGATTAACCTTATGCGGCATAGCTGATGATCCCACCTCTCCGGCTTTTAATTTCTGCTTAAAATAATCCATGCTCACATAGGTCCACATGTCTCTGCAAAGATCAAGCAGTATGGTATTTATTCTTTTGGTGACATCGCAGAACGCCGCAAGGTTGTCATAATGTTCTATCTGTGTGGTGAATTGCGATCTTTGTAAACCCAGTTGATTTTTCAGAAAATCATTCCCGAACTTAACCCAGTCAGTGTTTGGAAAAGCCAGGTGATGCGCATTAAAATTGCCGGTGGCCCCGCCAAACTTGGCCGACCAGCTGATCTGTTTTAACTGTTCGTACTGCACATTAAGTCTTTCAACAAAAACATAGATCTCCTTTCCCAGCCGGGTGGGAGAGGCCGGCTGACCGTGTGTTCTCGCAAGCATTGGAATTTTCGCCCACTCATTGCTTAATGTTTTCAGGCGGTTTATAACCTTTTCAAGACTTGGAAAAAGAACCTGCTCGCTGGCTTTCTTCAGAGAAAGCGGCACAGCGGTATTATTTATGTCCTGGGAGGTGAGTCCGAAATGAACAAATTCTTCTCTGCCGCGCAGCTCTTCAGGTAAATTTTCTTTAATCCAGTATTCTACTGCTTTAACGTCGTGATTGGTTACTTTTTCGGTCGCTTTAACCTCTGAGGCCTGTTCACCTGAAAACCCGAGATATAGTTTCCGAAGATCGTTTTTCTGCTTTTCATCGAATGCCGGCAATTGCGGAAGGCCCAGTGCCGACATTGCTATCAGGTATTCAACCTCTACCAGTACGCGATAACGGATTAACCCCTGTTCAGAGAAAAATGGCGCCAGCGATTCTGTGATCCGGCGGTACCGCCCGTCAACAGGCGAAATGGCTGTTAATAAACTCAGTTCCATAAAGAAAGCAAAGGTACTATAAAATTTGAGCGGGGAATTTTCCCTGGTCCCAGTGCCAGGTAATGCTTTTTTACTGTCCTTGTGGTAAATATCGCAGGACTGCATAGTTGCCTGCCCGGCCTTAAATCCTTATTTTTGCGCATGAATTTTTCAGGCAAAACCGTTGCCTTTCATACTCTCGGTTGTAAACTCAATTTTTCGGAATCGTCAACGCTGGCACGAATGATGCTGGAAAAAGGTTTTGAGAAAAGAAGTTTTTCTGAAAAAGCGGATGTTTATGTGGTAAACACCTGCTCGGTTACTGAAAATGCCGACCGTGAGTGCCGGTCAGTGGTGCGCTCCGCACTTGGTCAGAATCCTGAGGCTTTTGTGGCCGTGGTGGGCTGTTACGCACAGTTAAAACCTCAGCAAATCGCGGAAATTCCCGGCGTAGACGTTGTGCTGGGCGCCAGCGAAAAATTCAGGCTGCTTAACTACATAAATCTCACTTCAAAAAATATAAAGGGAGAAGTGTTCAGCTGCGAAATTTCAGACGTAAATTCTTTTGAAAGCGCCTTTAGTCAGGGCGACCGCACCCGCTCATTTCTTAAAGTGCAGGATGGCTGCGATTATTCCTGTACATTCTGTACAATACCGCTGGCAAGAGGCAAAAGCCGCAGCGACAGTATCAGCAACGTTGTTGCCAGCGCCAGGAAGATTGCGGCAGCGGGCGTAAAGGAGATAGTTCTTACAGGCGTAAATATTGGCGACTTTGGTCACGGAGCGGAAAGAGAAAATAAAAAGCCCCGTAATGAAAACTTTTATGGGCTGGTTCAGGAACTCGACAAGATCAGCAGCATTGAAAGATTCAGGATTTCATCTATTGAGCCTAACTTGCTTAAAGATGAGATCATTGATTTTGTTGCCCATTCAAAGAAGTTTGTCCCGCACTTTCATATTCCTTTGCAGAGTGGCAGCAACCACTTGCTTAAACTGATGAAACGACGGTATAAAAGAGAACTGTATGCTGAACGTGTGCAGAAGATCAGGGAGATGATGCCGGGCGCCTGTATAGGTGTTGATGTGATTGTTGGTTTTCCCGGTGAAACGGATGAGCATTTTCTGCAGACCTATCAGTTTTTGAATGAACTGCAAATCAATTACCTCCACGTTTTCACCTACAGCGAGCGCGACAATACTGAGGCCATTACTTTCCCCGGCACAGTGCCGGTACAGGAAAGAAAAAAACGCAATAAAATGCTGAGGGTGCTGAGCGCGAAAAAGCTAAGAGCTTTTTATGAATCAAAAATTGGCGCCAGGGCAGAGGTTTTGTTTGAGCAGGAAAACAAAAATGGTTTTCTTTTCGGCTTTACGCCTGATTACGTAAAGGTGAAAGTGCCTTATGATGTTTCCCTGGTAAATTCTACCGTAAAAGTCCGGCTAACGGCATTTGATGAGGAAGGGAATGTTTGTGCTGAGCCACAAGCCATTCCCGGTTTACTTCTTCACGAAGGTTTGTAGTATTTTTTGGCCTCCGGCATGAATTTTTTCAGGTTTTTGATCCTGGTCTCATCGCTGGGGTGAGTACTTAACAGTTCCGGAGGCGCTCCACCGCCGCTTTTCTGCGACATGCGGTCCCAGAATGACACCGCTGCCTCAGGATCGTAGCCCGCCATAGCCATAAAGATCAGTCCCATCTTATCAGCCTCCGTTTCGTGCGACCTGCTGTATTTTAATGCGCCAAGTCCGGTAGTGATTCCATAGGCCTGTGCAAACAGCTGCTGGGTAAGCTCGGGCTTCTGTGCCAGGGCTACCGACAGCACCGCCCCGCCAAGCTGCATGGCAAGTCCCGAACTCATGCGCTGGTTTCCATGTCTTGCAATGGCATGAGCGATCTCATGACCCATTACTACCGCCAGGCCGGTTTCGTCCTGCGCAACCGGCAGCAGGCCGGTATAAACCACCACCTTTCCGCCAGGCATACACCAGGCATTAACAGGTTCTTCGTCAACCAGATTAAATTCCCAGGCAAAACCCTCAATGTTGTCTGTTGCTTTTTCCTGTACGTGAAATTTCTCCACAGCTTTCTGGATCCTGGCTCCGCAACGTTTCACCATTGCGGTTCTTGAATCTGAAGCGGGAAGGGGAGGGTGAGCAGAAAGAAATTTGTCGTACTCCTGCTCGCTCATGCCAATTAGTTCCGACTCCGGCATCAGCGTAAAGGCTCTTTTGCCTGTTACAGCGTTCTTGTGGCATCCTGTAACTAATACGGCTACCGTTAGTACTGAAAATAGGATTTTTTTCATGAATGGTTCTTTTGTATTTCCATTGCATGTATGCAAGACTTATACCAGATCAGTTTTCAATCGTGGCCGACAGACCTCTGTCTAGCAACGCTTCGCAAAGTGGCTTCAGTTTCTCAAAACTACCGCTTTTTACGGCGCATTTACCGGTATAATGTACCAGATAAGTACATTGTTCTGCCTGTAAAGGATCGTGCCTGCATACCTTGATGAGAGACTCCGTCACAAAGTCAAACGTGTTCACGTCATCATTGTACAAAATAAGAGCTTTTGGGTCCTCAATGCCGGTTTCTGTTTCAACAAGCTCGTCTTCTAGGATATCTGGTGAATACATGCCTTTGAATATTATACAGCAAAAATAAAAAAAAGCCCGCTAAATGCAGCGGGCTTTAATATTCAGGCTTTGTCCTCCTTTTTGCTTCGTTTTGAACGAGGCCTGTGGGAGGTGACCACTATTTCGTCTTTTTCTTTGTTATAATCAACTTCAATTTCATCACCCTCAGACAGGCTGCTCTTAATTATTTCTTCAGCCATCGGATCCTCAAGGTATTTCTGAATGGCCCGTTTCAGGGGCCTGGCGCCATAGTTCGCGTCATAGCCTTTCTCAACAATATAATCCTTGGCCGCATCTGAGATCTTAATGGTAAATCCAAGCCCGTTCACACGGCCGAAAAGACTGGCCAGCTCAATATCAATGATCTTGTGAATGTGTTCACGGTCAAGACTGTTAAACATTATCACATCATCGATCCTGTTCAGGAATTCAGGGGCAAAGGCTTTTTTAAGGGCGCTTTCAATCACACCTTTTGCAGCCTCTCCTTCGCTCGATTTCCTGGCCTCGGTACCAAAACCCACACCTGTGCCAAAATCTTTAAGCTGGCGGGCTCCGATATTGCTGGTCATAATAATGATTGTGTTCTTAAAATCAATTTTCCTTCCCAGGCTATCTGTAAGCATTCCATCATCGAGAACCTGCAGCAGCATATTAAAAACATCGGGATGCGCTTTTTCGATCTCGTCAAGCAGCACAACTGAATACGGACGGCGACGTACTTTTTCAGTCAGCTGTCCGCCTTCTTCGTACCCTACATATCCCGGAGGAGCTCCGATCAGTCTGGTAGTTGCGAACTTTTCCATGTATTCGCTCATGTCTATCCTTATCAACGCATCGTCATTATCGAACAGATGACGGGCAAGTACTTTGGCAAGTTGTGTTTTTCCCACACCAGTTGGACCCAGAAAAATAAAGGAACCTATTGGTTTGTTCGGATCTTTTAAACCCGCGCGATTACGCTGGATAGCCTTCACCACTTTTTCAAGCGCGGCGTCCTGACCAATCACTTTGCCTTTAAGCAGAGAATTCATTTTTATGAGTTTCTCTCCTTCGTTCTGGTTTACCCTTTGAACAGGAACTCCACTCATCATACTTACAACCTCCGCCACATTTTCTTCGGTCACCACCACCCGGTTCTGCTTGGTTTCTTCCTCCCAGGCTTTTTTGGCAGCTTCCAGCTGTGCGTGAAGCTGTTTCTCAGTGTCGCGCAAACGGGCAGCCTCTTCGTATTTCTGACTCCGTACCACCTGATTCTTCAGTTCCTTGATCTCCTCGATCTTGCCCTCTATATCCACAATGTTCTGAGGAACATTAATATTGGTAATATGTACCCTGCTGCCGGCCTCATCAAGCGCGTCAATTGCCTTATCGGGCAGATGGCGGTCTGTTATATAACGTGCGGTAAGATTCACACAGGCTTTAAGCGCCTCTTCGGTATAAGTTACATTGTGATGATCTTCATACTTGCCTTTGATATTATTAAGTATCTGAAGCGTTTCATCAGGTGATGCAGGTTCAATGATCACCTTCTGGAAACGGCGCTCAAGCGCACCGTCTTTTTCAATGTACTGCCTGTACTCATCAAGGGTAGTTGCGCCAATACATTGTATCTCGCCACGCGCAAGGGCAGGCTTGAACATGTTACTTGCATCAAGACTGCCGCTGGCACCTCCCGCACCAATAATGGTGTGGATCTCATCAATAAAAAGAATCACATCCGGACTTTTTTCCAGTTCGTTCATCACCGCTTTCATTCTTTCCTCGAACTGTCCTCTGTATTTTGTACCGGCCACCAGCGATGCAAGATCAAGTGTAACCACCCGTTTGCCAAAAAGAACACGCGACACTTTGCGCTGAACGATGCGCAAGGCCAAACCCTCGGCAATACTTGATTTACCCACGCCAGGCTCTCCTATCAGGATAGGATTGTTCTTTTTCCTGCGGCTGAGGATCTGTGATACACGTTCGATCTCTTTCTCACGGCCTACCACAGGATCAAGTTTGCCGTCCTCCGCCATTTTAGTGAGATCGCGGCCAAAGTTATCGAGCACAGGCGTTTTGGATTTGCTGTCTCCCTGCTTTTTGGCAGAACCTCCTCCGGCGCCTCCGCCAAAACTTGCCTCCTCCGCATCGTCTTCATCCCCGCCTGCGGCAGAGTTTTCGATCTTGCCGGGATTTTCGAGAAAACCTTCCAGCTCTGCGCGAGCAGCATCGTAATCAACCCCGTATTTAAGCAATGTTTTTGTAACAATATTGTCGTGTTCCTTCAGGATACACAATAACAGGTGTTCAGTGCCTATCTGTACCGACTTGAAGGTTTTAGCTTCAAGATACGTAAGTTTTAAAGTTTTTTCCGCCTGCTTTACCAGCGGAATGTTTGCCAGATTATTGGTCTTGCGCAGTCCGGGTGTAAGATTTTGTTCAATGTTTCTCCTAAGCTCAGCTGAATCAATACCAAGGTTTTTCAGCAACCGCATTCCAACACCGTCCCCATCTCTGATCATGCCCAGCATTAAATGTTCAATGCCAATATAATCATGTCCCAGTCGCAGAGCCTCTTCCCGGCTATACGTGATCACATCTTTGACCCTGGGTGAAAATTTTGCTTCCATATAAAGTTTCTCCTTTTGAGGTTAAATTACATATATAATGCCAAAACCAAAAATAGTCTTTAAGGCAGGCAGCACCTGCAAGCCGGGGACATATTTTTAACAAAAATTTTGTTCATAAGTTTTGCCTGTAGTTCCCATGTTTTCAGTACTTTCATAGGTTTGAACGTAAAAATTGACCCGGGGTTTCTTCTGCATTTTCACACACTGTAAAAGCATGACAAATGTGCAGAACATAAACGACGGAGGCAACAAACAAATCACATAAAAAACTAATAATAAATAGTATACAAGTTCTATGGCTGAAGGAGAAAAGATTATTCCTATCAATATTGAAGACGAAATGAAGACAGCCTACATCGATTATTCGATGTCGGTAATTGTTTCCAGGGCTCTGCCCGATGTGCGTGACGGACTTAAACCTGTTCACCGGCGTGTGTTATATGGTATGCTTGATCTTGGCGTACTTCATAACAGACCATACAAAAAGTCTGCCCGTATTGTTGGGGAGGTACTTGGGAAATATCATCCACATGGTGACGCGAGTGTGTACGACACCATGGTGCGGATGGCTCAGGAATGGAGCCTTCGTTACATGCTGGTTGACGGTCAGGGAAATTTCGGCTCAATGGATGGCGACATGCCGGCTGCTATGCGTTATACCGAGGTGCGCTTTAGAAAGATAGCCGAGGAAATGCTCGCAGACATTGAAAAAGACACTGTTGATTTCCGTCCGAACTTTGACGACTCTCTCACAGAGCCCACAGTACTGCCTACCCGTATCCCCAATCTGTTAATGAACGGGGCTTCAGGTATTGCCGTGGGGATGGCCACCAACATGGCACCGCACAATCTTCGCGAAGTGGTTGATGCCATCACAGCTTATATCGACGATAAAAATATCGACGTGGAAGGGCTGATGAAATTTGTAAAAGCCCCTGATTTTCCAACAGGAGGTACCATCTACGGATACGAAGGCGTGAAAGAAGCATTCCGTACAGGCAGGGGAAGGGTTGTAATGCGCGGAAAAGCGAATATTGAAAGTGTAGGCGACCGTGAGCGGATTGTGGTGACTGAAGTGCCCTACCAGATCAATAAAGCCGATATGATCAAAAGGCAGTGGGAACTCTGCAATGAAAAAAAGATCGAAGGCATCAGCGAGATCCGCGACGAAAGTAACCGCGAAGGAATCAGGGTGGTTTACGAACTCAGAAGAGATGCTATCGCCAATGTTGTCCTAAACAACCTATACAAATACTCTTCGCTACAAACCTCATTCTCAATAAATAACGTTGTGCTGGTTAAGGGCAGGCCAGAGCTGCTTAACCTCAGGGACATGATCCAGCACTTTGTTGAGCACAGGCATGAGGTGGTTGTAAGACGTACAAAATTTGAGCTGGCCCAGGCAGAAAAACGTGCTCATATCTTAAAGGGTTTACTTATTGCGCTTGACCATCTTGATGAAGTTATCCGCATCATCCGTGAAAGCGAGTCACCAGACCTGGCACGTGATGAACTAATGAACAGGTACGATCTCAGCGAGATTCAGGCCCGCGCCATCCTTGATATGAGGCTCCGCACCTTAACCGGACTTGAGCGCGATAAACTCAAAGCCGAGTTTGATGAGCTGATGAAGACCATTGACTATCTCAACAGCATACTCAGTGACGAAACACTCAGGTATAAGATCATTCGTGACGAACTGGTGGAAGTAAAAGAAAAATATGGCGATGAACGCCGTACTGATATTATTTACGCCGGCGACGACCTGAGGATGGAAGACATTATTGCCGATGAAAATGTGGTGATCACCATTTCTCACATGGGATACATGAAACGCACCAATCTGGCCGAATTCAGGGCCCAGAACAGGGGAGGGCGCGGCAGCAAAGGCACCGCAACCCGTGAAGAGGATTTTATTGAACACATGTTCATTGCCTCTACCCACAATTACATCCTTCTGTTCACTGAAAAAGGTCAGGTCTTCTGGATCAGAGCCTACGAAGTGCCCGAGGGCAACAAACAAAGCAAGGGCAGAGCCATTCAAAACCTTATCAGTATTTCATCTGATGATAAGGTGCGCGCCTTTATCAATATCAAGGACCTGAATGATGAGGAATACATCAGGAACAATTACATCATTCTGGCAACCAAACAGGGTATTATCAAAAAAACCTCGGTTGAAGCCTATAGCAGACCACGTACCAGCGGCATCAATGCCATTACAATTCGCGAAGGCGACATGCTACTGGAAGCAGCGCTTACTAATGGAGCCAATGAAATAATGCTGGCCACCAGGTTAGGAAAGGTCTGCCGTTTTAATGAAGAAAAAGTTCGGCCAATGGGGCGTAACGCCAGTGGTGTAATTGGCATTGATCTTAACGACGAAGAAGGTGGGAACAATGAAGTTATAGGTATGATCTGTATCAGCGATATGCAGAACAATGTACTGGTGGTTTCTGAAAAGGGCTACGGCAAACGTTCCGATATTGAAGAGTACAGGATCACCAACCGCGGCGGTAAAGGGGTAAAAACCATCAACATCACCGAAAAAACCGGAAACCTTGTGGGGATAAAATCTGTTACCGATGCCAACGATTTAATGATAATTACCAAAAACGGTATCACCATCAGGTTGAATGTGGCCGACCTCAGGGTAATGGGAAGAGCAACACAGGGGGTACGCCTTATTAATATACAGGAAAACGACCGTATTGCTGCGGTAACCAAAGTTGATCATGAGGAGGATGTGATTGACGCTGTGGATGGTGCGGCAGGTGGCACGCCCGAAGGAACAAACCCCGAAAGACCAGAAGCAGAAGGTTCTACACCAGCGGATGATAACGCTTAACAGCGGTAATAACAGATAAACTTTAAAAACTATATTTAGCAAAAATAACCAGGATGAATAGTAAATTGATTATGACAGGTGTGGCTTTGGCTTTTGGAGCGGTTTCGCTTATGGCCCAGCCCACACTTATTGAAAAAATTGAGGCAAAAGAGGGACAGCTCGTACTGCCCTATGAGCGCTGGAAACTTCCAAACGGGCTTACAATACTGCTGCACGAAGATCACTCCGATCCGGTAGTGAATGTAATGGTGACCTATAAAGTTGGTTCTAATCGCGAAAGTATTGGTAAATCAGGCTTTGCTCACTTTTTCGAGCACATGATGTTCCAGGGTTCCAAAAACGTTGGGGATGAGGAACATTTTAAAATGGTATCTACCGCCGGTGGAGACATGAACGGTTTTACCCAGCGTGACCAGACAGTGTATTATGAGACACTACCTGCCAATTACCTTGAAATGGCTTTGTGGCTTGAGTCTGACAGAATGGGCTATTTACTTGATTCATTAACCACTAAAAAGTTTGAGAATCAGCGTGACGCGGTTAAGAATGAAAAATCACAGAACGTAGAGAACCAGCCTTACGCTATGGCTTTTGTTGAAGAGATCAACAAAGTGCTTTACCCTCCGGGGCATCCATACAGCTGGCCGGTAATTGGGTATGTTGACGACCTAAACCGGGCCGATCTTAACGATGTGAAGAACTTTTTTCTTCGCTGGTATGGACCAAACAACGCTATCCTCAGTATTGCCGGCGACTTTAATAGTGCAGATGCGTTAAAACTCATCGATAAATATTTTGGAGAGTTGAAACCATGCCCTGAAGTAAAAAAGATGCGTGTTCCTGCTGTAACAATTGCCAGCGACAAATACACCGCTTATAAAGACAAGACCTATCTCCCCCTTAATCTGAGGGTATATCCAACAGTGCCCAACTATCACCGTGATGAGGCTGCACTTGACATACTGGGGTTGATGATGGGCAGCGGCAACAATTCAATCTTCCATAAAGAATTTGTAAAATCAAAAGACGCACTTCAGGCATATGCCTATCACCGCTCCGAGGAACTCAGCGGTGAATTCCAGGTGGCGATCTTCGCCTATCCGCCGGAGGACTTTAATCTTGAAAAGCTTTTTACCGACATTGACAACCGCGTAAAAAAATGTATTGACACCTTTGCAGTTTTTGGTATAACCGATGAGTCCCTTGAACGTGCCAAAGGTCAGATTGAAAGTTTTGTGTTTTCAGCGCTGAACAGTGTTTCAGGTAAAAACAGCACCATGGCGAGTTGGGAAAGGTTGCTTGAGAAAGGCAGCACTCCCCAGGAAGAACTGGATCGCTATATGCGTGTAACTAAGGCAGATATATCTCGCGTCTTCAATAAATACATCAAAGGTTCTGGGGCAGCTATCCTTAACACTTACCCTATTATTGATCCCAAAGATTCAGTAAAAAGTGTGAATCCGTATGCCGGCCGTGATTTCCCTGATAACCCGGAGTATGCCGGGTTAACTTACGTACCCCAACAATCTAAGTTTGATCGTTCAGCAAGACCTGTTCCTGGACCTGCCCGCACAGCCAATGTCCCTGAGTTTTACAAAGGCACCCTGGCAAATGGCCTGGCAGTTAGCGGTACCAAAACAAGTGAAACACCAGAAATAACCATGGTACTTACTATAGAAGGTGGGTACCTGGCAATGGATAAGGACCATCAGAAAAAGATGGGTCTGGCTGAATTAACTGCAAGCATGCTGAATGAAGGGACCAAAAATTACACAACAGAGCAGATCAGCGCTGAACTTGAAAAACTAGGCAGCAATATCAGTTTTATAGCCGGACGCACTGCAAACAGCATCAGTGTGAGCTGTCTGAAAAAGAACCTGGATGCAACGCTAAAACTCATGGAGGAAAAACTTCTGAATCCTGGTTTCAGGGACGATGATTTTAAACTTGTGAAAAAACAATATAAAGAACAGCTCAGAGATGAGCAGACAAGTCCTGATGTTCTTGCCTCCAAAGTATTTAATTATTCCCTGTATGGCGACAATGTAATGGGGTTGCATCCTACACCAAAAACTGTAGAGAATTTAAGCCTCGAAGACATTAAGTCGTATTATGAGCGCGGCTTCAATCCCAAAGGAGCAAACCTGGTAATTGTGGGTGACGTTGAAGAGAGCGAGATCATGCCCAAGATCAAATTTCTTGAGAAATGGCAGCCTAAAGATGTAGCGCTACTTCCCATACCGCAACCTGAGGAGAATAAGGAACCTAAATTTTTTATTTACCATAAAGAACTGGCCCCATCTTCCATCATAGTGATGGGTTACCCATCGCTTAAATTCGATGCCACCGGTGACTATTTCAAAAACCGGGTGGCCAACTTTGTTTTCGGAGGTAACTTTAACAGCAGGCTCAATCTTAATCTGCGTGAAGACAAAGGATATACCTATGGCATCAGGTCTGCATTTAATGGTGGAAAATACAGTGGCACCTTCGCCATCCGGGCTTCCGTTAAACGCGTGGCTACAGCCGCCTCAATGGCTGAGATCATCAAAGAATTTGATCACTATCAGAAGAACGGCATCACCGATGCTGAGCTGGAATTCACCAAAAATTCGATGCTGAATGTTGAAGCGCTGCAGTACGAGGCCCCTTATCAGAAGGCAAACTTCCTAAGCACTATTGCCAGGTACAATCTTGAGAAGGACTATCCCCTGAAACAGGCTGAATTGCTGAAAAAAATGACCAAAGAAGATGTGAATCAGCAGATCAAAAAGTACTTTGCCGCCAATAAGTTAACCACAGTGGTGGTGGGAGATAAGTGGATCATTGAAAGCCAGCTTAAGGAAGAGAGCTCAAAAGAGGTTCTAAATAAGGTTAAATTGAAGAAGATCTCTATTGATTAATTAAGCATAAAATCGAATCTTTGCAGGTAACCGATGCAACGACTCACTTTAACCACCAGGCATCAACCTGGTGGTTTTTTATTAAAGCAAGGTTCACATATGAAGAAATTACTATTAAGCTGCCTGGTCTTATTGACCTTAGCCTCATCTGCGCAGAAAATGCAGGTGCAGAACATGTTCAACTACCTGCGTAACAAAGATTACGTAAAGGCCAAAGAAGCTGCCGATGCGGCAATTACACACCCGCAAACCAGCGACGAACCAAAAACCTGGATGTACCGCGGTAACGTTTACATGGCCATTTATACCGATACTTCAAAAGCCGTGCGCGACATTGATCCGGAGGCGGAAGAAAAAGCCCTTGAAGCCTACATTAAATGTCTTGAACTTGATAAAGGCAAAGACATTTACAAAGCCGATGCCAAAGGCAATCTGGTACGATCGGCCGGTGCAACGCTGAACAAGACCAAATATTACAAATTCAGCAAGCAGTACGATAAGGCGCTGGTTTGTTTCGAGCTACTTGAGCGTTCAATTCCTTTTGATTTTGACGGTGGCATAAAACGTGCCAACATTACCAAAGAAAAGCTCATGTACGAACGTTTTGAGTTGTACCAGCTGGCAGGGGATAATAAAAAAGCAGCAGAAATAGCCGACCAGCTCATAGCGATGAACTACAAAGAACCCAAACTGTTTGTAAGTATGATGAACATGTCGCTGGCAGCCAGAGATACCAATGCTGCACTCAACTACATTGAAAAAGGACGGGTATTCTTTGAAGACAATATGGAGCTTCTGGGTGTGGAGATTGACATATACAAAAGCAGGAATAAAACAGACGTTCTGAAGAAAAAACTTACCGATGCCATTGAACTGGCACCCGATAATGAGGTTCTGCAGCTGGTGTTAGGCAATGTTTACAACTCTAACGGAAATATCGAAGAAGCTGAAAAAGCCTTTATGAAGGCACTGGAGATCAATCCCGATTATGACGCTGCAAATTATAATCTGGGAGTGCTGTACTATACACAAGGAAAAGAGTGGAATGATAAACAAAACAAGTTGCCATTTAATTCTCCAAAATTTGATGAATACGACAAAAAAACCAAAGAGAGTTTCGCAAAGGCAATAGTATTCCTGGAGAAATATTATGAAGGTAACGAGGATCCCAATACGAAGAAAATAATATACCAGCTGTCGTTACGTTTGGGCGACAAAGAGAGAATTGCTAAATACAAGCCATAAATGAAGAAAATAGCCCGTGGTTTATCCATATTGCTGATCCTTTCAGTTTCTGTTTCCGTTCACGCACAAAAAAGAAAAGTGCAGGCTGCCTGGCGCTCGCTTTCTGATTATGAGGAAAGTGTAAAAGAAGGAAGACCCGGGCAGGATTTTCTGATCAAAGCAAAAGAAAACATCGACCTCGCGGCAGCTCACGAATCAACCAGAAAAAATACCAGAGCTCTGACCTACAAATTCAGGATCTATTATGCCCTGTACCGGCAGCAGCTGAATGCTGAATCCGAACGGCTTAAAGATTCGATCGGCGACGAAAAGGAAAGATTGGTGGCCGCTTATGGCAGCGCCCCGCTCGATAACTTCACTACCGCAAACCACACCCTCGACACCATCCGCAAATATGATCCG
This sequence comes from Bacteroidota bacterium, assembly GCA_023433205.1. Lineage (GTDB taxonomy): Bacteria > Bacteroidota > Bacteroidia > B-17B0 > Aurantibacillaceae > Aurantibacillus. The sequence goes on from JAEZDS010000106.1 coordinate 18,449, forward strand.
GCCTATCTCGAAAAAATAACCGAAGGGCTGGCTAAGAATAATGCAGGACTTGAAGAGGAGGATATCAGCTTTGCGCTGGCAGTGCAGCAGCTGCGTCTTGAATCGGGAAATATTGCTACAGGAAAATACCGCGCAAAAAATTACGAAACAGCAGCAGATTATTTTTACAAAACTGCTGTGCTCAACTCTGTGTTGTTAAAAAGCAAAGACACAACCAATTTTTACAATGCCTGTGTGGCGGCCTCACGTTCAAAAGATCCCGAAAAAATAAGGTTCTACAATAAGGCAATGATAGATGCGGGCCTTGCCACTCCTTATAATTACGAATCACTGTATAATGCGCAGATAGTCCGTGGCGATAGTGCTGCTGCAATCAGCTCGCTGAAACGCGGGCGAGAGATGTTTCCTGCAGATGTTACCCTTCTTACCCAGGAGACCAATCTTTTTCTTGCTACGAACAAACAGGAGGAAGCCCTTAATAACCTTAAAATATCATCAGAAAAAGACCCTGAGAATGCGCTGTATTATTTTGTGATGGGTAATATCTATGATAATATGGCTAATCCTAAAGATAAAGCCAGCGGTGCAGAACTTGAAAAACCGGCAAATTTTGATGAGCTCTTCGCCAATGCCGAGAAAAACTACCTGAAAGCCATTGAGCTAAATCCCGGACAGGAATACCTTTACAATTCCCTGTACAACCTTGGCGCCATGTACAACAACTACGGAGGCTATATTGGCGCACGTACTGCCGCAAACACCAAACAGCAAAAAGAAATAGACGCTAACGCGCAGGTTTATTATAAAAAGGCCATTCCTAACCTTGAGCGTGCCTTGAATCTGCGGCCCGGCGATAAGCCAACCATGGCTGCGCTGCGCAAACTGTACCTTCTAACGAAGAATCAGGCGAAGGCCAAAGAAATGAGCGATAAACTTAAAGAAGCAGAGTAGAATAGGTGTACCCCTTTGTGATTTACAGAGGGATATTTCCATGCTTTTTCCGAGGCATTTTGTCAACCTTGTTTTCCAGCATCTTAAAAGCTCTTATCAGCTTCAGGCGAGTGGCACCAGGTTCAATTACCTCATCAATGAACCCTCTTTCTGCAGCACGGTATGGATTGGCAAACTTATCCTTGTATTCATTTTCCTTTTCCAGCAGTTTTTCTTCCTTGTTTTTCGCAGCGCTGATCTCGTTCCTAAAAATGATCTCTGCGGCCCCTTTTGCGCCCATCACCGCAATCTCAGCAGAGGGCCAGGCGTAATTCATATCCGCTCCAATGTGTTTGCTGTTCATTACATCATAAGCCCCACCGTAGGCTTTGCGCGTAATTACAGTAATACGAGGCACTGTGGCCTCACTGAAGGCGAAAAGAAGTTTTGCCCCATTGGTAATAATACCATTCCATTCCTGATCAGTACCTGGTAAAAAGCCTGGTACATCTTCAAATACCAGCAGCGGAATATTAAAACAATCGCAAAAGCGCACAAATCGGGCTGCTTTGGTTGATGAATGAATATCCAGCACTCCGGCCAGTACAGCAGGCTGGTTGGCTACAATGCCAATGCTCCGGCCGGCCAGTCGGGCGAATCCCACAACAATATTCTCAGCAAAAAGCCGGTGAACTTCAAAAAAACTATCCTCATCTATTACGTTTGAAATTACCTCCCTGATGTCGTACGGCTGATTGGCGTTTGAAGGGATGATGTCGTTGAGGGCGCTACGGATCTCATCTGTTTCAATATATTCTTTGGCGGGCGCCGTATCCTCGCAATTCTGCGGCATATAACTAAGCAGCTGCTTTATGTAGCTGATGGTTTCCATTTCGTTGGCGCAGGCAAAATGTGTAACCCCGCTTTTTGTGGCGTGGGTATGCGCGCCGCCAAGTTCTTCGCTGGTCACATTCTCGTGGGTAACTGTTTTTACCACGTTGGGCCCGGTCACAAACATGTAACTGGTATTTTCAACCATCAGGGTAAAATCAGTCATGGCCGGACTATAAACCGCACCACCGGCGCAGGGTCCCATTATGGCCGAGATCTGAGGAATAACCCCGCTACTACGCACATTGCGGTAAAATATATCGGCGTACCCGCCCAGTGAAACCACACCTTCCTGAATTCTGGCCCCTCCGCTATCGTTCAATCCAATCAGGGGAGCGCCATTCTTCATTGCAAGATCCATGATCTTACAGATCTTTTCGGCGTGCGTTTCGCTAAGGCTTCCGCCAAAAACAGTAAAGTCCTGTGAAAAAACATACGTAAGCCTGCCATTGATATTACCATATCCGGTTATAACACCGTCGCCCAGGTATTTTTCTTTATCAAGACCAAAATCATTGCTGCGGTGCTGTACCAGCATGCCGATCTCTTCAAAAGTACCTTCGTCCATCAAAAAATGGATCCTTTCCCTTGCAGTAAGTTTCCCCTTTTTGTGCTGAGCGTCAATTCTTTTCTGGCCTCCGCCAAGCAGCGCCTCCTTTTTTTTATCTCTGAGAGTAGTGATCTTTTCGTTCATGCTTAAACATTGTGGCAGTGCTCATGCACCCCCGGCGAGGCGTAAATATATTACTTAATTTTCAGCTGTGCCTCACCAATTATTTTGTGAATGGTTTCACGCAGCTGGGGCAGCACTTCCTGCTCATACCAGCCGTTTTTGCGCAGCCACATGCCATTACGCGGAGAGGGATGTACCAGCGGGAAATATTGAGGCAGGTAGTCAGAAAAGTGGCGAACAGTTTCAGTTAAATTTTTTTTGATTGAATCGCCGAGAAAATATTTTTGCGCGTACCAGCCAATCAGCAATGTAAGCCGCAGTTTTTTTAACTCAGGCATTATTACCGGTTGCCAGCGCCGCGCACACTCGGGCCGCGGTGGCAGGTCGCCACTCACGCCTTTACCGGGATAACAGAGACCCATGGGTACTATTGCGAAATTGCTGCTGTTGTAAAATGTTTCACCGTTCACATGCAGCCACCTTCGCAGCGTTTCTCCGCTCTTGTCATCCCAGGGCACACCCGAGGCGTGTACCCGGCGCCCCGGTGCCTGACCTACTATAAGGATCTGCGACCTGCTGCTTAGTTGCACAACGGGGCGAGGTTTGTGTGGCAAAAGGTCGCGGCAAATGTCACACGACCTGATCTCAGCCAGTAATTTTTTCATTTTTTTAGAAGAGTTGTGGTTTACTGTACACAAGTTTTCCCTCAACCACTCTTGCAGGGCGGGTATAAGGATGTTCATCGGCTGAACCTTCTTTCATGATATGTAAAACCTCCCAGCCCCTAACCTTCAGGTGATCGGCCACCAGCGCGCGATGGCAGCTCCACCATACAGCCTCTGAACACATAATGGCTGTGGTTTGCTGCTGCGCTGTTTTTTCAAGTTCTTCTGCGGCTGTGGCAAATTCATCGGTCTCCATATAATCCGCATAACCTCTGAAAGCTGTTACCCTCCAGGCGTTATTTCTGGAGTCTGGGCGGGGATGGCGTCTGCCGCCAAGATCTTTAAAGTGACGATAACTGATGCCCTCAGCTTCAAGAGAAACTTTAAGCGCCTCGCTGCCAAAATGCGGGAATCGCCTCGACCCCGGAAAGTTCCTGATGTCGGCAAGCAGCGCTATGTCAAAGGACTTCAGCATCTTTATAAAGTCCTCAGCGCTGCGGGTGGAATGTCCGATAGTATAGATCTGTTCTTTGCCCATGTTTCAGCATGTACAATTGTTATACCAGCCATAAAATGTTGAAAAAGCCCAAATGAAAGTCAATCTGGGCTTTCAGGCCTGACGATTCCCTTTAATATCAGTATCTTTACAGCCTTTATTTTTTAAGCATGATCTCAGTAAGTAATGTAAGCCTGCAGTTTGGGAAAAGGGTGTTGTTTGATGATGTAAACGTAAATTTTACACCAGGCAACTGTTATGGTATCATCGGTGCAAATGGCGCGGGAAAGTCCACTTTTATGAAGATTCTGAGCGGGGAGATCGACCCCACCAGGGGCCGGGTAAGTATACTGCCCGGTATGCGTATGAGCGTGCTGAAGCAGAATCACAACGAGTACAACGAATTTACGGTGCTAGAAACAGTGATGATGGGCAATAAACGTTTGTACCAGATCATGAAAGAAAAAGACGCGATTTATGCCAAATCTGACTTTTCGGAAGCAGATGGCATGAAAGCCAGCGAACTGGAAGCAGAGTTTGCTGAAATGAATGGCTGGAACGCTGAAAGTGAAGCCGGAGAATTACTAACCAACATGGGAGTGGCTCCTGATACACACTATAACCTGGTAAAAGATCTTTCGGGTAAGGAAAAGGTAAAAACATTGCTGGCACAGGCGCTTTTCGGAAATCCCGATATTCTGTTGCTCGATGAGCCTACCAACGACCTGGATGTGGAAACCATCAGCTGGCTCGAGAACTTCCTGGCAGATTTTAACAACACCGTTATCGTTATCAGCCACGATCGTCACTTTCTGGATGCTGTTTGTACCAACATCTGCGACATCGACTACGGAAAAATGAGCATCTATACCGGCAACTATTCGTTCTGGTACCAGATGAGCCAGCTGCAGCTGAAACAACGCAGCGACCAGAATAAAAAGATTGAAGACAAACGTAAGGAGCTTCAGGATTTTGTGGCGCGTTTTAGTGCCAATGCCAGTAAGAGCAGGCAGGCAACAAGCCGTAAAAAATTGCTTGAAAAACTAACCGTTGACGAAATTCCCGCGAGCACCCGCAAGTATCCGGGCATCATTTTCCGCCAGGAACGTGAGGCAGGCGATCAGATCTTACTTGTTGAGAATCTTAGTAAAAAATCGCCCGATGGCATGCTCTTTAAAAATGTGGACATAAATGTGAGGAAGGGTGACAAAATCGCGTTTATCAGCCGAAACCAGCTCGCAGTGTCGGGTTTATTTGCCGTGCTCGCCGGTGAGGACAATGATTACAGTGGAAAATTCACATTTGGTACAACTATCAGTCCTGCCTATTTACCGAACGATAACGAAAAGTATTTTCAGAGCGATCTTAATCTTATAGACTGGCTCAGGCAATTCAGTACTGAAAAAGACGAGACGTACATCAGGGGGTTTCTTGGTAAGATGCTTTTCAGCGGAGAAGAAGTACTGAAAAAATGTTCTGTGCTCAGTGGTGGAGAAAAAGTGAGGTGTATGACCAGCAGAATGATGCTACAGAATCCAAATCTTCTTATCCTCGACGAACCAACTAATCACCTTGACCTGGAAAGTATCATCGCCTATAACGATGCACTAAAAGATTTTGCAGGAACCGTGTTGTTCACCAGTCATGACCACCAGCTGATGCAAACCGTTGCCAACAGAATTATTGAGTTGACGCCTGGCGGTATTATCGACAAGGAATGTACTTATGATGAATACCTTGAAAACACTGCGCTTCGTGAACAACGGCAGAAGATGTATGTATAGCAGTGCAAAGTACGAAGTACGAAGTACGAAGTGCAAAGTACAAGTTATAAATACATAACTTAGCGTGTGAAGGTTGTTTTTGTATTTGCCATCGTATTTCTTGTTTTTTTTGTAAAAGCACAGCAGAGTGGTTGGATGCTGGATACTTATACCGGATTTACCCGCCTGGCCCAGCCTGGTGCGTTTAACAAAAGCGGTACTGGTTTCAGATTTGCTACTGGTTGCTCGTATCGATTCGTTAAAAAAGAAAGCAGTCTGTTTTTTCAGCCGGGAATCTGTTTTACCAGAAACAGTTACAGGGTGCATCTTACCGACTATGTGAAAGTTCTTGTTTCCAATTCGGGCGGTAGTTTTATTCCTGCAACGGCTTTGATGATAAGCAGAATGCTTTTCATCAAATCTGGTCTGGTTTTTTCCATAATGCAGTTTAACCTGGTTGAGCTGGTGTACAAACAAAACAGCACCTACTTTCGTTTCAGCAATCACGATATTCCGAAAAATTACAGTCCTGTTTTGTATCAGGCAGGACTTCTTGGTGGTTTTTCGTTTTTTCCGGGCAAAGGAAGAGTAGAGCTGGGGGTTTTGTTTCAATACATTGCTTCATCACTTGTTAAATCAGACTTTAAAATGCGCCTCCAGGGTGCGGCTTTTGAGTCACCTGTCCTTTCTGTGGACTCCAGAGCCTGGATAACTTCATTTTCGCTGGGTTTTAGTTTGATAAACCCAAATAAGCAATAACTAAAAAAAGTCCGGCAGCAGGCGCAGCTTAATTATTAAGTACATTTTTGTTGAAAACTCCGGGAGAGTGCAACCTTTTCTAAAGAGGTGCTGTATTACTTTTACAAAAATTAACACTTAAAAAATGAAAAGAAAAATCCTTATTATGCTCGTTGCGGCTGTTGGCCTGCAAACTGCTAAGGCCCAGGATGGCGAAAGAGCCGTTATGAAGGGGCAGAATTCTGTAAATGTTTATTATGGCTTAAACCTCATGAGAGGCTTCTATAAAGGAGTGGCCAATTCATCCGGATCAGATGTCCAGATTGGTGGCCTCGGCCCTGTGGGTATTGTTTTTGAACACATGGTAACTGATGGAATTGGTATTGGTGCCGAAGTTGGTTATGGCACTACCACTGTGGGCTGGAATTACGAGTCAATTGACTGGTCGGGTAGCAGTAACACTCTGCAAACCTACCATACCGAATACCGTTTCACCACTATTCGCGCACAATTCCGTGCAAACTTCCACTTCATCAAATCATCAAACTTTGATATGTACTTTCTGCTTAGCGCAGGATACAGGCACCAGACGTTCTCTGTAACCTCTACTGAGCCAGGGTATTCAGGTGGTACAATTGGTGGATTTATTCCCTTTGGCTTAAAACCAGGTCTTGGTTTCCGTTACTTCTTTAACGGACCAATTGGTCTTCACGCTGAACTTGCCCTTGGTACGCCTATGGCTTGTGGTGGTCTGAGCTTCCGCTTCTAATACCTGATCAGCATTTTTTTACAGATCCCGTCGCCATGGTGACGGGATTTTTTTTTTGCAGCTTTTTGTATTTTTCCTGACTTCCGCACTTTTTTGTACTATAAAGTGTAATTTATTGTGGGATAGCTAATTATCTCTGAGAATTCTGTCGTTTTGGGTGTCCCAGCTGGTTTTTTGCAGGTATTTTTGACGAATGTTCGTGAGGAAGAAAAAGAACCAGAGCGGAAAAATTTGTGTGCAGGTTATCGATAAAAGCCAAGGTAGGTATAAAGTACTACATACTGTTGGCAGCAGCTTCGTTAATGAAGAAATCGAAAAATATGAGTTGGCTGCACAAAAATGGATAAGAGAAAATACAGGTGCTTTACAATTTGATTTTTCGCAATCGGAGCAAGCGATAACCGATGTATTGGAAAACATTCAATCACTTAAACGAGTCGGCTATGACTTGCTCCTAGGTCGGATCTTTGATGAGGTTGGTTTTAATAGAGTCAAAGATGATATTTTCCGAGAGCTTGTTTTGGCGCGTGTCGCTTTTCCCAAAAGCAAGCTCAAGACCACAGAATACCTGTACCGCTATAAGCAGATAGACTGGGACGAGGATCAGCTTTATAGATATTTAGATAAACTTCATAATAGTCAAAAGGAACTGGTGCAGCAGATAAGCTACGAACACACCAAATCCATTCTTGAAAACGACATCAGTGTTGTTTTTTATGATGTAACCACTCTTTACTTTGAAATTAATGATGAAGATGACCTTCGTAAGACCGGATTCAGCAAAGAGGGTAAGCATCAGAACCCACAGATAGTTCTGGGCTTATTAGTGAGTAAAAACGGATATCCTTTAGCCTATGAAATTTTTGAAGGCAATAAGTTTGAGGGACACACTATGTTACCGGTTATTGATGCCTTTAAAAGCAAATACAAGTTAGCTCAGCTCATTATTATCGCCGATAGTGGGTTGCTGTCCAAAAGCAATATTGAAGAACTTCAAAACAAAGAATATGAATTTATTTTAGGGGCAAGGATCAAAAGTGAAGGCAAAACGATTAAAGAGCAAATCTTGTCACTATCCTTAAAAAACGGGGAGAGTGCACTTATTAAAAAGGGAGATTTAAAGCTCGTCATAACTTATTCGGATGATCGCGCCAAAAAAGATCGGTATAACCGTGAGAAAGGAATACGCAGACTCGAAAAACAAATCAGAAGAGGGCGGCTTACTAAAGCAAGCATTAACAATCGTGGCTATAACAAGTTTCTAAACCTTCAAGGTGAGATAACTGTCGCAATTGACCGGGAAAAAGTGCAACAAGATGCTCGCTGGGACGGACTCAAAGGATATCTCACAAATACTCGCTTAACAAAGGATCAAATTTTAGAAAACTATCACCACCTATGGCATATTGAAAAGGCTTTTAGAATTGCCAAATCAGACCTTAAAATACGGCCAATTTATCATCGCTTACAGCGACGGATCGAAGCACACATCTGCCTCTCCTTCGCAGCCTACAAACTTTACAAGGAACTAGAACGACAATTAAAGGAAAAAAGGGCTGGTATGAGCGCTCTCAAAGCAATTGAGATAGCAGAAAATATTTTCGAAATAGCCATAGATGTCAAAACGAATCGCACTCAAATCAGAAAATGCCTCCTCCTAACAGAGGAGCAAAAATCCCTTGCGAGAATTTTTGAATTTTGACGGGTGTCCCAGTGCGGAAGTCAGGAAAAAGCCTCCCTGAGTTCAGAGAGGCTTTTCTTTAAGTTAGAAAATCATCAGAGCTTGGCTTTTATCTCCACCATCTCGTACCCTTCGATGATGTCGCCCACATTAATGTCGTTGAAACCTTCGAT
>JAEZDS010000118.1 GCA_023433205.1 Bacteroidota bacterium
ACCTTGCCTTCACTGAGCGTCTTTTTGATATACTCAGCAATCTGGTCTTTTGTAGGCAGTCCGCCACCCAAAGTTTCTTTCAGCTCCATGATCCAGCCCAGCACTTCCTGATTGGCCAGTCCGTGCAGTGGGCCCGCCAGACCGTTCATACCGGCTGAAAAAGCAAGGTAAGGATCACTTAACGCTGAACCTACCAGGTGTGTGGCATGGGCAGAAACGTTTCCTCCTTCGTGATCGGCGTGAATAGTCAGATACAACCGCATAAGACGTTTCATGTCAAAATCTTCATAACCCAGCATGTGCGCGAAGTTTGCAGCCCAGTCGAGTTTATGATCAGGTTCAATGTGGTGACCGTTCTTGTATTTACGGCGGTAAATATATGCTGCTATCCGAGGTAAACGGGCAATGAGGTTCATTGCGTCTTCATACGCGTACTCCCAGTATAACTTTTTGTTGATGCCTTTAGCATAAGCCTTTGCAAAAACCGATTCGGTTTGCATGGCCATTATGCCCACAACAAACTGGGTCATGGGATGTGTGTCAACCGGAAGTTTTTCAATTACATCAAAAACGTGTTTTGGAACATTGTTGCGTTTGGTCCATTCTGTAGTAATAAAAGCTACATCCTCCTGAGTTGGCATCTCGCCCACAAGCATCAGGTAAAAAATTCCTTCAGGCAGAGGTTCAGTTCCGCCTGGTGCCTTCGGCAGTTGTTTCCGCAGCTCGGGGATAGAATAACCCCTGAAACGGATACCTTCCTCAGGATCCAGCCTCGAAGTTTCTGTAACCATGCCTGGCATGCCGCGCATTCCCTGGTAAACCTGCGCCACCGTGATCTCTCCCAACTTCAGGTCGCCATGATTTTTAACAATATCTTTTATCTCGGCTGCTAAGGCTTCTGCTTTGGTCTTAAACTTTTCTTTCAACGGATCCATTATGGCTAAACTTTTAAAGTGATAAAATTACAATCTGCAGGTGTATAAACAAAGTTATTTAGAGATAGTCTTAACGTGCAAATCTGAATGCAGTACTCAGGTACCTTGCTGTAACTCCCAGCTGCTCTTCAATACGCAGCAGCTGGTTGTATTTGGCAACCCGGTCGCTGCGTGATGGCGCTCCGGTTTTGATCTGCCCGCAGCTCAAGGCCACCGCAAGGTCAGCAATAGTGGTGTCTTCTGTTTCTCCGCTGCGGTGACTCATTACCGAGGTATAACCATGAATCTGCGCGAGATGCACTGCATTAATGGTCTCAGTGAGTGTGCCAATCTGGTTAACTTTTACCAGGATAGAATTGGCTGCTCCATTATTTATACCCTCGGCCAACCTGTTAACATTTGTTACAAAAAGATCGTCTCCTACCAGCTGCACTTTATCTCCCAGTTTTGCCGTAACACTTTTCCATCCATCCCAGTCGTCTTCCGCAAATCCGTCCTCGATGGAAATGATAGGGTATCGTTTACACCAGTCAGCCCAGAAATCAACCATCTGTGAGGAAGTCATTTTATCCCCAGTGGATTTTTTAAGATGATAGACCTTGTTTTCGGCGTCATAAAATTCTGAAGCAGCTGCATCCATGGCTATGTAAACATCTTCCCCTGGTTTGTATCCGGCTTTTTCAATAGCCTGGATCACCGCCTTAATAGCGTCTTCATTATTCGCAAGATTGGGCGCAAAACCGCCCTCATCTCCCACGTTGGTGCTGAGCTTTTTGCTTTTCAGCACTGCTTTAAGGTGATGAAAGATCTCAGTACCCATTCTCAGCGCTTCATTAAAAGAAGGCGCCCCAACCGGCATCACCATAAATTCCTGAAAATCAATTCCATTGTCGGCGTGCGCGCCGCCGTTCAGGATGTTCATCATGGGAATTGGAAGCAGATTGGCATTTACCCCCCCTACATAGCGGTAAAATGGGGTACGGGTTTCTTCAGCGGCTGCTTTGGCAACTGCCAGTGATACACCCAGTATGGCATTAGCCCCAATATTTGCTTTGTTGGGCGTTCCATCAAGTTCAATCATTTTCGCATCGATCTCAGCCTGGTCGAGTACATACTGGCCTTTAAGGTTTTCGCGTAAAATGGTATTAATATTGTTTATTGCATTGTAAACGCTTTTGCCCATATAAATGGAACTGTCGTTGTCGCGCAGCTCTACGGCCTCGTGGGTGCCGGTTGATGCACCCGAAGGTACTGCCGCCCTTCCCAGAATACCGTTATCTGTTACCACGTCCACCTCGATGGTGGGGTTGCCCCTGCTGTCGAGGATCTGCCGGGCGCTGATATTATTGATAAATGACATAAAAAATAGATTAAGGGTTTGAAGGTAGTAAATTTCGGTTGAAGGCTTAATTGATCCGGGCCCTGATAGGAAATCTTAACCCTTTATAACTAGTGAGCCACACTTTAATAGTGCCGATCACTATGGGAGTTTCTATATAAAGCGGCAATTTGTTTTCATCATCGGTTACCCACACAGTCATTCCCTCTCCCTTTTTGAAGATCGAGCCTTCAATTAGCAGCGGACTGAATTTGATACATTTGAAGGTGCCCAGCTCCTCAGAGGTATAATTCGCCTTTCCCAGGTAACGAACATAGATGGAATATACTTTTCCGTCCAGCAGCTGCGACATGCTGATGGTGTCATTCAGCTTACATTTGGAATAGTCATAACTGCGCGCGTAATAAATTGCGCTTAAAACATCAATGGTGCAGGTTCCCTGTTTCACTGTGTCGACCACCGCCGGCTTTTTCCCGCGTGTAATGACCGTAAATGCGCGTTTGTTCCTGTCATCAAAGAGGTAGGTGTGTTTGTCGTGTTTTGAACCTTCATTCATCACCGCGCTGAATTTCAGGGGACGCAGATCGGCGGTATCGACCCATGACTCGAAAACATCACGCACTTTGTAGAACCAGTCGTAATTTTTGTATGTGCTGCCTTCTCCCCTGAAATAATAACAGGCACGGGCGTTCAGCCTGCTTTTTTCCACAGTGAACTTTGCGAATGCCGACTCAAGCCAAACCAGCCCCCAGTTGTAGGTAACTTTATAGTTGAGCTCTTCTCCTGCTTCAAAGGCACGCGTGCCGGCAGTGCAGTATGACTGGGCTCCGGAATCAAAACGCAGTAAAAAGATCAAAATGACCGATAGGGGGAGTTTCAGCCTCACAGGGCTAAGATAATCTTTGAGCTTTAAATATGATTAAATGCGGATGCCACTTTTAAACAACAGCAGGGCAAGGTTTGATACCGACCACGCCTGCTGCGCACATCCTTTTCCGATGGCAGGTGCTAAACCGTCGAAAATCTCGCTTATGCCATGAATACATTCCTTCTCATAAAAATGTTCTTTCAAAGCCTGCAGCTGGTTTGCTATCTCTTGCCGGGTTTCTTCGCTGTTGTTAACTTTCAGAAGGGCTGTGTAAAATTCTGGAAGCAAAAAGGGCCATACGGTGCCCTGATGATAAGCGGCATCGCGCTGCCACAGGTCGCCGGTATATTCAGGTTTAAAGTCGGGATGGTGCATATCCAGCGTTCTCAGTCCGTAAGAAGTGAGCAGACTTTTGCGAACGGCCTCTACAACAAAACGCGCTTCTTTCTCGGGCAATGGCGAAAATGGAAGGCTCACGGCATAGATCTGGTTGGGCCTTAATGACGGATCGGCTCCCCGATCCGGACCAACAACATCGTACAGATATCCGTCCCTGTTCCAGAAGGAGCTGAGAAAATTTTTCTCAACAAGCGTTATCAGAATACTGAATTGTGATGGCAATACTGAGTCAAGCCTCTTGCAAACATGCTCATATACTTTCAGGGCATTATACCACAAGGCGTTCACTTCAACAGGGCAACCATGGCGGGGCGTAAAAGCGATGTCCTTTATTCGGGCGTCCATCCAGGTAAGTGCAAAACCTTCTTCACCCTGGTTCAGCAGGCCCTTTTCGGTGACTTTTATATTGTGAAAGGTACCATTAACATGGTGCATCAGAATCTCTTCCAGGCGCGGCTTAACTTCTGCCAGGAAATCGTTATCCTTAAACTGCTGGTCGTATTCGTACAGCGCAACAAATAACCACAGTGTAGCATCCACTGTGTTATACTCAGCTATCTCACCCTGGTAGTCTGGGAAACGGTTAGGGATAATTCCGTCTTTGAGAAAGGCAATAAATGTGGAGATCACTGATTTTGCAACATCCTGCTTGCCTCCCGCAATACACAAACCTCTTATAGCGATCATTGAATCTCTGCCCCAGTCTGTGAACCAGTGGTAACCGGCAATTACAGAATAATTATCGGTTGTTTGCCTTTGTACGATGAACTGATCTCCGCTGATAATGAGATCGCGCAGGAAGGGATCGGTAACATGTTCCGGAACTAAAGCGTCAAGGCGCTGCAATTCATTTTGTTTCAGCTTTGCAGGGTCCTCTGCCAGCATTTTTTCGTCAAGAGAAAAGGTGAGGAAGATCTTTTCGCCTGGTGCCAGCTCACATTCCACTAATCCGGCACTAAAAACATCCTCGCTGTGGCCCTGGCCACGGTCTTTATCCAGCTGGTAAATCAGACCCGAATTCCAGAAACGGTTCTTTAAAAAAGTACCTCTGCTGTGTGCGAAAAACACAGGATCTGCGCCATAGAATGAATACAGTGCCTGTCCGTGCTTTCGGGGTTTAACCTGGAAGTCGAAATTCGGCTGTTCATGCCAGAGTGAGTGGTAGTCGCGGTATAAAAAAAGCGGATTAAGTTTCAACAGATACTTTTCAGCGCTGCTGTTTTCATATTCAACAACTGTTGTATTGCTGCCGTACGCCATAAACACCGTTTTTTTAAGGGCCACATTTCCTGATCTGAATTGCATAACCGGCAGCGGTACCCGCTCAAAGTTCTCAAGGTGTCTGAATCCCTCTGGAAAGACACAGTCAACGTACTGGTTACTGCAAAAAGCTATGTCCTTGTTCTGGTGAAAAACAGTCTCTTCAATTTTCGAAACCAACACCATTCTTTCAGTGGGGGGATTAAAGGAGGCCACAAGGAGACCGTGGTAGCGCCTGCTGTTAGCGCCGCAGATGCTTGAAGAGGCGTAACCGCCTATGCCATTTGTTACTATCCATTCTTTCCCCGACAACTCTTCAAAGGTTGCACCTTTACAATCAATCATACGTTATTTGCTAAAATCTGCGGATAGTGTTTTTGCTAAACTAGTGACCCGCAGCATAGTTAGGAAAAATATTCGTTGAAGTGCTTATTTTGATCGCCTAAGTGAAGGAGAAACCCTGAGCTTTCTGTAACGTTATCCCATTTTTGGATAGTGCAGCGTATTTGACCTTTCAGGAAAGGCCCGTTGTGGGATCATAGGTCAAAACCTTTCCGATCAATACCGACGAAAAAGGTCCGCTCTTTTGAACGGACCATTTTAAGTGGGAGCTACTGGTCGCGACGCCTCGCGACGAACCAGTGCCCCTCAGCACCTTCGGGGGGAATCATAGGTCAAATCTTTCCAAAAGCCACTGGTGCTCTTTACACAGCTTCTCAATAAATTTTCTGGAGTTCATTTTTTTTACAAAAATCTCTGCTTTTCTAGCGTTGTGGATGTTTTTGAAAGGGATGAGTACTTTAATTTCCCAGTCAGATGCTCTGGCAGTATAACTTCCTTTAAAAAAGCCCGTATTGTGCAAATTAAGTCTTTCTGCAGGATCACTTGATTCGCCAACATAGTAACGATCAAGGCAGGAACTGTATAAAACATATAGGAAATGCATCGTAAAAAAAAAACGATCCTAATAATGGAAGCGGGTTTGTAAGGATCAAGCGCAAAACCTGTGGAGCATGGCATCTTTTAGGCAAATAATTTGGTCAATCTGAACAGGAAGAAATTGACGTCGGTAACACCTCTATATTGTGAGCGGAAGGCCTTAATTTTTGCATTGAACGACTCGGCTGAGGCATTTGTGCTGCGATTATCGAAGTAGTTAAGGATTCGTTTATAGTTTAGTTCTATGGTTCTGGATATTGTGTTGAACGATTTGAACCCTGCCTGCGCAACGTCTTCATGCCACTTGGCCAGTCTGGTTAGCGCATAGACCTTGTCTTTTGTATTTGAGTAAATCCAGGATAGTTTTTGCGAGAGGCCGTATGCTTTTTTAATATCAGGATATCGCGCAAAAAGTATTTCTCCCCGTTGCCTTTGCTCAAGTGTCCAGTTTGATTCTGACTTGTAAAGAAGATACCTGCTTCTGGCCAACATCTGTTTGAGTGTTTCTCCATTAGAGAGCAATTCAGGGACATAAGGCCGTTTGTTCTTCTTCCATTCCTCAATAGCGATATTATCAGCCTCTATTGCCTGCCAGCGATGATGTATCCGGATTTCCTGAAGAGCTTCTGTTGCAAGTTGCTGAACATGGAATCGGTCAATAACCATTCTTGCATGAGGAAAACACTTTTTGGCAATCAAGGACATACTTCCTGCTAAGTCCAGTGTTACCTCGCGAACTCTTTTCCGCATATGGGCTGGAATTCGTTCTATCAAAGGGATTATACATTCTGATTGCGTTCCTTTAAGGATGGCTACAATCGAACCTTTTTTACCTTTTGATTGTTTATTGGTGAGAACGGTATAAAGCTCTCCATGAGATAAACAAGTTTCGTCCAAAGATAAATAAGGGCCAATATTCTCTGGAAAAACAATACCCAGCGATGCCGTCTTCCGGTATTTCCAGTCTTTAAAGTCACTGAGCTTCTTCTTATAGTACCGCTGAAGTTTCTTTCCTCCTATTCCGTAAAAAGAACCAATAGTCTGGATGCTGTGGGCCTGATTATCGGCTGATCTCTTTTAAAAAAGCCGCGAAGTCTTTAGTGATTCGCGTTCCTTTTGCTATTACATCCCAGTTTCTAAATACCACCTGCCCGGTGTCTTCGTTGAGCCATCTGCGGCGCTTAACGTGAAGAAAAACCTTGTATCCCCGCAGAGGAAAGTCCTGGATAGTTACCTCTTCAAAAAAGCCTTTAGAGGTGAGCTTGCTATTAGAATATTCCTGAGGTATTGTGTTGATCTCCTGAAGGTAAAGATCCATCACCTCCTTTTGATCGTCTTTATTAAGCTTTGTAAGTTCAAAATACTCGCAGATTGATCCTGGAAGTATCATTTTCAAAAGGGCGTTATACGATTGGTCCACTTATCTATTTTTTCAGCGACGCAAACTTCCGATTTTTCCTCTTTCCCCACAACTTTTGTCCCTGATCCGTTTGTAATGGGAGCCATTGGTCGCGACGCCTCGCGACGAACCACTGACCCTCAGCGCCTCCTCGGAATCAGTGGTCAAATCTTTCTGGTTACTATAAAGGACAAAAAAAAATGGTCCGCTCTTTTGAACGGACCTTTTTAAGTGGGAGCTACTGGGTTCGAACCAGTGACCCTCAGTTTGTAAGACTGATGCTCTGAACCAGCTGAGCTAAGCTCCCTTTTCCAAATCTTTAAACAAGTTTATTGTTTGTTTGTTTTGGGGATGCAAATGTAACAGATTTAATTCTGCTTTCAAACTTTGCATCAAAAAAAATTATGCTTCTAATCCCGCATCTGGTATAAGCATACCATCAACAAGAATACGACCACAATGTTCACACACGATGATCTTTTTGTTTAAGCGGATATCGAGTTGCCTTTGCGGCGGTATTTTGTTGTAGCATCCTCCGCAGGCATCGCGCTCCACAGCTACCACAGCCAGACCATTGCGGGAGTTCTCCCTGATCCTTCTGTAGGCGTTTAATAGTCTGTCTTCGATACCGGCAGCGGCTTTTTCGCTTTCTTTCAATAATTCTTTTTCTTCTTTTTCTGTTTCCGCGATAATTTCCTCCAGCTCTCCTTTTTTGGCTTTCAGATCTTTGCTGCGCTCTTCAAACT
>JAEZDS010000147.1 GCA_023433205.1 Bacteroidota bacterium
AAATGTGTTTCTGCGGGGTGCTGAGAGTACCAAAACCCATGTTGTGCCGCAAAATGAAATGTGGGTTGAAGTCCTTTATCTTTAATAACAGTCCGCCAAAATTGTGTGAGAAAAACAGGTTGATGTACCGGTCTGATAAAAACTCGTACGGCATCAGGGTCTGGAAATGGTTTTTCGCGAAAACAGGAAATTCGTTGTCGAAGGCACCCTCTCCGGTAAACAGCAAACCGTAAGGCAGGGCTCTGTCAACATAACCGGCCTCAATACGTATGTCTGTAAGGCCAAGATTGCGGCGGTACCGGCTATAATCAACTGCAGCTTCGATCCTGTTAAATTCAAAATCGCTGTTATAAAGATCTTTTACACCACGGGTGTATGAGGCTGTAAGAACAGGATACTTTGTTCCTGCACCCAGCCGGGTATTTGCTAAACTGATGAGTTTTTCACCATAGGCATAACGCAGGTTAATACGAAGTTCGCCTGAGGTGTAATTGCTGATCACCTGATCTCCTGCCAGATTAAAAGCATAATTGTACAAAGGCTGCACCAGCGAGTGATGAAAGCCGAGGTTTACACTTGCATACCGCAGCGCTCTGAAACCAAACGACAGCGAATTTCTCTGCACCCTGTCCATCAGGTAGCTCATGTAATTTCTTGGGTTATACAGGCCTTTGTGGTAATAATCAAGTTCATGATCACCCGGTTCGAAGAGTGTGTACTGATGCTGACCTTTTAACGTTACTTCGTTTTTACGGTTTAAAAACAGGGTAAACTCCCCTCCATATTTATGGAGTTTATCTCTTAAGCCGTATCCGTAGTATCCTCCAACAGTAAAATACTTAGACACCTTTTCGTTGGTGTGTAGGCCCAGACCCAGACGAAATCCTTCAAACTTGTTGTAAACAAAACTTTCTGAAAGATCTAGTTCCATAAATTTGATAGGAATTCGTCCTCGTGCCAGACTCTCACTAAAAGAGAGGATCTTTTCCAATTTGAGCTCTGCCGCAATACTGTCAATCACATTATAAGTAATAGCCTCTCTCTTGTTTATATTCTCTGAACGATGACTTGCCCAAAATGCAGAATCTCTTTCGGTTGCGAGCTCGTGCATGCTTACGGCATCAATAGCAAAGTCTTTTTTTCTTAGATCCGGCAGCAGTTGTATGTTTTGAATGTAACTGCGCCCATTGGCTTTTAACGCTATTGTTTTTGAAGGGTATTGGCTAAGGCTCAGTTCAAAATTTAGTTGATGAGGAAACCACTGTTTACCATCTATAAAAACGTATTGCTGCTGAATTCTGATATCTATAAGTCCTTTTTTAAATGGTTCGGCAATTACGTTCTGCACGGCGTAGTTATTGCTGCTGATGTATAAGGTCCCGCTCAGTGCATCAAAGTTTTTCCCAGCTTGCGGAGTAAATGAAATAATAAATACCGTATCCTTCCCCTGGTAAATGGTATCTGCCAAATGGAACTTGTACCGTTTAAGACTTCCGTCGCTGATAGGGTTTAGGTATTTGACATCAAAAATTCTGATAACATCGTGGTAAAATGAGAAAGGCTGCAGGTCGGTTGCCAGTGGCGCAAAACCGGGCCGTTTAAACCCCGATACCTTTACGCCGGTGATAAGCTCCTCGCTAAGATCAGGGGCAAGGAACTTTCTTTCAGTTACCGATTCCATCATTAACAAATGACCACCCTTAAGAAGTTTGTCGATCTTCTGCTGTAAGATGTCTGTGCCGGTGCTGTCGTTTGGCACTAAATCATAGATAGTTTTGTTGTAAGAGGTGTACCTGAACGAGCGCATTTTTTCAGGATTGTTGTCATTTTTGTTACTGATTACATTTCTGATAATACGGTGTGCGGGATTCTCGCCTGCCCTCACCTGCACCTCTTCAAGCAGTAGTGGTAAAGCTTGTAATTCTATCAGCAGACCTTCCTGGTCAAAATGCGCTGTATCAACATTCACCACAAGCTTTTTATAACCCAGGTAACTGCAGCTTATAAGTTTAATTTCCTCCGAATGTTGATAATAAAATCTGCCGTCAATGTCGGTGGTCACGCCTGCGTGCTGATCATTATTAAAAATAATATTTACAAAAGCCAGAGGCTCCCTGCTTTTTCCGTCAATTACCCTGCCCTTTACCGATTGCTGAGCATACACCTGCACAGAAACAAAAATCACCATGAATAAAGCCAGGTTTAAATACAGTTTCATTTGATTGATCTGTCGCCGGGTTTTTGGTTGGAATTTCAAATGTATTAAATAGGCAGCATTAAAAAAGAGAGGTATGACCGGCTCACTAAATCAAGAGCTGGTTTTACTCAATATACTTCAACATTGGAGGATGCGGCTGTGCGACAAAAACCGATCCGCTGCGACATCCACAAATTAAGCACCATAACTGCAATGCAGCTTTGTCTGATCTTGCCAAAACGAAATGTTAAAAAGATGGCAAAATAGTCATAGCGCTCTTAAATAATTATATTTGGTAGTAATTCAGCAGTCACTAAGATTTACCCTATAAAAATTAGAAATTTACTTTTTAACCCTTGCTATACTGCAAAATGTTGATGAGTGAATAAAACGCCCTTATGTAGCGCAGGAGGAAAAAGATCTTGTGAAGTTTAATTCAGTGGAATCAGTTAACATATATCCTAACCCCAGTGAGCGCTCATTCTTTATTTCCTATTTATCGCCAAACCCTAAGCCGGTAAAATACCTGATGTACGATCTACTGGGAAAGAGCATTAGCAGTGGCGAGGTCAGGCCAGGAGAAACCACTGAGCTCAACTGTGCCGACGACTGCCTTAATGGCTTATATATTATAACTCTTAGTTATGAGAATAAACCTGCCGAAACCAGGAAGATTGTATTATTGAGGAACTAAAAAACATAAAACTAATGCGCGAACTTATTGTAAAACTGTTCAGCTTCTGCCTGCTACTTCTCTGTACTACTCTGTCGGGCCAGGGCTGGAAACGGCAGTATTATTTTCCTGGCATAACACAGGCGAACATCAGGGATGTGGTACAGGCGCCAAATGGCAACTACATTATGTATGGGATCACCGTAAGTTCACTGGGCAGGCAGCAAATTACAATTGCTTCGGCCAACCAGCAGGGCGTGTTGCTCTGGTATAAACATTATGGCGATTCAAGTATAACCTACTACGATAATAGCTTCCACATGCGTGGGCCGTTGCTGCTAAGTGATGATGGTTTTTACATTGCCGCCCCTGCAACAGATTCGGCCAATAAAACCTTTGGTGTTTTGTTAAAATTTAATTTTGATGGTGATACGCTCTGGCAGAAAAAATTCAGAGCCCCTGCACCCAAAGATTTATTGCCCCAGGGTTTGAGCAGAAGTATTGATGGTGCCCTGCTGATGACAGGTTTCTCGGAGAACTGGGGCAGCGATGAAAAAGGACTCCGCTGTTTTGTGATAAAAACCGATCTGCAGGGCAAGGAACTCTGGCGCAAATTTATTATCAAACCCACCGAGCCACATGTACTCTCGGGACTCTCGCTGGTGCAGGACAGCGCCAGCAAAAGAATACTGGTTGCCGGATACCAGTATATTGGCAACGCCAGTAGCTTCGGGAGCTTTGGTGCAGTGTTGGTGCTTGATAGTTTGGGTAACATGTTATCTCTTAAAAAGCACAATAATTACAAAGGTAAAGCCAACGTTGAAATTTTACAGCTGTCAGAAAAGGATTTTATTCTTGCATCTACTTTTAATGCCAACAGTGATCTTGGAGGTTTCGCCCGAGTCAGAAAACAATTAGTAAAGATCGATATAAACGGAGACTCCCTTTGGTCGAGACTTTACGATACTATGTCCATTTTTAATGCACTTAGTTTTCTTTTTGAGCAAAAGAACGGCGATATTATGATGGGTGGCCATATTGACACCCTACTCAACTATAACATTCAATCTATTGTAAGAATGGGTGTCTACCGCGCCGATAAAGACGGCAATTTAAAATGGCGCAAATTTGTGGGTTTTGCTGAAGACCACCCAAGCAGCGAATACATGCGCAGCATGAACCGCACCTCGGACGGCGGCTTTATTATTGCGGGCTGGCAGTTGTTTAGACCTAATCCACAACCATTTGTAGTGGTAAAAATTGACAGCAATGCCTGCGACAGTTCACTGGCTTATTGC
>JAEZDS010000150.1 GCA_023433205.1 Bacteroidota bacterium
ATGCCCCCAATTAATTAAGTTTTTCATAAAGCCCACCAACTAAAACTAATTGTCTACAACAAACACGACCTGCTCTGGGCTGAGGAACAGGCTAAACAGGTTAACAAAGACTGTTACCTCTACCTGCAGCCAGAATGGAGCAAGAGAGAACAGGTACTGCCACTTATCATTGATCATGTAAAATCTCATCAGCGCTGGATGATAAGCCTGCAGAGTCATAAATACATGAATATCCCTTAAAGGAACAGCTGCAATAAATGCCGGTTTGTTTCGTTAATTTCTAAACACACACACATGCGTAAACCCGACTGGGCTGTTTTACTGGCTACTGTGCTTTACAGTTTATTATTTTTTGAACAGGCCGCCGGCCTCAACCTGTTATTATTTACCGTAGCACTTATTGTGATGCAGGTTTGGATTCGTCCGGTATTACTAAAACAGAACCCCTGGCTGCTTTCCGCCTTGATGTGCCTGTTCTCAGCAGCAGGTATTGTAGTTTACGGCTCGGCGCTGGCCGTTATGGCAAATGTTGTTTGCCTGTTATGGATGAACGCTGCCGCATTTAGCCCACGATCGTCGGTACTGATAAACATTACAGAGACAAGTTTTTCAATTGCCACCTCAGTGCTGCAAATTTTCAAACCACTTTTCGAAAAAAAGGAAAAATCACCAGAAACCGTTCCGGCCCGCACAACCAAACCACTTACGGTAATTGTGCCGCTGCTGATCGGTCTCTTGTTTTTTGTGATGTACCGCATTGCCAATCCCCTTTTCGACAGGTTTGTACAAAAGATCAATCTTGATTTTCTGAATCTCGACCGCCTGCTATTTACTTTTCTGGGCCTGCTGCTGGTTTGGGGCGCCATCAAACAGAACAGAATACCCGGCTTAACTGATTGGGAGGAAAAACAGCGGGTCCCCCAGCCGCTTCGTCCCCTTTCTCAGGTATGGGATGCCGCTAAAGCATTTCTCCTGGTACTGGTGATCCTGAATCTGATGCTGGTGCTGATCAACGGACTTGACATCAATTATCTGTACATGGGTGCCGGCATGCCACAAGGTATAACGCACAAACAATTTGTACATAACGGGGTTAACATGCTTATTTTCTCTATCATCCTCCTCATTATTACACTACTGTATTTCCTGCGACATGTGCAGCTCAACTCACAAAGGTTTTTGTGGCCACTGCTTGTGCTGCTGATCGTGCAGAATCTGATGATGGTAAGTTCCACAGCAGTGCGCAACAGCATTTATATTGAAGAAGCGCTTCTAACCTATAAACGTATTGGCGTTTATTACTGGCTGCTGATGGCTGCCCTGGGACTTATCTCGCTGCTAATTACTATAAGAAGCCAGAAAAACCATTGGTACCTGATCAGAATCAATAGTCTGTTTGCTATTATGCTGTTAACCTTCAGCGCAGCTGTGGATTGGGACCGGCTAATAAGCACACATAACATCAGCAATGTTTCGCAAATAAAAGAACTGGACAAAAGGTACCTCTTAAGTTTATCGGAGACCAACATCGGTCAGCTCTACGCCATCAGACGACACCCACACTTTAACCGGGATACATTTTACCACTACCGCTTTTTTATGAACGAGTCTAACAGGGCAGTGCTCGATAAAAAGCTATACGACTTCCTTCAACACAACAAAAACAAGGATTGGCGTTCTTTTAGTCTGCGCAGAAAAAGGGTTTTAAATGAAGTACAGGAACTAAGTCTGGCAGGCGAACTTGACACATTGGATCTAAGCGCTGTTTATAAGCTGGACGGAATGTCAGAATTAAAAGAATTAAAGGGAATACAACACTTGAACCTCGGTTATAATGGGCTCGACACCACAACCTGCCAGGAACTCAACACATTCAAAAAATTAAGATCTCTGGAACTCGGCCTATATGAATCAGGCATCAAAAACCTGCCACTGCTCAGAAACATAAACACCATTTATTTACAAAATTCAGATTCAGCCAGTATCAGCGCGGTGCGCCGCGAGGCAGCTGATAAAAAAATAATTGTTTTGAATCCGGCTTCAGAAAAAAAGTCGGACGCACGTTAAAACCGTATATACAAAGTTCCGGTCAAAACTTTTAAAGCATAATATCCTTCAGAAACGATCGGCGTCTGCTTTGCGTGCCTGGCGTCTTAGCACGAAAAGGTTCGCCACATTTCTATTACCCCTCAATTATTCAACAAAAACCCATACAAAGCCTCATAATAACTTGCCGCAACCCGTGTGATACGTTCACTGGTGTTAACCCCGTACATATTAACAGTACAGCGCATCAGTGCCTCACATTCCTTTTCATTGTCCTGATACAAACTCTCACCATATACCAGCACTGAATTAATTTTGCGGCAAAGTACCAGGTTACGGCTAAACACACCGCCGCTGGGAGTTGCAATACTATTCTTATAGAGATATGTTGCATCCTGTGGCCGCGCCACTGGTACAGCCAGATTTTCCTTAAAACTATTTACAGTTTCGGCTGCAAGTTTTTCTGAACGTTCGAGCTGAGGAGTAATCAACTGCCGCACAAAATCTATTTTGTTCTCTTCCTTGGTCAGATCGCGAGGCGTATAGGCCCCTCCAATAAAAGCCATTGTAAAATCTTTATTGGTCTGCGCTTTCCATGGCGCGTTTTTTTCATCAACGTTATAATGGATAATGGCTGTAGCGTGAGGTGCGAACTGATTGATCTTACGGGCTCTGTTACTGAGATCAAAATCGCGGAAGAATTGCCAGAAAAATTCCCTGTCGTTTGCCTGTAACAGTGCCTGGTATTTTGTATGCGTGAGCTGGTTTTCCTTTCTGAGACTGTCCAGCACACGCCGCTTATGTAGTTTTAAAAATTCCTGGTAAGTGCAGTCAAAAGAAGTGTGATTGGCCTTTGAACGGGTGGTAAAAACCTCTGCCCCCTGCTCTTCAAGCAAGTGTTTTAAGATCTGCGCCGTGTTAAAAGTGAGCGTACTTTCAAATAGACTGATAGTGTCGCCCTGGGCCGGTCGATAGAACAAAAGGTACTTCTCTTCTATCAGCGCGTCCTGCATAGTGGTGCCGAAATGACCGGCGTCAATGGCGATCCTGTATCCCCGAAGCGGCAATGAATCTGCCTTGCGGATCACAGCTTTCTCATCGTTGATAGTTGCCCGGATACTATCGAGCTGTTTTGTTTTGAAGTGATACAACCCCTTGCGCGAAATGAGTTGCTTTTGCTGTTCACTGCTGCCAAACTCAAACAGTTTTGACAACACCAGCAATTCATCAGCGTAAATGGCAAAGGTTTTTTTGCCGGCAGTCTGCAGATACAAAACCTTGTCTTCAAACACCACCACGGTGTTCAGCGAATTCTTAAAATTGAGGTAACGGTTAAAACGACTTTTACAGTCGCCAATGGTTTGAGCACCGGCGCTAAAGGACAGCAGCATGCAGACGAAAAACCTTTTCACGGAGTAAAGGTAGGGAGGATACAGGGAATATTAAAAGCTAAAATACTAAGCTCCAGATACTAAAAGGCTAAATACTAAAAACTAACACATAGGTACACGCCTTGTTTACACCAAAGGAGGTGACTAAACTAATAAAAGCCGTACTTTCTTTGTGAACTACTATGTGCCCTCTGAATCTATGTGGTTAAGTAACGGCCTCCCCTTCGTCACAAAAAAATGAGGCTCCGCAAGTCAAAACTCTTCCCTAAATCCTGTAATTTCATCGTTTTTTCAAGATGTTATCACCAGAACAAAGATCTGCCATAGAAAAGAGGGAATTATTGCTGCAAACCGCGCGCTCAGGCGGCAAAGGTGGTCAAAATGTAAACAAGGTGGAAACAAAAGTTGAGCTCACCTTCGACATAGAGGAATCACAGGTCCTGAGTGAAGCGCAGAAGAGAACGCTGCTTGCAAAACTTCCACAACTTATTGATGGTCGCTACCTGAAAGTTCAGGAAAGCCGCGACCGCAGCCAGCTGGCCAACCGTGAAAAGGCGGTTGCAAAACTCTTCGCTGTAATGGACAAGGCCCTGAAACCGCAAAAAAAACGCATCGCCACCAAACCTTCCAAGTCGTCTAAAAGAAAAAAGCTTGATGATAAAAAGAAGAGGGGGGAATTAAAAAAATTGCGCGGCAAGGTGTAATTGGTCAGATCTGCACCGCGCTGTCCTCATAAATCAGCAATAAAAATCCCAAAAAACCGTTCAGGAGATTGAATAATTTCGCTTAACTTTAATTTTTCAGCATGCGGCAACTGTTTACTTTTTCACTGATACTTCTGGCGGTTGGCGTCAGCGCGCAGGTACGCAAGTACAGCAACGAATTTCTGGAGATAGGCGTAGGCGCAAGAGCCCTTTCAATGGGCAATGCCAATGTGGCAACTTCCGAAGGTGTTCAGAGCGGTTACTGGAACCCGGCCGGCCTTCTGAAACAAAAGAACGAAATTGAAGTAGGCCTGATGCACGCTGAATACTTTGCGGGTCTGGCAAAATACGACTTTGTTGGAATTTCAAAACGAATTGACAGTAACAGTGTGGCTGGTATCTCCATCCTGCGGTTTGGCATAGATGACATTCCAAACACCCTCGACCTGGTTGACGCCAATGGCAACTGGGATTATAACCGGATCAGCAAATTTAATGCGGTTGATTTTGCTGCGCTTCTTAGTTATGCCCGCAATTTGCCTGCATTGAAGGGTGTTGAAATTGGCGGCAATTTTAAAGTGATCCGCCGGCGGATCGGTGATTTTGGCGGTGCCTGGGGATTTGGTCTTGATGCCGGTGCCCGATACAAATACAAAAAATGGCAATTGGGCGCTATGGTACGCGATATTACCGGCACTTTTAATGCATGGAGTTATAACTTCAACGAAGAAGATATAGCCACGCTGGTGCAAACCGGTAACGAGGTGCCCACCAATTCGCTGGAGGTAACATTGCCAAAAGTAATTCTTGGCATAGCGCGCGGCCACAATTTCTGGAACGACAGGATCTCGGTGCTGGCCGAAGTAAACGCTATTAATACTTTTGATGGCATGCGTAACACCGTTATTAAATCCGACCACTGGAGTATGGAGCCGGCATTTGGGATTGAGGTGGGGTATAAAGGGCTGGTATACCTAAGAGGAGGCATTGGCAATATACAGCGCGAACTAAACGACAGGGCGACAGTTTATATAACTACAGCCAGACCAAATTTTGGGGTGGGTATTCATTACCGCATGTTTACCCTGGACTACGCACTAACAGATATCGGCGACCGTTCAACGGGGCTGTACTCAAATATTTTTTCGCTGAAGATTGACATCAATAAAAAATAAGCCGGCCGCACATTTACTGGCTTCATTACTATTTCTTATCACTTTTACCGGCACCGCGCAGAATTTTGGTCCGGAATGGATCAGTTATGATCAGAAGTATTATAAGTTCCCGGTCTTCAGGGAAGCAATTTACAGGATTGATTCCGCCACGCTTGCGCAGGGCTTCGACCTTAGCAACATTGATCCGCGCAACCTACAGGTATTTGTCAGAGGTGAGGAGCAGTTTGTTTATATCAGCGGTGAAGACGACGGAAAGTTCAACCAAAATGATTTCCTTGAGTTATACGCCGACAATTCTACGGCTTTTACCGACTCGCTGCTTTACCATAACATTTCCTATTTTCCAAACCCTTATGCAGCCATGTTCAGCGATACTTTATTCGCTTTCGTTACCGTGGGTACGCAGCAATCTCAAAAACGATACCAGCCTGAAACTGATACCACTTTTTCGGCATACCCGCATACTCCTTATTTTTATGCAGAAAAGTTAAGGGCGTTCAGGGACTCATATAATGAGGTGGGGCAGTTCGATTTGCGCAGTTCTGACCCCCGATATACCCAGGCAGAAGGATACGGCACCAATATTAATAAAGGAGGGGCGCAATACCTTGCATTTGCCGGAACCTATATTTATTCCTCTCCTGTGCTGCCCGTTTATTTCACCAGTAGTTTCAGCGGCAGCAGCAGAGAAACCGGCGCTACAACAGATCACCGCATTCAGCTAGCTTTCCGCGACAAAAACAATAACACCAATATACTTTACGACACCACTTTCTGGGGATTTGTTCCTGTAAAAAAAACCTTTCAGATAAGTTCCGATGACCTGAACAGCGCCAGCGAATTTTCTCTGGTCTCTGTGGCCGATCCAGCTTTTTCTTCCTTCGCCAATACTTCCACTCTGCACTACCTGCACCTCCTTTATCCATCAGCCATGAATCTGGGAAATGTTCATGGGCAAAGATTTTACGCGGGCAATCACCCCTCAGCGTCAAAAACCTGGTACAATATTTATGGGCTAAACTTAAACGGCGCAACCACAGCTGCACTCTATAATATCACAGAAGGACAAAGAATTACTACCGTGGTTGACAACCAGGGCTGGGTGAAGGCACTGATCCCCAATGGAATTGATGTACAACGAAAGTTCTTTCTGCAGTCAGATAACCGCAGCGTGCAGGTACAATCACTCAGGCCGGCGGGAGTGAACGGAAATTTCACCAATTACGCTGCTGCGCAGCAACCTGGCGCCTACGTAATGCTTTACCACCGCAACCTGCTTGAGGCTTCACAGGCCTACAAAACATACCGTGAAAGCGCAGCGGGAGGAGCTTATGCCGTCATCTTTGCGGAAATTGACCAGCTTTATGAGCAATACAGTTACGGCATCAATCATCATCCTGCAGCCATCAGAAATTTTCTGCGGCATCTTTACCAGCAGATTCCAGACAAACCTTCCTGCGTACTGATGCTGGGCGCTGCCACCACGCCAAATATCTATCCCGCGCACCACAACCTAAACCTTATTCCAACCATGGGCCGCCCCAACAGCGACAACCTGCTCTCTTCCGGCCTCAACACGCCGGGGCAATTCCCATTTTATCCGGATCTTCCCATAGGACGCATTGCTGCCATTAATAACAACGACCTGAATATTTATCTGGAAAAAGTAAAACAGCATGAGGCGCTGGGACAGACCGAATGGAAAAAGAACGTATTACATTTTGTGGGTGGCGATTCGCCGCTGCTCTCAAGCTGGCTCAGTGATTTTATGTACAATTACGCACAAATAATCGGGGACACACTTTACGGAGCTCAGGTAAAAACCTTTCGCAAAAATTCAACCGAACCAATTCAGGTGGTTTTGAGCGACAGCATCAAGGACATGGTGAACGAAGGAGCTGGTCTGCTGACTTTTTTCGGCCATGGCAGTCCATACGGTTTCGACCAGTCGATTGACGAGCCGCAGCTATACAGCAATACCGGGAAATATCCATTCCTTTATGCCAATTCCTGTTACTCCGGCGATATTCACGATCCAAACGCCGTAACAGTAAGCAAACGATTTATCTTCGCCCCTCAAAAAGGCAGCATCGGATTTCTTGCCACTACCTCCCTTGGTTTTTTGCATGCGCTTAACAATTACGCCACACATTTCTATAATTCATTAAGTTATCTTGAATACAACAGGCCGATAGGTGAAATTATCAGAAGGGCTGCCATTCTGAATTCTGCCAGCGAAGACGCGCTTACTGATTTTACGGGACTCGACATGACGCTGCATGGTGATCCGGCAGTAATAATATCCAACGGCCCCTTGCCTGATTATACACTTAGCAACAGCGATGTAAAATTCGATCTGGGCAGCAGGAAGGACAGCATAGAGATAAACATTTCGTATCGGAACATCGGTAAAGCCGTTAAAGATTCCTTTGTGGTGGTACTGGAACGGTTCATGCCAAATAATGACACAGCCTCTCTTTTCAAAAAGGTCCCTGCTGCAATGTTCAGAGACACCATCCGTTTTGTGATGCCTGTAAACGGCAGCAAGGGTGCAGGCCTCAACTACTTCAGTACAAAGATCGATCAGCTGAACCAGATCAGCGAAACCAACGAAAACAATAATGCCACAACAGGCCTGGTTGAACTGTTTATACCCGGCAATGATATTGTGCCTGTGTATCCTTACCAGTTCGCCGTGGTTCCTAAAACAACAAGCATCACACTAAAGGCAAGCACCATTGATTCCTACGCTCCGCTCGCAGGATATCGGTTTGAACTTGACACCAGCGACCGGTTCATACAAGTTGTTGCATCCACACTAGTTACCGGCAGCGGCGGAGTAATTGAATGGACTGTTGATCTGCCGTTTAAAGACAGTACTGTTTACTACTGGCGGGTTAGCCGCGACAGTACAGACGTCAGCCATTCAATATCCTGGCGCGAGAGCTCATTCCAGGTGATCACGCAAAAAACAGGCTGGGGTCAGGCTCACTTTAACCAGTTCAGGGACAATGGTTCGAGGTTTACCACCTACAAAAAGGAGCAAAGGCAATTTGTTTTTGAAAACCGACTTAATACCATTAACGCGCGCAGCGGTTTTCACCCCTATCTGCGCGAACCGCAGCAAACGTATTATTTTAACAATAACCAGATGGACACCTGGTCCTGCACATTCAATGGCTGGAATTTTGCTGTTTTTGATTCCATTACCGGTGAGCCGCAGGCCCTGCCAAACCTCGCCTGGCCGGGCTCAAGTATCGGCAGTTATGGCAATTGCCTGTGCGGAAAACCAAATAAAGTACACTACATCTATTATTTCGGAAGAACAAATGAGTGCGGAAATCCCGATCTGCAATGGAAAGACAAGATGGAGACATTCCTGACCGCTGTGGCGCCAAACAACTATGTGCTGGGATACACCACCGGAAATCCATCAGGATCGGCAGAAATGAGCACGTACACCAACGAACTGTACAATGCTTTTGAGAGTATAGGGTCCGGTTCAATCCGCACGGTGCCAGACACAGTGCCAATGGTGATCTTTGGAAAAAAAGGAATGCTGCCGGGAGAGGCCAGCGAAAGGCTTGGTG
>JAEZDS010000240.1 GCA_023433205.1 Bacteroidota bacterium
GCGGACTGCTGTATCTATCTTTTGTGCCAGGCGATCCTGCCATGTCTGCCTTCCAGGAATCTGAAGGCTTGCGGCTTTACTTTAACTATCACACTGCCCATGATGTGATTCATACCCTTAAGGCTGCCGGATTCAGCAGTCAGCAGCCGCTAACAGTAAATTACGATTCAAAAACCGGAAAAAAAGAAACACATACTGTAATAATCAGCAGACTCACGGGGCTGAAGTAGCTCAATTTGAGGATATACCCGGTACTAGTGATCAGGAGAAATTTTTTACAATTTCACCACAGATGAATTCAGCTGCATTTCCGTCTCCATAAAGCTGCGGAAACTCAAGGTCTTTTTTATTGGATAACTGCTGAAATGCTTTAACGATCCTCTGCTCATCGGCATCGGCAATTATTGCCGCTCCGCACTGTACAAGCTCCGTCCATTCGGTTTCGGGCCGCAGTATGATGCAGGGTTTTTTGAAATAAAAAGCCTCTTTCTGAACCCCTCCGCTGTCAGTGATCACCAGCTTGCAGTTCTTTTCAAGGGCGATCATCTCAAGAAATGAAGCCGGAGGCAAAATAATAATATAATGCCCTGAGAGGATCTTTGTATATAATTCCGGCTCGAGATTTTTTTCCAGAAGTTTGGCTGTTCGCGGATGCAGGGGCAGCACCACTTTGATCTTGTTTTCCTCCGCAATAGTGTTAATTGAGCGGAAAAGTGCATTTAACCTTGCAGGATCATCAGTATTGTTATTCCTGTGAACAGTAACAAGAATAAAATCCTGCCCTTTAAGTTTCAGGCTGTCCAGCAAAGTGGTTTTTTCTTCGGCCACGCCGCTAAAATAAAGGCTGTTGTCGTACATAATATCCCCGCAATGATAAATTCCGGGGTTATCTGCGGTAAACGGAGCCTGCGCCTTGGGGTTAAAACCTTCTCTTTTAAGGTTATTATAGCCTGTAGCAGTTGGCGAAAACAGCAAGGTGCTTGCATGATCGCACATAATCCTATTCACTTCCTCAGGCATTGATTTATTAAATGAACGAAGTCCGGCCTCAACGTGCACTACCGGCACATGTATCTTTGATGCTGCCACTGCACCGGCGAGGGTTGAATTGGTATCGCCGTACAGTATAATGGCTGCAGGGCTTTCCTTGAGTAAAATTTCCTCTATACCGGCGATCATTGCCGCGGTTTGTTTGCCGTGCGAGCCGCTACCCACATTAAGGTTGTAATTTTCTCCGGGGATCTGTAATTCCGAAAAAAACACCTCGCTCATATTGGAGTCGTAATGCTGGCCGGTATGAACGATCACTTCATTTATCTTATCACGAAATTTATTTCTGATAGCTCTGCTGATGGCCGCGGCCTTAATTATCTGAGGTCTGGCACCAATAATGGTGATTATTTTTAACATCTATGGTACTTTGTTATTTTTTAGCAGGATTGAAAGTGTCTTTGTTTCAGGTTTCTTTTTATTTTTAAAGTTCTCCTTCATCAGAAAAACTAAAATACTTCTGGTCGCCAACAATGATATGATCAAGCAAGGCTATTTCAAGAATTTTTAGTGCTTCCCGTAATTTTCTTGTGATGGCTTTATCCTGATCGCTGGGCAAGACCTGGCCGCTTGGATGATTGTGCCCTATTACCACCCCGCTGGCACTTTCTTCAATAGCAGCTTTACAAATCAGCCTTACGTCAACCACCGTACCTGAAATGCCTCCCTTGCTCAAATATTGTTCTTTTATTACCTGGTTAGCGCGATTTAGCAGCAAAAACCAGAATTCTTCATGCGGAAGATCACTCAGGCGTTTTTTCAGCAGCTGATACGCAATATTGCTGCTGGTGATCCTCACCTTTTCAACCGACTGGGTTTCGTTGCGGCGACGCCCCAGTTCAAAGGCGGCTGCGATATTTACGGCCTTTGCCAAACCAACG
Organism: Bacteroidota bacterium; assembly: GCA_023433205.1. Taxonomy (GTDB): domain Bacteria; phylum Bacteroidota; class Bacteroidia; order B-17B0; family Aurantibacillaceae; genus Aurantibacillus. The sequence goes on from JAEZDS010000240.1 coordinate 1,932, forward strand.
CCTTTGTATTTTTTCAGATCGTTCACACTTAACCTGGCCAGTTCATTTATATTGTTGTGGTTTTCGGCAAGCATTCGACGAGCCAGTTGTACAGCCGTTTCGCTGCGGCTTCCCGACCCAAGAATTATGGCAATTAATTCTGCGTCGCTGAGTGTGTGGCGGCCGAGTGCGACAAGCTTCTCACGCGGCCTGTCGTCTTCGGCCAGTAACTTCATACTGAGGTGGGTGTTTGGGTTCTCATCCATGCCACTAATTTACGATTTTACAGATTGTACATAGCGGAACAGCAACAAAGCCGAGGCAGGCATTTATTTTAAAGGTATTTTTGGCCCTGATGTCTTTTCTTTCTTCCAGTACTTTGCAGGTCTTTAAGATCCGTGACTTCAGGCTGTTCATAGCCATACGTCTGCTGCTTACCCTGGCAATTCAGATGCAGTTCAGCACCATTTACCTGCAGATCTATTACGAATACTCTGATGATGAACTGCTGCTGGGGCTGGTTGGACTAACAGAAGCCATACCATTTATTATCACTTCACTGTTCAGCGGACATTTTGTTGACGCACATTACAAAAAGAAGATCATGCTTGGGGGGAGTTTGCTGCTGATGGCCGGAGCAGCTTTTCTTTATTTTAACGCCGAACCCTTTTTTTACTGGCTGCGAGAAGCAGGTATCGGCGTGCTTTTCAGTACTGTTTTTCTGTTTGGTATTGTGCGGTCATTTCTGGGCGCCACTACTAATCCATTTTTAAGTCAGCTGGTACCCCGCACCAGTTACACTAATTCAGCCACCTGGAACAGCACGGCCTGGCACACAGGCGCAATTATGGGGCCTGTACTGGCGGGTATTGTGTATGGTTCCGGATCAGGACGCAATGCAGCCTGGTGTCATCTTACTGAAACCATACTTTTTGCCATTGCCATTGTTCTCATCTGGATGATACGCAACGAGGGAGCGCCGCAGCCAAAAGAAAAGGCGGAGACCATCTTTGAAAGCATGAAATCGGGATTACGATTTGTTTTCAGAACAAAAACGGTGTTAAGCGCCATATCACTTGATCTTTTTGCGGTACTGTTCGGAGGAGCCGTAATTCTTATCCCGGCATTTACCGATAAGGTGCTGGGGCTTGGACCGGAAGCCTACGGGTTGTTGCGCACATCTCCCGCAATTGGAGCAGTGGTTTCAGCTTTTGTAATGGCAATATGGCCCCCGGGGCGGCACGCAGGACTGGCTATGTTGTGGTCGGTAGTGGCGTTCGGGATCTTCACCATTTTTTTCGCGCTCAGTACAACTTACTGGATGGCTTTTTGTATGCTGATGATGACAGGAGCGGTTGATAACGTGAGTGTTGTTGTAAGGCACAGTATCCTTCAGCTGATGACACCTGATAACATGCGGGGAAGAGTGAGCGCCATCAACAATATTTTTGTGGGAAGCAGCAATGAAATAGGGGCTTTCGAAAGTGGGGTGGCAGCAAAGATCATGGGCCTGGTTCCTTCCATTGTTTTTGGAGGTGCCATGACGATCGCAGTAGTTTTCGGGATCCATAAACTGAACCCTGCACTTAAAGATCTGGACCTGAAAAAAATCCATTAAAAGGTGATTGCCAAGAGGGCCGGCTAAAAACACTCAGGAATTCCCCACTGTGTTAAAAATGGCATTGGGAATACATAATGGATTACATTAGGGCAGTAAAAATGTGGCCATGAAAAAAAATCTCCCCTTTAGAAAGATTGTTTTTGCAGTCATACTGATCTTTGCGGCAAAAGGTTATTCCCAGCTAAATGTAAAAACATTTACTTACACAGGAACGATTGAATCGTACACTGTGCCACAATCCTGCGACGGATCATTTACCATTGAGGCAGTGGGTGCCGGCGGGGGCTCTGTGAATGTTTCGTGCACCGCCAATGGCGGTTTAGGTGCAAGTATGAAAGGCGTTTTCACTTTTACGCCCGGTACTGTTTTACGAATACTTGCAGGAGGAGTGGGGCAGACGAGCGGC
>JAEZDS010000241.1 GCA_023433205.1 Bacteroidota bacterium
CCCTGCCACCAAACCTGCAATAAGCGCACCGGTTGTCAGGATTATCGTAATTATATCCATTGTCTATATTTCCTCTATCTGTTTAATTAATAAAAAACGCACAAACTTTGTTCCGGCAATCGGTCAAAATCTGTGCGTGAAAAAATAGCGGTAAGTAACCTACTCTTCCAGAGTGTTGATGTTGCGGAGATGGTCTTTAAGCATCTCTTCAACATCGGTAAATAGCTTTTTTAAATCACTTAAATCCCTCTCAGCCCCTTTGGCCTGCTTGTACAACTGGGAAACCAGCTGAAGCATTACCATTCCCATCAACTCCTTCTTGTCTCTGACCGAGTAATTTCTTTCAAATTCCACGATCTTATTATTTATCAGCTTTACAGCCTCCCTGATGTCTTGCTCGTCTTCAGCATTCACCTTCAGTGGGTAAACGCTTCCGGCAATTTCAACCTTTATATTTACCTCACTCATCAATGGAGGGCGCTGATCTTAAGCACTTAATAACGCTATACACTTATCAATTTCACGCACCAGTTCATTTATCTGTTTCTTCATCGGAGCATTTTTTTCCTGTCCCGCCGAATTGCCCGCTAAAATAGTATTCTTCCGGTGATTATTCAAACCAGTAACATCAATCTCCTGATCTTCAATGTGTTGAGACATTGACCCTACTACTTCGTTCATTTTGAGCAGCTGCATGGCCATTTCTTCTTTTTCTTCGAGCAAACCTAGGTGCTGTTCATTCAGTTTTTCAACCTGTTGCAGTAAAACAAGCACTTTTTGTTCCGTTTCTTGCTGGTGTTCAGCAGACGGCGCTGCAGTACTGTGCAGCTTTGTCTGCAGCTCTTCGTTAAGAGCCTCAAGATCTGCGATCTGGGTTTGAAGTTTGACCAGGTGATCTCTGTTCAGTTCCAGTTCATCGCCCATTTCATCGCCTATTTTCTGCCCCATTGTGGCAATTTCGTTTTTCAGGATATCGACCTCGGCCCTAAGTGCCGCCTTATCTGCCTCAAGATTAGTGATCTCGAAGTTTTTAAGGTTCAGGGTATCTTTGAGTTCGGCCACCCTGCCTTCGCTTGTTGCCCGCATCTCAGCTATTTCAGCTTTTAACAGCCCAATTTCTGAGTGCTGGATCTCATTTTGCCGCTGTACAGCTTCTATTTCACCGATAATTTGCTCATTCTCGGCAAGCAGCTTCTTGAATTCCAGTTCCGAAGCGGCGAGTTTTTGTTTATAACCAGCCTCTGTTTCGGATTCCTGAGCAGCCTTTTCGCTCACTACAGCAAGTGTGGCTTCAAGTTCCTGCACAGCAGCTTTTGATGAGGACAACTCGGCGCGATTATACTCCAGCTCTGCTTCAGCAACACTAAGGTTATTGGTTACCTCTGCAAACAAATTGCTCATGTTCTGCACCTCCAGATTCAGAGATTCAATGGAATTATTAAGTTCACTTACATATTCGCTGTGTGCCTGGTTTAATCTGGCGATCTCAGCATTAAGAACGGCAAGCTCCTCTTCTTTTTGAAAACCTGAATCCTGGCGGATCGACTCAAGCTGCGCAGAGAGACTGGAGGAACGCTCCTGCTCATTACCAAGCTGCATAAGCAGTTCATCCACCCTGAGGGTGAGGCTGGATAGAGTCTCTTCCTTTGCCAGTATTTCTGCCCCTCTTAGCTCAAGTTCAGCACTGATCTGTTCTTCACTGGAACGACTTTGTTGAAGTTCTTCGCTTAATTTTGAATTAGAGGCATTGGAGTGAATAAGCAGGTTTGAAATCCTTTCTTCGTATTCATTGATCAGGCCGGCAATTCTCTGCTCATAAGCCAGATTATTTTCCCGCTGCAGTTCCTCGTGCATGTTTTTTACTGCAGCAATCCGGTGTTCAACTGATAAAGCCAGATCCTCATTTAGCTGTACCAGGTCGGCGCGGAGCTGACAGATCTGCGATTCGTAACCCGCTCTCAGACGATCTTCACGCAGGGCATATTCTCCCGCCATTTCTTCCAAGTTGGCATTGAATTGTGAGGTGAGTTCCTGGCGGAGTTCATCCATGTTGTTTTGCAGGCTTCCGAGCTCTTCGGTATGGCGCTGACCAATCTCACCCTGATTTTCTGCCAGACGCTGTTCAAGCCCCAGGATAGTGGTTTCGTATTCTACCCTGATCTCGGCAATTTTCTCGTGGCTGCTGGCTGAAAGTCCTGTAAGTGTGGTATTATAACGCTCGCGCAGCAGGAAGACCTCTTCGGCATGCTCATTTATAATTTTTGCGATGTTACTTTCATGTGAAGCCTTCAGGTTCTCTTCTTTGGCAGCCCATTCAAGACTCAGGGCATTAAGTCGTTCCTCATATGCGTTTCGGACCGAAGTTTCACTCTCTCCGGCATATGCTCTCAGCTGTTCAACTTCCTCGCTGTACTGCTGCTGAAGGCGCTCGAACTGCAGTCCTGTTTCCGCTCTCAGATCTTCAAGTTTCTGTTCGTAACCAGCTATAACATCGTTTAGCTCAGCTCTGATTTTTTCAGTTTCAGCAGATTTTTCTTCAAGCTGAGACTGCTTCAACCTTAATTCTTCGCTCAATTGTCCCTGAGTTTCATTCAGGGCTGTTAATTGCGATTTGTAACTCGCGTTATCTCTGTCGAGCACCGACAGCTTGGTATTTAGCACATCAATTGTTACCTGCAGACGCAAACAATCTTCATCACGGATAATAAGCTGATTGCGGTAATCACTCAGAGACCGTTTCAGCTCTGCGAACTCTTTCCTGAGAAGAAGGTCATTATTCAGAACATGCTGTAATTCAGATTTCAAGGTTTCCGCGTTCATGGTAACAGATTTATAATTTGTTAAAAATACCTCGCATAAGCATGAGTGTTACGTGTAGGCGCAGTTATGATTGAACAGTGCCGTGTTAATTAACCTACTAATATTCAGGCTGAGATACGGATGATTCAGCAGTTGCGTCTGGCATCAAAAATGCATGTATTAAATGCTGCTGAAGCGCAGGTTTTCCTGTGATTGCGGCATTTTATTTAATTAACAGCATATTTTTTTGATCTTTGATAACCTTTTACAGATTTCAGCGTTAAAGGAGAATAAGCCGGAACCGTTTCGTCTTTTTACCTATCTTTACCCGATTAAACCTATAATACCGCATGAGGCAGCTAAAAATTACCAAATCCATTACCAATCGCGAAAGCGCATCACTTGATAAATATTTACAGGAAATTGGCCGTGAAGAGCTGATTACTGCTGAAGAGGAGGTAATTCTTGCCAAAAAAATTAAAGATGGCGATCAGAGGGCGCTTGAAAAACTAACACGGGCCAACCTTCGTTTTGTGGTTTCCGTGGCAAAACAATACCAGAATCAGGGCCTGAGTCTGCCTGACCTGATAAATGAAGGCAATCTTGGGTTGATTAAAGCAGCGCGCAGGTTTGACGAAACCAGGGGATTTAAATTTATTTCATATGCAGTTTGGTGGATTCGTCAAAGTATCCTTCAGGCGCTGGCTGAGCAGAGTCGTATAGTACGTCTTCCACTAAACCAGGTAGGATCGCTGAATAAGATCAACAAAGCCTACTCTAAGCTTGAACAGCAATTTGAGCGTGAACCAAGCGCTGAAGAACTTGCCGACATGCTTGATCTGCCTATCGACAAGGTTAGTGATACCATGAAAGTAAGCGGCAGACACGTAAGTATGGATGCTCCTTTTGCCAATGGTGAAGAAAGCAGCCTGCTCGACGTTCTGGTAAATCTTGATAGTCCGAAAGCCGATACCGGCCTGATGAATGAATCGCTGAGCCGCGAAATTGACCGTGCACTGAGCACTTTAACAGAGCGTGAACGCGATGTGGTGAAACTGTTTTTTGGGATAGGATTAAATCATGGCCTCACACTGGAAGAGATTGGCGACAAATTTGATCTCACCCGCGAGCGAGTAAGGCAGATCAAAGAAAAAGCAATAAGGCGGTTGCGCCACAGCAGCAGAAGTAAATTGCTTCAGCAATATCTTGGATAGACTTTAAGGCCGTGAAAACGGTCTTTTTTTTTAGGCGTATTCAACGATAATTGGTATATATTCCTTTTTTCTTCCAGAGAAACATTGCAACTTCATGTTCAGCATATGAAAAAAACCACCGGCATCATTCTGTCTGTAGTACTCGGACTCACTTTTCTTTATTCAGGTTATACCAAATTGCTTCCGCTGGTCGAAACCTTTGAATTTACTTTTGTGGAAATTGGAGTGGCTAACTGGCTTGTTGCTCCGGTTGTTGCACGACTGCTGATTGGCCTTGAATTCTTTACCGGCTTGTTACTTATTTCCTGCTTTAACCTCCGCCGATTTACGTTACCATTAACCATCGGAATTCTTATCTTCTTTACCATATACCTCGCCGTTCAGCTTATCTTGAACGGCAACTCCGGTAATTGTGGCTGCTTTGGAGAACATCTGTACATGACCCCATTCCAGGCAATTATCAAAAATGTAATTATGATCGCGCTGTGTTCCCTTGTTTTTTACTGCTATGCCGGATGGAAAACACGTCTGAGCTATATCTGGCTCCTTTTTGCGGCTGTAACTTCAGCTGTGGTCCCCTTCGCACTGAACCCGGTTGATTATACATACTCATCTAACAACCTGGATGAGGAAGTGAATTATGCCCTTGGAATAGACAATTTATATAATAACTCAGACAGTGGGAAAGTGCAGGTGCCGGCTATTGATCTGCGCCAGGGAAAACACGTTGTTGCTTTTTTAAGCCTTAGCTGTTCTCATTGCAAAGTGGCTGCAAAAAAATTCTACCTGATTAAAAAAAATAACCCTCAACTGCCTTTGTATTTTGTATTGAACGGCGACAGCATAAAATATCAGCAATGGGTAGCGGAAACAAAAGCGGGAAATATTCCTTATAGCTTTTGTCTGGGTAAAACATTTGTGCAGCTGGCAGGAACAAGGTTACCCCGCATCTATTACCTCGAAGATGGAATTGTGATCAAAAAGGTTGATTATTTTGAGCTAAATCAATATGATATCGAAACCTGGCTTGAAGCAGATTAACTACACTCCTACTTTTTATCATACAAGCTTATTGGCGCCCGCAGCCTTACCACAAAATTAATTCCCTGTGCGTCTGAAAAATACCTGAAACGGTCGAGGTACTCTCTGTACGGGGTGTTTAAAATATTCCTCAAACTGAATGTTATAAAAAAGGGCTGTTGTCTGGTGTGCAGCTGAAAACCGGCTTCAAGATTAAAAATAAAATAACCGGCAGGTGGCGGAGAAAAATCCTGGCCTTCTGGTGCCCGGTTCTGGCGACTCACAATCAGTACGCCCGGCTCAAGATAAACCTCTTTTATTTTGGGCCGCAGATCACGGTGCAGACGTAAACTGAACTCATACCGGTCAGCAGGCATAAAGATCAGATCTTCACCCCTGCTCCTGTTCCATCCTCTAACTTGCATGATCTTGCTTTTAAGATCACTGAAAGAGGTAAAAGCCCACGCCATAGAAAGGTCGCCACCTCCTATAAAAACCGAGCCCTGAGTATAAGTGAAGACGGGAAAAGCACCGCGCAAGGTGAGTTCTGGCCTCAAAGAAGGCACAAAATAAATGTAGTTGCTGAAGTCATAAGCATAAAGACTGAGCTGCGCACGAAATTTTTCCCAGCTCCCTTCGGCCGAAGCAACTACATTTGACCCCACCTCCTTGTTTAAATTTTTATTGCCGCGCTCAATTGCAGCTGCGCCATGGTGCAGGCCGTTCGCATATAATTCATTCATTGCCGGAGCTCTCCAGCCCGAGGCGGCGGTAATGCTCAGCCTGATACTGGCAGCACGGTACAATGCTCCCAAACTGTAACTGAGGTTATTAAATCTGTCTTCAGGCTGCTGTATAACGCCGTTAGAGTAATAAAATGCCTGTTGGTTTCGTTCGTCGTAACGCAATCCTCCTTCAATTTCATAATGTGCCCGTACAAATCGCTCAATGGCAAAAAAACCGATGCTGTTTACCTCATAATTGGGAATAAAAGCACTTCCATAGGAGAGGTTTTTCTGGTTAATGGTCTGCAGTCCAAATCTTCCCCGCCACGACCTGATGTAGTCATGTTCCCAGCTTAGCTCACCATTGTGACTGCCAAGATTAAAGTGCGCAGCGGGGTCCGCTTCTCCCTGCGCTGCACCATGTGCATCAAATTCTTTACGCACATTGTACTGCAAGGCATACAGCACATTAAATCGTGACCGTGGTCCTGTATGCAGATCAGCGTCAACCTTAATTAGCTCGTGTTCAACCTGCTGACGAGGAGCAGTCAGCTCTCTTGAAAAAGCAGCCATACTGTCTGCCGGCTTAACCCTGGCTATGGCGTTGTTGAGATCTGTAAGATTACCAAAATGCGCTCCTGAAAAAATCCCCAGATCTGAATTGAACTGGCTATAATAAACACCTATTCCAAACTTTTTCCGATGGTAGGCAACCGCATATGAAAAGTTCCTTTCCCGTACAGAAGTGTTCCTCAAATAATACTGCGGCGTATTTATGTAACCTCCATTCTTATAACTACCTTGTATTCTCCAGCTCAGATGTTTCAGCTGATCAAAATACCCCTGCACCAGCGCCGAGTTGGAAGTAACTTTACCATTGGAGGCAAAGCTGCTTTGAATTTCGGCTGTGATTGCAGCCGTATCTGGTAAAGGATCTGGTTCAATTATAAAAACACCACCAATTGCATCGCTGCCATACCTTACGGCAGATGCACCTTTTACAAGAGTGATCCTTTTTGCTGCATAGCCGTCAATTTCAGGTGCGTGTTCGCTTCCCCATTGCTGGGCTTCAAGCCGCACGCCATTGTTAAGAAGCAAAACCCTGTAACCCTGCATCCCGTTCACAACCGGTTTCGATACAGTTGGCCCTGACCTTAGCACAGCAACACCAGGCAGTTCTGCCATCTGCTCGGCCACAGATGTTCCCCTGACGCGGTCCAGGTCTATTGTTTTTAAGACTGCAGATGTTTGAACAGGCCGGTGCTCCTCGTGAGTGGTCACAATTTCAACATCCTTTAATGCGTTTAAGCTGTGCGGCAGCTTTATCGGGAGCCTTACTGTACGTTCCAGTGAAACCGTAATCGAAGTATCCCTGCAACCAACGTGGCTTACAGTAATAGTGTAAACACCTGCGCACAGTTTGTCAAATGTAAAATTACCATGCAGATCACTCTGCACTACTTTGTTGCCGGGCTGCAACTGAACCACCGAAAACGCAAGGTGCTCATGGTTATCTTCATCGTTGATCTGACCACCAAGTTCAAGGTCGCATTGCGCGGCAGCTTTCGCCGAAAAAAGCGCCAACCATACAATTATTAAATAATACCTGCCGTTCACGTTTAAAAAACTCAAGGCAGCGCAAACTGCCGGAAAATTAAGGGAAAATGATCCTGGTGTTTAGCAAATCAGCGGTGGAGCGCGTAAAGAATTACTTCCCATCCTATATATCCGGAATCTGCCCGGCTGATAATCATATTCAGGTGCAATTGCAAGCGGAAAAACGTAGCGGCATTCTGTCATGCCACTGAATACTCCTACCGGCTTATCAAAATTCTCACAATCACACTCTGATACAACATGCTGCTGCAGCACATCGTTTTCATCAATGATCCGCTCAGCATGCTGATGATGGAACAACTGGTGGAAATAAATTTTGGGGACAGCGATCCAGCTTGTTAAACTAAACAGGATGCAGGAAAGGTACTGCCGCATTATCTTACGCCGAAGCATACAACAAAAGTAAATCAATAATACAATACCCTGCAGCTTGCGGAGCCCATTTTATCTCTTTCGGGCCGGAGTCTGCTGCTGGCGTTGTTTGGCCATTTCCTCAAGCCGGCGCTGAAAATTGGAAACCTTCATTGGCTTCTTCATGTTTGCTTCAAGCTCAGCCCTGATCTTGGCATCACTTACAATCTTTCTTATTATAAAATTCTGCAGGAAAGTAAGTACATTGGCAAGAAAGTAATACCAGCTTAATCCGGCGGCGTATTTGTTCATTACCGCCAAAAAGATTACCGGCATAAAATACATCATAAACTTCATACCGGGCATCTGCGCATTACCTTGCTGAGGCATCATGCTGCTGTTCATCCAGGTGTAAAGAATAGTACTGATAAACATTAGACCGGCAAAAAGGCTCACGTGATCACCATATGCCCAGCTTATAAAGGGTACATGACCAAAGGTCCAGATACTGTCATAAGTACTTAGGTCATCGGCCCATAAAAAAGCCTCCTGACGAAGCTCAATGGCTGCCGGCATAAAATTGAACAGCGCAATCAAAATCGGGAACTGTAAAAGCAACGGCAAACAGCCTGAAAGGGGATTTACTCCTGCCTTTCTGTACAGAGC
>JAEZDS010000100.1 GCA_023433205.1 Bacteroidota bacterium
CTGTAACAGCACTGTGTGCACTCCTCACATCCTGCAATAAAAATGAACCCACTCCTTTTACGCCTACCGACGTAACAGGAACAACGGTGGTAAAAGGAAACGTAAACAAAAACGTAATCACTCCAGATGGTAGTGGTGGGTGGACCAGTGGATCAGCTGCCCGGATCCCGGCGCCTAACGTAAACGTGTCCATCACAGTTAATAAAAATTCACTTTATCCTAACTCTTCCGCCCAGGGCGCTGACGTATATAACGCAGTAACTGACGCCAGCGGCAACTATAGCGTTGCTGTAAGGTCTAACGCCTCGGGGGTGATTGCCCGTATTACTATAGACGGTTTTACAGGCACACTCGACACGCTGGTAAATGGTGTTACCAAAAACGGCCTCAGTGCAGTGTATCAGGGAACTACAATTACCACCACACTGATAATGGGGCAGCCCCAACAGGTTGATCACAGTTTTGATTCCCGCAACGTAGCAAGTAATCCTAATGCTATTCAAACAGGTACCGCCATCCTTACTGGTTCTGCCAGCATCAATCTTATTAAAGAGACAATGACGGGAACTCTGGTATCATACAGTAGTATTAATGCGCCTGTACCGGCAGGACACAAGGTCTATCTGCGTCTGCAGAACGATCCTGTATCTCTTTCAGGCAAGGTTTACGAAACAACCACTGATGCAAATGGCTATTACTCTTTTGAACTATCTACAGTGGCAAATGGCACCCAGGGCTTCAGTCAGAACGCCACTATCTGGATGAACGACTATGCTGCAACACGCGACACACTGAAGGCCGATAATACTGTTGCCAAAGGCATGCCAGGCGTTTTTCAAATGAACAGCACAACAGAATCCGGCCTTTACAATCATACCATCCGGAATGCTGTGTATGTGCGGTACAATACATTTGTTCCAAACTGATTGGAAAGATGAAATCTTCACAAGCAAAAAGCCCTCCTGTTTCACGGGAGGGCTTTTTTTTTTGAAAAACAAAACAGTTTGTAAAACGGGCTAAGCGAATTTTTTCTCAAATGCCTGCATACAATCTACCAGTACTTTTACACTTTCTGCGGGCAGAGCATTGTATATGGAAGCCCTGTACCCACCCACATCACGGTGCCCGCGAAGTCCGCTTATATTCTGTTCTTTCCAGAATTTATCAAACTCGGGCTCCAGTTCAGGTTGGTGCAGTAAAAAACACACGTTCATGTTACTGCGGTCTTCTTTTGCCGTAGTACCATAAAACATTGAGTTGCGATCGATCTCATCGTAGATCATCTTTGCTTTCTGATCGTTCACTTTTTCCATCCAGGCAAGGCCTCCGTTCTTTTTCAGCCAGCGCAGGGTAAGCAGGGTAACATAAATCGGAAAAACGGGAGGCGTATTGTACATGCTTCCACTTTTAATATGTACCTGGTAATCGAGCATTGAGAGCATTTTGCGGCCAGTTTTTCCCAGTACATCCTTGCGCACCATCACCATAGTGCTGCCGGCCGGCCCCATGTTCTTTTGGGCGCCCGCATAAATAAGTGCGAACTGGCTGGCATCAACCCTTCGGCTAAAAATATCTGAGCTCATGTCGCACACAACGGGTATGGGTGATTTTGGAAATTGTTTTAACTGTGTGCCGTAAATGGTATTATTGCTGGTGATGTGCAAATAGTCGGCATCTGAGGGAATTTCATAACCCTTAGGTATATAGGTGTAATTCTTGTCCTCAGAAGAAGCAATCACTTTTGTGTTACCAATTATCCTGGCTTCCTTAATTGCTTTATTCGCCCAGGTGCCGGTATTCACATAAGCAGCGAATCCGCTTTCTCTCAGGAGGTTATAGGGCACCATTGCAAACTGCAGACTGGCACCGCCGCCAAGATAAAGCACTTCGTACTCATCGCCTACTTCAAAGAGCTCTTTTATTATCGAGCGGGCTTCCTCCATCACCTTTTCGTAGTTTTTACTCCGGTGCGAGATCTCAAGCAGTGAAAGATTGAGATTCTCGAAATTTAAACAGGCCTCTGAGGCCTGCTGCAGTACTTCCTGCGGCAGGATTCCGGGACCAGCACTGAAATTGTGGACTTTTTGCATAAGAATAATTGGCCACAAAGGTATTAAAGAATAAGGGAGATAGCCAAAAAGATGTTGCTTATTGATGCAGCAGAAGCCTTCTTTACTTATCAGCAATGATTTTAATTGTTCCCCCCGCCTCAAAAGCAAAAAGGCCATCAGCGATCATCTGGATATTTACAACCGACGGGTACAAAATTTCGCCCCTGGAACTTATTATCGCAGAAGGCTCTGTGCCTGCCACAAAATAGCCTTTACCCAGGCGTTCAATTTTTTGTTCATCTGAAAAAATCACGTCACCACTTTTTCCGATCACTGTAAACCGGTTATTTTCACGCACTATGGCCGTGCCATTCTCAAAATCTCCGGCCTGATCAAATTTCGGGGGAATCAGCAGTTTGCCATTCTCATCACAATACCCAAACTTCCCTTTCTTTTTCAATTTTATCATTGCGCCTGAGGGCAAAAACACCTCATCATAGGCAGCAAGTCCATAAATGGTGGCGCCATTTTGATCGCCGATGGCCTGCTGACCTTTTCTGTTGAGCTTGAAATATCTGCCATCAGAGAACTTGCCCGATTGTATACTGCTCAGGTAGTCAAAAACAGGGTCATAAATAAAACAACCGGCAGCACTGTAAAACCCATAATACTCATCCTTTACCACCAGGTATAATGAGTCGCTCTGGCGCAACAACTGATCATACGCTGTTTCAAGTAACATTTTTCCTGCGCGGTCAATCAGCCCGAACTTATCTCCTGATTTTACCACAGCCTGACCAAAACCGCTAAAATCAGAAACCCAGTCGAAAATGGCGGGGTGGGTATAACCGTCGAGAGACACAAAACCATATTTATTTTTGTTCTGATAGTAAGCTACATCATTGAGGAAGTCGCCAAGTTTTTCAAATTTTGGCTCTAACAGTAACTGACCAAACTGATCTACTGCACCATAACGGCCCCTCTGTTTTACCACATATGTTTGATCGCGGATCTCATTTATTTCCTCAAATTCCTCACTCTGCAACTGACCAAGTCTGTTCATAAAAAACCACTTACCATGAATTTTTACGGGTGCCAGGCCATTTCTGAATATTCCCGCCTCTTCAAAACGTTTATTAAAAGGGTTTATATTTTCTTTATTGATGTAAAAGGCCGAGTCCTCTTTGTGAACCAGAGCCAGTCCCTGACTAAAATCTCTGCCATCATCGTAAACAGGAGGGATCTGAAGAATTCCCTTTTCATTCAAAAACCCCATAAAATCTCCCTGCTGAAAGGGATATAATACAATTTTATTCAGCTCCAGTTCATGTAAGATTGAATTGCGCAGGGGAAACTCAGGATACAGGTCGAGGAACTTTCTGAGCTCGGCATAACTATAAGCTTTTACTGACAGGCTGAACAACAATTTCCATGCCTCAAGGTTTTGCGGGGCATCCGGAAACTCCTTTACAAAAATTGCCAGGCCTTTGCTGTCTTTTTTTGACCGGTAGATGGCAAACAGCTTTTCATAGGCCTGATTTACCATCCTGTTGTTCGGATTTTCGCGAAGGAAGGCCAGATAACCTGCGGCGTTCCTGCCAGAAGTGCTTTCCTCGTAAATTTGTTTTTCATATAAGTGCTGCGCCTCCTTTAGCAAAACACTCGCGGGATGAGTTTCAATAAACGCTTTAGTGGCAGCACTATTATTTTGCCTTGCCGTCTCGTTCAATTCAATGTTATCACGATGCTCAACAACCCTGTGTTTAAGTTCAGGTGCTGCAAGGTAACAGCTGAGCAGAAAACTCTCATAAGCCTGTACGGAATTTATCTTTTTCACCCTTCTGTACATAGCAGCGCACACCGAATCAGCTAATGTTCGATAAGCGCCAATGTCCACAACAAAACCAGAAAGCTCTTTTGGTTCGGGTTTAACCGCATACGACTGCCAGCCTGCGTTTACATAACGTAGTGCGCTGTCTATATTATGAAAGGGATTATCATTACGCAGATAGATCACGGCCAAACCATATGCGGCATAGGCATTGGTGTTTTTTTTGTTCAGTTTGCCAAACAATCTTTTTGCCTTAAAATAATCGTACTGTGCCAGCGCAGCAAAGGCATTGTTTAACCTGCCGGCTGAGAGATCAAAAGACAACAAGACGATCAGCCCTAGAGCTGTTAAACGCGGCACCATCTGATAAAAACTCTAAGTTTGGGATTTTATGCTGTGATACAAAAGATTTTGAGGATTTTTTGCTGATACAGCCTGGTTAGCCGTACTTCTCCATTTTATCGCTTATCTGAAGATCACGGTTGCCTGCATGGATCTTAATGTTGAGCAATAACTCTTCACAGCCACCTTTTAGTGTTTCCTCCTGGATCTGCCTGATAAGAGCATAGACCGCATCACTATTCCCTTCAACTACTGTTTCAAAAGGACATACGCGGTATTTTAAGCCGCTGTTTTGAATAGTGCTGATCGCCTTATCTATTACACTGTATTTATTTGCTGCTGTATTGAGCGGCAGGAGCTGAATTGCTGCATTTATTTTCATATTTCCTCGGTTTTAAGGTCTGCAAGTTTTTCTGCGATAGTATTGGCAAGCGTTCGCAGCGGTTTTTCGGCCATCGCCTTCAGAAAAGGATTCAGGTGTGCGGCCATTATCACTTCACTGTTACCAGGTAAACTTTCATCCCCGCTGAACAAAACCTGCAGGCGCAGTTCAGACCGGGCCGGCCCCGTAATGTGATATACCACCTCCCTGTTCAATATCTTCTTTTCCAGTGCCACTTTTAATGCCGCAATTCCCTGAATATTAAACGAACAGCCATCTTCGGTAAGTTTAAAGTCTGAGATCTTTTCTGCCGGCAATACCTGCGGGAAATTTTTAAAATCAATCAGGAACGAGTATAGTGACTGCACGGCGCTGCGGGTTTTTCTGGGCGGACTGTGAAAGTGTAGTGCTGACAAAATATTTTTTGTTTGATAAAAACCGCAAGTTAAGGACTTCTTTGCAGCGCTTTGGCCCTTGTTTGGCCAGGCACGAGAAAAAATGCTAAATCAGCTGTTTTGTAACTACCTGAAGGGTGGAGTTTTGGCATGAGATTTTCAGCATCACTGAAATTTCACAAACCACAATGAAACAACCTTTACGACTATACCTGCCGGTTTTTATTCTATGCGCTTGTGTTATTGCGTTTATTTTCTGGTCGTGCGCTACTAACCCTGTGAGCAAAAAAAAGCAGGTGGTATTTATGTCAGAAAAACAGGAGATTGCGATGGGCAAAGACGCCGATCCGCAGATAACGGCGCAGTTCGGACTTTACGAAGACAAATCCCTTCAGGACTTTATTGACAGCAAAGGGCAGGAAATGGTAAAGATCTCGCACCGTTCTAACATCGACTATCATTTCAGAGTACTGGATTCCGAGATCCTGAATGCCTTTGCTGTGCCTGGCGGCTACGTATATTTCACCAGGGGAATAATGGCTCATTTTAATAACGAAGCTGAATTTGCAGGTGTGCTGGGTCACGAGATCGGGCATATTGCGGCGCGGCATTCGGTTGAACAGCAGCGCAACCAGATTCTGGGTCAGGCCGGGATTATTGCCGGGGTGGTGCTTGCGCCCGAGCTGGCAGGCCTGGCGGAACCGGCATCGCAGGGTATGGGACTGCTTCTGTTAAAATTCGGCCGTGATGCTGAGAGAGAGTCCGATAAACTGGGCGTGGAATATTCTTCAAAAATAGGCTATGATGCCAGCGAAATGGCTGAGTTCTTTCTAACGCTGGAAAGACAAAGTTCGGCATCAGGTAAGGGCGAACTACCCGAATTCCTTTCTACCCACCCAAACCCCGGCAACAGGCTGGTTGATGTTGGAAAACAGGCAGAAGAATGGAAGAAAAAGCTCAGGCTGAAAGACCCGAAGGTAAACCGCGCTGCTTACCTTAAACGGATAGAGGGGCTTGTTTATGGTGAAGACCCCAAACAGGGTTACCTTGAAGAAGGGGTGTTCTACCATCCCCAGCTAAAATTTCAGTTTGCCATACCATCGGGGTGGCGCTATCAGAACAGCCCTTCACAGGTGCAGCTGGCCGAACCTGAGGGCAAGGCGCTGATGATACTCTCTGCGGCAAAAGCCGGCACTCCGAAAGAGGCTGCCGAAGCTTTTCTGCAGCAAAACGGCTTGCAGGCCATTGACGTTAAGGAAACTGCAGTAAATGGTTTAACGGCGCTGATTGTTATTGCAGATACCAAACCTCAGCAGGGTCAGCAGCAGCCACCGTTACGGACCGTTAGCTATTTTATAAGGTATAATGACTTGATCTACCTTTTGATGGGCGTGGCAACTACCAGCGATTTTGATGGCCGGTTCGGCACCTTCACAGCATCGCAGGAAAGTTTCAGGGAGCTGAGTGATGCAGAAAAACTGAATAAGCAGCCAGAAAGAATAAGGATAAAAACAGTGGCGGCAACAAATACCCTCGAGAACATACTTAAAGCTTATAAAGTAGATGAAAAAAGGCTCGAAGAAATAGCCATAGTTAATGGCATGCAGCTAAAGGATCAGGTAGAAAAAGGCAGCCTCATAAAAGTGCCTGAACGGTAATTGCCTTTTTGCACTTCAGCTTCTTTATCGCTTACGGAATCTTACTTTTTTATCTCAAACTTCACGGTAAAACCCGAGCGGATCCTGATCTTCCTCATTGAAAGATCTTCGTCGGCGCCGGCATCCAGCCCCGAAACCTTCAAAGCATTGTGGAAAACACCGGCACGCTGTTCCTGCATACCATGTTCAACCCAATTTTCGCCCTCAAGCACCTGCAGAGGATCTCCTGCCTTCTGGTCGATTGCGGTGAGGATATAGTCTGCTTTTTCTTTCGCGGCTTTTATGGCTTTGATTCGATTTTCTTTCTGGTATTCAAGAATGCGGGTATGGTCGAGCCGTGTAATGCGCGCATCGTGAACGCTTAATTTATCAAGCTGCTCATATACCTTTGAGAGCATTTCGGCGGAATTCACTTTCAGCAGATAAGTTTTGGAGTTAACAACGTCTTTTTTTATCAACCTCACCTTTTGAAAATCGGCGAAAGCTGTTACAACGGTAAGCTGTTTAAGATCGATACCCAGGTTTTTGAGTTCTTTTTTTAAATTCTCTTCCTGCCTGCCAATGTTCATTTTATCTCTGCCATCAACATACTCACGAAGGGTGATATTTACTTCAATAACATCGGGCACAACTTCCATTTCGCTGGTGCCGGTTACTTCGATAAATGATTTTTCAGGCATGGATGGCTGCTGGGCGCCAAGCGTGAAAAAAGTGCAGCAAAAAAGCAGGGCAAATGATTTCATTGTTTAATGTATTTTGAACGTAAAAATAAAGAGGCCTGAATCACATTTATACTTTGCCTGCAGAGAAAATTCAGAGCGATTTAAACTGGCTGCCGGTTAAGCATTAAAAAGAACTGAGGTAAACGAGTAAGCTGCCAATTTAATTATTTGCTCACACTTTGCCCCCAGGCGGCAGGGTCGGAACGCCACTCCTTAAGACTCTTGAGGTCTTTTTCATCTACAAAATTCCTTTCGACTGCCGTTTTCAGCAGCGTCTCATAATCAGTGAGGGTTTTCATGCTGCATTTAGCATTTTTAAAGGCCTCAACCGACTCATCAAAGCCATAAGTGAAGATCGCCACCAAACCTTTAACTGAGCAACCTTTTTCTCTGATCGCTTCAACCGCTTTAAGGCTGCTTCCGCCAGTACTGATAAGGTCTTCAATTACAACCACCGACTGTCCTTTTTCAAGCTCGCCCTCGATGAGGTTGGTCATTCCGTGTTTTTTAGCTTCACTGCGTACGTAAACAAATGGCAAACCCAGTTCCTGCGCAACAAGCGCCCCTATGGCAATACCACCGGTAGCTACCCCCGCAATTACATCGGGTTTTACATAAAATTCATTAATTACCTGTACAAAATGCTGACGAATGTAGTTTCTTATCTTCGGGTAAGAAAGGATCTTTCTGTTATCACAATAAATAGGTGACTTAATACCGCTGGCCCAGGTAAAGGGCGCTTCGGGCTGCAGTTTTACTGCTTTTATTTGTAATAAAAATTCAGCAACTTTAACTGCGTGGTCATCAAAAGAGGTCATGCTGCAAAGTTAAATGTTGTTTTCCAGAGTGTACCGCTTTTTATGAACAAAAAGATCTATTACAACGACAAATTCATTGAATTTGGCGACCAAAGCACGCAATTTACAGACAATCAACTTCTTGATATTATACCTGAATTGGAAGAAAAAGATCAGAGAGTTGAGAAGATTCTGACTGATTTTCTTGATGAAAAAAGCAGAAAGAGCTACAGGCTGATCAACTGGGATTTCGGCAAGTTTTTTGACAAATTCAGGCGGAAAACCAAATATATTGAGGCTGCGGGAGGAGTAATTGAAAAGGAGGGGCAGTTTCTTTTTATTTTCCGTCACCGGCGCTGGGACCTTCCAAAAGGCAAACGTGAAAAAAATGAAGCCATTGAAGATTGCGCCCTGCGTGAATGTGAGGAGGAGTGCGGTATCAGCGGGCTAAGCATTGTGAAGCAATTAAGCAGCACCTGGCATGTTTATCCGCACAAGGGAAGTCACGCCCTGAAACAAACATTCTGGTTTCACATGCGCAGCACTTATAGCGGACAACTAGTTCCTCAGCTGGAGGAAGATATTACTGAGGTAAGGTGGTTTAACAGAGAACAGATAAACGAGATTGCACTATCAAACACCTATTATACCATTTCTGATGTAATAAAAGAATCGCTTAATCGGTGATTTTTAAAGTGAGATTGCTGATAACTACCGGCAACCTGTACTCCCTTTTTTACGTAAATTTAAGGGCAAGTTTTTCTGCCGCCGTTGGTTTTCAACTGGCGGAGGAAAGTCCGGGCAACATAGGGTAATCCGCCACCTGTTAAGGGTGGGTACCCGGGCAGGAATGCCCAGGTAACAGAAAGTGCCGCAGAAAACAAGGTAGCCATGCAGCGTTCGCGTTGCGGGGTCATAGTGAAAACGTGAGGTAAGAGCTCACGAGCCATTACAGTAATGTTGTGGTTGGGAAAACCTCGGATGTTGAAAGACCAAATAAGTTGCGGATTTAAGGCTACCCGTCTTATTTTCGAAAGAAAAGCCGCAACGGGTAGGTCGCGAAGATAAATGGCAGATATACTTTTCCGTTAGCGGGAAGGCGAAACAGAACCCGGCTTATGGACTTGCATTTTTTTAGGAAGAACTGAGTATGATAAGACATTTATGCGCCGCTTTTTTGTTGCTGTGCTCGCTTGCCTTAAAATCACAATGCCCTCGTATTTATGATTACCTGGGCGCATTAACTTATTCACCACAGTTCATCAATTGTAACGGAAACGCTTATACGGTAGGCTTTCAATCGGATGTAAGTTTTGGTTCTTACACAGTAAGCTGGGGCGATGGCAGCCCAAATCATGTAGCGCCATTGTACATTGCCGGCACTGTGATAAATCACACTTATTCAGCAGCCACCAATTCGTATATCCTCACTTTTACCACAGGCACCTGCGTATTAACCGGCACAGTGGTGAATGAACAGGCTTCATTAGCTTCAATAATTGTTCCCAGCGGTGTGGGTTCCACCTTATGCGCACCAAAGACTCTTACTTTTTCAAATGCCACCACCTTTACCAGCACGTCAACCACGTACACCTGGTATTTTGGCGATGGCTCTCCTCCCGAAGTACATACCTACACAAATTCAGGTCAGAATGTTACCCACCAATATCAGAAAGGTACCGTAAACTGCGTTACGCAGGTTACTCTGATGGCACAAAATTATTGCAACTTCACTCCTTCCAGCAACAGTTTTGGTCCGCTGCAGATCTACGACCTTGATGATGCCGGCGTAACAGCCGACAGAGTGATCAGGTGCTGGCCCGACAATCAGTTTACCTTCACCAATTCAACCAACAGAAACTGTTTGCCTCAGGGCAATACAAGCCAGCGTTATGAATTGTGGAATTTTGGTAATTACTGGGGTAAAGGCACAGACTCGATAAGGGGCTGGAATCCCTGGCCTCCAGCGACGCCTAACACAATCAGTTTTCCAGCCATAGGACAGTATTCTGTAATGTTACTCGACAGTAACATGTGTGGCGTAGATGCTGCAGTAATAAATGTGAACATTGTAAATGCCCCGGTTGCTGCCCTACAGGTGCCAACTGTAAACATCTGCCAGAACTCACCTGCAACTTTTACCAACAGCAGCAGCAGCGGGTACCAGTACCGCTGGAATTTCGGGGCCGGTGGAGGCTTTTCTACCTTTAACGGTGCCACCCGCACTTTTACCTACAACACTCCGGGCACATATACTGTTGAACTTGTTGCATTGATACCCGGTGCAGGCGGGGCCTGTTCCGACACAGCGCGAGGAATAATCCAGGTACTCCCCTCCCCTTCTCCCGCGTTTTCCCTGAGTCCTTCTTCTGGCTGCGGCAGCCTTACAGCAAATTTTACCGATTTATCTACGGGTGCCAGTGCCTGGAACTGGAATTTCGGCAACGGTTCAGGCAGCACACTGCAAGTACCCCCTGCACAGCAGTACACGCTTCCATCCACCTATGTTGCAACGCTAACGGTTACCAGTGCCGGTGGCTGTATACGCAGCAGTACAGCATCACTCATCGTGAGAAATGTACCTGTACCCTCATTTGTGCAGGCAAATGCATGCGTTGGTTCACCACTAAATTTTTCCAATACAACCATAGCCGGTAGCCCTGATCCTGTTACAGCTTACTCCTGGTCGCTTGACCAGGGCACAGTAAGCAGTTCAATAAATCCTGTTCACACTTATTCACTGGCGGGCACATACACTATTCATTTGAAAGCTTCCACAGCATTCTGCCAGGATAGCACCAGTCAGCAGGTAAATATTTTTGTAAAACCTACAGCGAGTTTTGCAATAACACCTACTGTGGGCTGCCCGCCTTTTACAGCCAACTTCAGTAATCTTTCACAGAACGCAACCACTTTTTTCTGGCGTTTTACTGCAGCACCAACTACGACCGCTGCAACTACGGGAGCTTCATTTACCTATACCAATGCCGGTCAGAGTCAACTTACACATACCGTAAAATTACTGGCCATCAGCCCTGCCGGCTGCTCCGACAGTGCTTCACGTACTGTACTGGTATATGCAAAGCCCGTGGCTGATTATACCACCAATGTTATTACTGCCTGTTCGCCAATGTCAACCACATTTTCCAACACCAGTACAGGTGCAAGTACCTATTCGTGGAGTTTTGGCGATGGAAACACAGCAACACAGCAAAATGCAACGCACATTTACACCAATACCACCCTTTTTACGCAGACTTTAACAGCAACACTGCTGGTGACGAACAGCAGTGGCTGCACCGACACAACCAGCAGGCTGATAACAGTGTATCCCGAAGCGCTTTCAGCTTTCTCAATGGTGCCTTCAGCGGGTTGCAGTCCTCTCCTGGTAAACTTCCCAAGCGTACCGGGGGTGGCGACCTATACGTGGGATCACGGAGACGGTTCCCCAACCTTTACAACCCTTACTCAGCATAACTACAACTTTGTGAACAATGGCTTAACTGACAAAACGTTTACCATCAGTTTAAATGCCACCACCAGCAATGGCTGTTTTGGCAGCAGTACGGGAACGTTGATGGTTTACCATAATCCCGTGGCAGATTTTGACTTAAGCCCCACGGCCGGTTGTTCTCCGCTGTCTGTTAATTTCAGCAACACCAGCAGCGGCAGTGTAACAAGTGCAGAATGGAAATTCGGAAACGGCCTGATAGCAAGCGGCAACAGCAGCAGCAGTACTTTTAGCAACAGCACAGGAGGAGCTGACAGGAATTATACAACCAGGCTGATAGTCAGTACGACACAGGGTTGCAGAGATTCTGCAGAGAAGAACGTTTTGGTTTATGCCCAGCCAATGGCGCTTTTTAGCCCCGACACGCCGGCGTGTTCGCCAAAGCTGATCACATTTAAAAACCGCTCGTTGGGCGCAGTTAATTTCAGGTGGTTTTTTGGTGACGGAACCAGTTCGGCAGCCGACAGTGTAAAACATTTGTATGTAAATAACACCGGAGTTCCACAGGTGTACCAGACCAAACTTATTGCAACCAGCATTAATTTGTGCCGCGATTCTGTTTCAATACCTGTCCGCATCTACCCCAAACCTGAGTATATCATTGAAGCCAGTCCTGTGCGGGGTTGTTCACCGCTCACTGTCTTTTTTCCTGCAATTGGGGGGGTAGCAGAATATGAATGGAAGTACGATAATAATATTAGTTTTGGAAGCTCTGGAAATATTACAAACACCTTTGAGAACAGAACCGCAGGCACCCGCGTATTTACCGTGCAACTGATCGCCCGCAATATTCATAGCTGTGCCGACACTTCCCTTGCAGAGATCCTGGTGTATCCTATACCTGCAGCCAGGTTCAGCGCCCGGCCGCTGAGTGTATTTATACCTGACGAAGCTGTAGAATTCACCAATGAAAGTTCTACCCTGGCCAGCGATTTTAAATGGGACTTTGGAGATGGCGAAAGCTCAGAGCAGAAGAATCCCTCACACAGATACACCACGCCAGGGGAATATGAGGTTACCCTGATAGCAACCAGTGTTCACGGCTGCAGAGACACCTTTGCACTGGCCGAGAATGTGATTGCGCTGGAGGAAACTACAATCCAGATACCAAATGCGTTTACGCCAAATCCGGCTGGATCACCTGGAACTTTTTTTGATCCCTACGATACCAGTAACGACATATTCCACCCAAATGTAAGAGGTACTGAACGCTACACATTCAGTATTTACTCACGCTGGGGCGAACTTTTGTTTGAAACGCGCAATCCAGCAGAAGGATGGGACGGCTATTATAAGGGAAAACTGTGCACACCCGATGTTTATATATGGAAAGTAAACGCAACATTTATTGATGGAAAAACATACAACAAAACAGGAGATGTTACGCTGCTACGCTGACATTCTGAGAGCAAAAATCTGGTACCTGCTGATCTTATTTTTGTTCCTTCACGGAACAGTACCGGCGCAGTTAAACAAAAGACAGTTACGCAGCCTCAATAACGAGGCACACGATCATTACGCTGTTGGGAGCTATGCGAGCGCATGGCACTTGTACCGGTCGGTACTTGCCAATGATGCAAACCACAAGAATGCCGGGCTAAGCGCTGCCGAATGCGCCGTTAAACTGGGGTACCCCGCCGACAGCCTGATGCAGCTCGAACAAAACCTGAAAGTTATTAAAGCGCCTGATGCGATCTATTATCTGGCCATGATACGACACAAGGAAAAAAAGTTTGATGAAGCAATTGAACACCTTACCAAATACCGCGCTGTAAGATCAGGCAAGCGATCTTATGATAACAACGACATAGATAAGCTCACTGCAAACTGCCGTAACGCCAAACAGTTTGCCGCCGTGCCAACCGGCGCAGTTATCCGCAACATGGGCAAAAACATTAACTCCGAATACAGTGACTATGTTCCTGTTATTATGCCTGATGAAAGTGCAATGTATTTTACCTCACGCAGAAAAAATTCAACTCACCCCAAACGCAATGGCGACAATACCTTTTTTGAGGACGTGTATGTATCGCAGAAGAATGACACAGGATGGGCTCAGGCAGAGAGTGTGGGTTTCCCTATAAATACCGAAACAAATGATGCCTGTGTGGCCCTGAGCCCTGACGGACAGCGAATGATAGTTTACCGCACTGCTTCTGACATTGTTTCGGGCGACCTGTACATTACCTCCCTTGGAGAAAACAACCGCTGGCAGGACCTGCAATTAATGGGCAATGAAATTAACAGCGATTATGTTGAAACGAGCGCCTGCTTCAGCAACGACACCAACGAGATCTTCTTCAGCAGCGACAGGCCAGGAGGTCTTGGCGGAAAAGACATTTACAGGATCAAAAAACTACCCAACGGAAAATGGAGCGCACCAATGAACCTGGGGCCTGCTGTAAATACCAGTGAGGATGATGACGCTCCTTTTCTGCACCCCGATGGTATTACACTCTACTTCAGCAGTAAAGGTCACAACAGTATGGGAGAATATGATGTTTTCAGCAGCACGTGGGACTCTTCAACCAACAAATTCTCGGAGGCACAAAATCTTGGTTATCCGATAAATGATGTAGGAAATGATATCTTTTTTGTTTTAAGTGTTGATGGGCAGCGCGGGTACTACAGTTCATGGCGCGACGATAATCTTGGCGGCACTGACATATATGAGATTGACACGCGATTCCGGACAACTGATCTGCAGGTAAAAACCGGACGTGTGGTTGTTGGACTAAAATACGGGCGCGCACTTGTAACGCTTACAGAGAAAGAAAGTGGAGCGCTTAACGGTTACTACTATTCACATCCTGCAACAGGCAAGTTCATACTGGTCCTCAATCCTAAAATGACGTACAGTGCGGTAATATCAGCAGATGGGTATAAAGAGCAGAAAATTACCATCTCACCTTCAGCCTTTGGTGAGAACACCGATTTAAAATTTGTACTGGAAAAAGAGGTTGAATAATAAGGTCCTGCATATTCTTTGTTTTTTGCTGACCGCGATTTCTGTTCGCGGCCAGGAGATGCAGTTCACCCAATTTTACGCCTCACCAATGTTCCTAAACCCTGCTTTTGCGGGCCTTACCTATGAACACCGCTTTACCGCAAACTATCGCAGGCAGTGGCCGGGTATCAACCGTTCGTACACAACTTATATGGGTGCTTATGATTACAATATATCAGATCTCAATAGCGGCATAGGAGGCTTTATGATACAGGACATTGCAGGCAGCGCCAATTTAATAACCACACAGGCCGGAGCTAATTTTGCCTACTCCGTAAAACTGAATAAAACGTCAGAGATCAGAGGAGGTATGATGGTGGCAATGACCCAAAAGAGACTCGACAACACCAGACTTACCTTCAACGATCAGTTTATAACAGGCTCAGCTACCTCTGTCGATTATAAGAGTGAAAAGATCAATTACCTGGACATGGGAGCGGGAGCGCTATACAATTCAAGGTATTACTGGGTAGGCGTTTCTGCGCGCCACATCAACCAGCCCAACGTAAGTATGCTTGGCAATGTGGAGGTGCTGCCCGTGTATTTAAGTGTTCACGGCGGCTACCGTTATATAATTGCCGCGCAGGGACTTTCTAAAACCAACTTTGAGGAATTTATCAGCGCCAGTGTCCACTATAGAAAAGAGCAGCGCTACGATCAGTTTGACATTGGCGCTTACTATTTCAAATCCTTCCTGAACGTAGGTTTGTGGTACAGAGGTTTACCCTTTAAAAAATATAAGCCGGGATATCCGGGCAGGGAAAGTATCGCAGTACTGCTGGGCATAGAGATTCCAGACAAGAACCTCAGAGTTGGATACAGTTACGATATTACTGTTTCGCGCCTTGGCATTACCAACACTCAGGGCGCGCACGAGGTGTCAATGGTATATGAGATTGCAAAAAAGCGCCGTCGCACTAAAAGGGTGCTGGTAAGCTGTCCAAAATTCTGACATATCAGATTGAGTACGTGGTTATAATGGCGGAGGGCTTATGCAGAACAAGCAGGAACTGATAAATACCTGGAATAAACTTGCTTCATTATATGAAGAAAGGTTTATGAGTCTGGATATCTATGACAAAACCTATGACCTGTTGTGCGGATTACTGGACAAAAAGGGAGCCCTGGTACTTGAAATTGGCTGCGGTCCGGGCAT
The DNA here is from genome assembly GCA_023433205.1 of Bacteroidota bacterium. GTDB lineage: Bacteria > Bacteroidota > Bacteroidia > B-17B0 > Aurantibacillaceae > Aurantibacillus. The sequence goes on from JAEZDS010000100.1 coordinate 15,853, forward strand.
TATATCTGACTATCTCATTAAAAAAAGACCCGATCTTATAATTGACGCCACTGATATAGCCGGCGAAATGATCGCCCTGGCTGCGAGGAATAACCCCAGGGTGAATTACTTTCAACTAGATGGTTGTGAGATAGAAACGCTGCAAAAAAAATATGATGCAATAGTGTGCGGCTTCTTACTTCCTTACCTTTCTTCAGTGCAAATGCGTGAACTATTATTTTCATGCGCCAGGGTACTGAATCCCTGCGGACTGCTGTATCT
>JAEZDS010000104.1 GCA_023433205.1 Bacteroidota bacterium
GACTAAAACAGGATCAGGCGCTGATTAACCGAATGGGATTTAACAACAAAGGCGCCGAAGCGGCTGCCCGCCGACTCTCTAAACGTCCTAAGAACAGCCGTCTGATCATTGGAGGTAATATTGGTAAAAACAAAATGACGGCAAATGAAAAAGCACTCGATGATTTTTTCTCCTGCTATAACACCCTGTACCCGCATGTAGATTATTTTGTGGTGAATGTGTCTTCGCCAAACACCCCAAATCTTCGTGAATTACAGGAAAAAAAACCCCTCGCCGAGCTTTTGCAGGGCCTGCAGGCGGTTAACCGGCGACAAAAAACACCAAAACCTGTTCTTCTTAAGATCGCTCCGGACCTGAACGAACAACAGCTCGACGATATCATTGAGATTGTAAAACTCACCGGACTTGCAGGAATAATAGCAACCAATACAACACTCGACCGCAGTGGCCTCAGCTGCACTGCAGAACAACTTGCGGCCATTGGTGCCGGCGGATTAAGCGGAAAACCACTCAAAACAAAAAGCACCGAGGTGATCAGGTACCTGAAAACCCGTTCGGGCAACGCCTTCCCTGTAATTGGCGTGGGGGGTATTCACAGTGCCGCCGATGCGCTCGAAAAAATCGAAGCCGGCGCTGACCTCGTGCAGCTTTATACCGGCTTTATTTATGAAGGGCCTCAATTGATCAGCAACATCAACAATGCACTTATAAATCAGCAATCATGATCAGGATCACAGAATGTCCGCGCGACGCCATGCAGGGTATCAAAGACTTTATCCCGACCCGCAAAAAGGCCGTCTACATCAACAGCCTGCTGAAATGTGGTTTTGACGTGATTGATTTTGGCAGCTTTGTTTCAGCAAAAGCCATTCCACAGATGCAGGACACTGCTGAAGTACTGAAACAACTGGAGCTAGATAAAACCAGGAGTAAACTTCTGGCCATTGTAGCCAACGAAAGAGGGGCCGGCGATGCCTGTAGTTTTGAGGAGATCAGCTACCTGGGATTTCCTTTTTCCATTTCAGAAACTTTCCAGCAGCGCAATACCAATTCTTCGATTATTGAATCCCTTAAAAGAGTGGAAGCCATTCAAAATCTCTGCAAAAAAAACAAAAAGGAGCTGGTGGTTTACATCTCAATGGCATTTGGTAACCCTTATGGCGATGAATGGGATCCTGAAATTGCCGCCAACTGGTGCAGGAAATTGCAGCAAACCGGCATCAGGAACCTGGCGCTGGCCGATACGGTAGGCTCTTCAACACCTGAAACCATCACTTCATTGTTTGGCATGTTAATTCCTGAGTTTCAGGAGATTGATCTTGGCGCTCACCTGCATTCAACAAGTGAAAAGGCAAGAGAAAAGATCCATGCTGCTTACTCCAGCGGGTGCCGCAATTTTGATGTAGCACTTTATGGTTTTGGGGGTTGCCCCATGGCCACCGATAAACTCACAGGCAACCTCGCCACGCAGCAGCTATTAGAATACGTGGTGGAAAATCAAATTGAGACGCAATTAGATCTCCATGCACTGAACGCAGCTTCCAAAGAAAGTCTGCAGATATTTAACCAATATCACTAACTTAAAACCTCATGACATAAAAAAAGCTGTCTGAAACAGGCAGCTTTTTTCTAATTCGGTAATTCCGTCAGATCTTCAGTTTTTGACCGATCTGCAGAACCGAAGTACGTTTTAATCCGTTCTTGGCGCAAAGCGAACTAATGGAGGTACCGCTCCGGGCTGCAATGCGTCCAAGCGTATCTCCCTTTTTTACACGGTAGATCTTGCCTTTAACCGGATATCCCATATCGCGCATATGCCTTGCATGCAGGGCGCGGAGGTCGTATTTATTGTTTACATCTTTTTTGGTGAGCACAAACGTGTTCGAGCGGATGTCTCCAGTCTCAAAATCAATAATATCCTGCGGATCAATTGCCTGGCCAAGGTACCTAAACTCAAAGTGTAAGTGACTTCCTGTGCTTCTTCCGGTATTTCCTCCCAGCCCAAGCAGCGTTCCTGCCGAAACCTGATCGCCAGACTGAACCAGTATTTTTGAAAGATGGGCGTAAACTGTTTCCAGACCGTTATTATGGCGAACGATCACACAATTACCGTATCCCCTATAGTATTTGGCGCACCTTACCATACCATCAAACACACTTTGAACGGTATCTCCTATCTGTAACTTGATGTCGGTGCCGAAATGCGGGCGCTTTTTTCTCCAGCCAAATACGCTGGTAAGTCTGGTTCCTCTGTATGGCAGAACAAAACAATTATCGTTGCCCGCGGTCAGGAGTATCTCAACACTGTCTTCTTTAAAAGCTTCTTTGAAATTGTAAGGGTGGGCCCGGTCGGTATCCCAGCTTGAATAAAGGTCATGACTGGGAAAATCGATCACCAGTGAATCAGGACTAAACTCCTCTTCATCTAATGACTCTTCAAGACCAGCCGTGTTTACCGCAAACTCAGTAGTGTCTGCTTTTTTGGCTTTATTCTTTTTGTCGTCTCCCGGCTTCTTTTCGTCAGGATTGAAGGCGTTCGCCGTTAACCCAATGAACAACAAGCAGATAACTGCTATTATTTGTAGTACCTTTCTCAGTTTCTCTGTGTGAATTACAAAGATTGCGCTTTTTGCCATAATTACAAATCTATAATAACGGTATACTGTTAAAGTTATTAACAGTTGCATTTTGTTAACGTTAATGTGTTGATTTTCGACAAATTAAACGAAAGTCCCGACTAAAATTCAAATTTTAATGACGGAGCCTTACAATCCGACCGGGAAGTTTGGGTCTTCCCATCTACCTGAAGATGAACAATATTCATCTGCCCCGGAAGATAATCACAAAGGATACTGTTAAAAACCGCCACCTGCACCGGCTTCTGCACCAACTCTGCCTCAAGGAATAACCAGGTTGACTCTTCCTCGTGTTGAAAACCTATCACTTTGTAATTCAAAGGTTTATAATTAACGGTTAACTTAAGTCTTTCGGCAAGATACCTGGAAAGATACAGTTGCAGGCTGTCTTTATCGGGAGGATTAAGCAGATCTGTTCTTTCGCCGCGCAACTTTCCCAGGGCGTCTTCAAGATCGTTGCTGAACATCTTTACCGTACCCTGAATGGCCTTTTCATTCGTATTGTACTTAAGGTCTGTAACACTCAGGTAGAACGGATGGCCCATACCCGGCCCTAAAAAACACAAAAGAACTATAATTATCTGTATTTTCTGGCCCATTAAGCCGCTAAGATAATGAATGCTTTTACTGTATGGTTTGAAACCGGCCTGCTGCACATATTAGATATCAGTGCTTACGACCACCTAATGTTTGTAAGCCTTGTTGCCCTTTCGTATTCCCTGTCTGACTGGAAAAAGCTGCTGCTGCTGGTTACCGCCTTCACCTTTGGTCATTCGCTTACACTGGCCATGAGTGTAATTCAAAACCTGCAGCTGCCGGTTGCGCTTATTGAAGCCGGCATAGCATTAAGCATTTTAATTGCAGGGATCTTTGTGCTGTTGAATATGCGCAGCAGATCAAACACTGGCGGTGGTACTGTCTATTTTATTACGTTGCTGTTTGGATTATTGCACGGCCTGGGCTTCTCATTTCTCCTGCGGTCACTTTTAGGGAACGAACAAAGCATATTTTTGCCGCTCCTGTATTTTAACCTTGGTATTGAGGCCGGACAGCTTATTATACTAGCCCTGGTGTTGCTAATTTCTTTACTTTTAAGCCGATTAAACACCTCATATTTCAGGATTTTCAAAATTACGCTTGTATGCCTTATCACACTAATCGCTTTAAAAATATGCGCCGAACGTTTTGTGCAGTTATTTTCCTGAACCTTGTAAGCCTGTGGGGTATTGCCCAGAATCACCAGAACAATCCCAAATCAAACCACGGCAATAAGTTTGAACAGCTGGGAACCATTTTGCCAACACCCAGCGTTTACCGCAATGCAGCAGGGGCGCCGGGCGCACAATACTGGCAGCAAAAGGCTGATTATGATATCACTGCCAGGCTTGATGAAAATGACCTGCGACTTCACGGGGAAGAAACCATCACTTATCACAACAATAGTCCTGATTTTTTACCATACCTGTGGCTCCAGCTCGACGAGAACCAGCATGACCCTGAAAATGAGGTCAACTATTTTGATCAGAATAAACTCACGCCTCCCTACACAGAACAGGCAATGAGGGGTTTGCGTACCAGAGAAAACCTTAAAGACCTGGGTGTTAAGATAGAAGCAGTAAAAGATGCTAACGGCAAGCCCCTGCCCTATACTATCAATGGCAGCATGATGCGCATTGACCTGCCCCAAGCAGTGGCACCAAAATCAAAAGTAAAATTCAGCGTTAAATGGAATTACAAGCTGATCAACCGCACCATGTATGGCGGCAGAGGGGGGTATGAGTATTTTCCTGAGGACGGTAATCATCTTTTTACCATGACTCAGTGGTATCCGCGCATGTGTGTGTACAGTGACTTTCAGGGATGGCAGAACAAACAATTTACAGGAAGGGGTGAATTTGCTCTGGCTTTCGGGAATTTTAAGGTGAAGATGACCGTACCCGCCGATCACCTGGTTTGTTCAACGGGCGAGTGCCAAAACTACAGTGAGGTACTGTCTCCTGCATTATACAAACGCTGGCAGCAGGCACAAAAGGTAAACGAGCCTTTAGAGATAGCCACGCTTGAAGAAGCTAGAGAAAAGGAGAAGAACCGCAGCAAGGGCACAAAAACCTGGGTCTTTAAAGCAGACAGTGTGCGGGATTTTGCCTGGGGAAGTTCCAGGAAATTTATCTGGGATGCGATGCCTGTTGATTGTGAAGGACGAAGGGTGATGTGTATGAGCTTTTATGGCAAAGAGGCCTATGGACTTTACCGCAAATATTCAACAAAGGTGGTGGCTCACACAATCAAAACTTACTCGAAATACACCATCCCCTACCCCTACCCTGTAGCCCAAAGTATTGAAGCTGCCAACGGTATGGAGTATCCAATGATCTGTTTTAATTTCGGGCGCACCGAAAAAGATGGCACCTATGCTGAAGGCACAAAAAACGGGATGATCCTGGTGATCATTCACGAGGTGGGACACAACTTTTTTCCCATGATCATTAACAGCGACGAAAGGCAGTGGAGCTGGATGGATGAGGGCATGAATACCTTTGTTCAGTTTCTAACTGAAAGGGAATTCGACGCGGCATACCCTTCGGGTCGCGGTCCTGCACACAAAATTGTTGACTACATGCGTTTGCCCAAAGATCAGCTCGAACCTATCATGGTAAACAGCGAGAACATCATTCATTTTGGTCCGAACGCTTACGGTAAACCGGCCACGGCTTTGAACATTCTCCGTGAAACCGTTATGGGCCGCAAATTATTTGATTACGCTTTTAAACAATACTGCACCCGGTGGGCCTTCAAACATCCTGAACCTGCTGATTTTTTCCGGTGTATGGAAGATGCCAGCGCAGTGGATCTTGACTGGTTCTGGCGGGGATGGTTTTACGACACTGATCCCGTTGATATTGCCATTGACACCGTTAAAGCCTGGCGTATTGAAAAAGGGAAAAAGGTCCCTGAAAAATTTGATACGATCAGGCAAAAACCTGTGGCCGCAAACTTCGATTATATCACAAACATCAGAAACCGAGAAGAAGGGATTGTTCCGTATATTGACAGGGATACAACATTGAGAGACTTTTACTACAGATATAAAGCACCTGCTGAAACACCTTCCGAGATAAAGAACAGGTACGAAAATCTGCAGGCTGCCTCCGATTCTGCCCTGGCAATCTACAACGGCAGGTATGTTTATGAACTTACTTTCTCAAACAAGGGCGGACTGGTTATGCCACTGATCATTAAATTCAATTACTCCGATGGTAGCAGCGACATTGAAAGAATAGGCGCCTATGTCTGGAGAAAAGATGAAAAAAAGGTGATCAAAACTTTTCTGAAAGATAAAAAAGTGGCTTCTATCGAACTTGATCCTTACAAAGAAACGGCTGACATTGATGAAAAGAACAACAACTGGAACCTCAAAGAAGAACCGGGTAAATTTGAATTGTTTAAAGCAGGTAACGGTCCTGCCAGAGGGCAAAGTTCGGGCAGTAATCGTATGCAGAAATCAAAAGCTGTAAAATAGTAAGCCTTCATTCCGGGCGCCCTAACGTCACTCCGGGCTTGACCCGGAGTCTATATCCGTCCTGACCCGTAATCTAGACCCGCCAGTGACCCGCGTTTATCGCCGGCTCAGTACACGGTATCGGCATAGATTCCGGCATGCGCCGGAATGACTGTCCGGTATGGAAGCCGGAATGGCGATCGGTTGAGGTGGTAAGGAATGACGTTACCTCCTGAACGTGTTCCCGAATTTGTCATCAGCGGATCAAACTAACATGACCGTCCTGTTTGTAAGTTTTCCGGTCAAGGCCGCGATAACTCACTTTATATATATAGGAATCGGGCTTACACAAGGTTCCCCGGTAAGTGCCATCCCATCCTTCGGTCATGTTGTTGGTAGAATGCAACAGTTTACCCCAGCGATCGAAAATTTCCATCTGAAGATCATACACGTTCTCACCATAAACCAGGAAAAGGTCATTTAAGCCATCGCCATTGGGAGTGAAAGAGTTTGGTACATACAAGCTAAAATCCATATTGATCTCGAGACAGATCTCATCGGTTGCAGCACAACCAAAATCGTTGATGCTTTGCGCCCTGTAGCAGGTATTGCGGCTGGGATACACCTGCGTGTATGCGCAATTCGGGCAAACAATTCCTTCTCCGGTAACCCAGGTAATACTTCCTGTACCAACAGCGTTCAGGAATATTGCATCGTTTACATGATAAGCAGTATCGTTTCCTGCAAAAAGAAGAGGACGTGGATTTACGTACACAGTAATAGTAGTGCTGTTTCCGCAGTAGGTATTTTCAGCTACTTCAACGGTGTAGGTGGTAGTTACTGAAGGACCGGCAACCACGCGGCCCAGCCCGGTATTATTTAAGCCATCCTCAGGTGACCATTTAAAAGTATTTCCCCCTGTGGCCTCCAGCGTGGTTTTCTGTCCCTGGCAAATGATGTTGTTACCGGCCACAAGCGGTTGTGTTTTTGGCACTACCATCACCGAAAAACTCACCACCTGTGAACAAACCACATCATTTTCAAAGGTGGTGCCGGTGATAGAAAAGTTGGTGGTTGACGAGGGTTTTACAATCACATGGCTGTTTGAAATAGCGCCTAGAATCTGCTGGGGCGGAGTCCATTGATAGTTTTGCGCTCCCGAAGCCATTAATTCCAGGGTTTCGCCTGCGCAGATCGCATTTTGACCGCCGGGAGAATTTATCTTCAGGTTGGGCCGCGGAATCGTGCGCACAAGAACAGTTGTTGAACCGGTGCAGATGCCGTTAAAACCCCATACTGTATAAGTGGTATTTACGTGCGGAGAAGCGGTAACTATCTTTCCCTGATCAAAACTCAGGGTCTCTTTTGGTGTCCACTTAAAACTCATCGCATCAAATGCCTCCAGCTGAGTTGAAGCCCCACTGCAGATCACCGATTCGGCAGCAGTGGCATTTATCACAGGAACCACTATTGATGACACAGTGCTCACTGCAGAATTAGTACATGAATTAAGTGTGGCCAGAACAGTATATTCCTGCGTTGTTAGCGGTGTTGCCACCACTGTGGCGCCGCCGGCTGAAGAAAGATTGTGTGAAGGCGTCCATGAATACGTCTCCGCATCACCTTCGGCCACAAGTGTAACCGGATTACCTGCGCACACGGTAACACTCATAGGAACAATACTAACCGAGGGAACCGGCTTTACCACAAGTACGGCGTTTCTGGTGTCGCTGTTACAACCAAGGCTGCTGCCAACAACCGCATAAAAGGTTGTTATTTTAGGTTTACCAATAATGCTGTTCGGAGAATACCAGATCATGCCCGGGGCCGGCTGCCAGGTGAAGCTGGAGGCCCCGCCTGCCTGGAATAGCTGCGCCTCTTCCGGACAAATACTTGACGAGGGAGGCGAAACTGTGAGGGTGGGATTGGGAACAATGCTGAATGTTTGTGTTTTTGAAACCGTACACACCCCGGTGTGGCCTATCAGAGTGGTAGTGGCTACGCTGATGCCCTGTACAGGAGGTCCTGCCGGCACCAGCTGCATTACCGGACCAAATGGATTATTTACAGCAAAATTACTGCTCTGCAGAAGAGTATAATTGCTGGCCCCCGAAGGAACCAGGCTGATACTGTTGACCGAGCCATTAAAGTTGTTGTAACACATCGCAGAACTTGAGAGAGAAATTGAAAGGGTTGGAGGATTCTGCACATATACCGTTGCCTGAGCTGTGCTGGTGCAGCTGTTGAGCGTGCCCAATACCTTCATTACCTGGGTGGAGGGCGGACTAACATTGATATTTGCACCGGTTGTAGGATTGGCAATTGCAGGCGGACTCCACACATAAGAACCCGCAGTTCCGGCAACAGACAATGAAACCGAAGCCCCAAGGCAGATAGTGCTTGTAAGCGGCGTGATGGTTTGTGTGGGCAAAGGCTTTACGAACAGTGTTACCGATTGCACAGTACTCATACACTGTCCATTACTTGCCAGTACACTATAAACAGCTGTAGCTGCCGGCGAAGCAGATACCGTAGGGCCAAAATAGGTTGAGAGACCTACTCCCCCCCACGTATAGGTATTGGCCCCGGAAGCAGTAAACGTGTGTACTTCCTGCGGACAAATACTTGCCGAAACAAGGGTAACTGAGGGGTTTGGTAAAATTGAAAAGGTGGTTTGCGCTGTGTCGCTGCAGAAACTGTTATAACCAACAAAGGTTCCTGTGGTACTGGTTACACCGTTAAACACCGGTGAGGCAACAACCACTGAGCCGCTGGTAGTGTTGGGTGTATAATACGTATCAGGATAAAAAGTATAGTTGGTTGCGCCGCTCGCCGTTAAAGTGACTGTGGCCGGCGAACCATTAATTGGCAGCGCACACAGTGTATTGCTGCTGAGAGAAATACTAACACTCGGACTTTCCACAAGATTTACCACATCACTTGCAGAGCAGCCGTTAACAATGTTGGTTATCTGCACCGTGTATGAACCTCCGCCACTTACCAGCAGGGTGTCGTTTGTGGAATTTGGAATGTTGCCGGGCCCGCTCCAGTTGATCATCTCAAAAGGCGAACTTTGTGTTACACTTAATGTACTTTGTTTACCTGCCGGCACACATATATTGCCTGAAGGCGTGATTGCCGCCGATACCACTGCAGTATTTGAACTCACACTGGTTGTTAATGTTACCTGTGCCTGCGGACAGCCCATATAATTAACAATGCAGGTATAAACTCCACCAGCATTTATAGAAATAACAGATCCGTTACCGGCACTGGTAATGCCCGGCCCGCTCCAGCTGAATGAAACCGGCTGCGCGGTAGTGGTTACCACCAGGTTCGACGTTGGATTATAACAACTCAGCTGTGTGCTCGATATCTGTGCCTGTAATTGTGCAGGAGGTGTGGTGCAGGTAGGGCAGGAAGCAAAATCACCGGGACTTGCACTAAAGCCGTTAACCTGCGTAAATGTAACGGCAGTGGAAGATATAGTGCCAATAAAAAAGCCATTTGTAAGATTGTTTTTCAGGTACACCGTATTGCCGATAATACCAAAACCACCGCCGGCGGTAGCATTTGGCATGTTGTTCAGCGCCCAGGTAGCAGTGGCGACTCCAGAAGGATTATACTTTGTAAGACTTTGTCCTCCGTTGGTGGTAGTGGTTTTTAAAGCGTAAAAATTACAGTCACAGTCAGTGGTAAGATCAAAAGGTCCGCCTGAACTAAAATTCTGAATAGTAGTAAGCAGGGTGCCGGTGGCAGTACCGTCATAAACATATACCTGCCCGGTTGAACCTACCAGGTTGTAAATAAAACTGCCGCATCCTGCAAGATTTACTGCCGAGGTGTTACCTGTGCCGTGGCCTGTATCCACCCAGGTAGTCCCATTCCAGTAATGATAATTACCGTTTGAAACCGCATAAAATGTAGGACATAAAGTGCCGCCGTTAATATTTGGCATTAAGGTAAGTCCTCCGTAAAGAGACGGTATGTTAGTATTTGAAGGGTTGTTTGCAGAAAGTGGCTGACTGGGGTCATAAAATTTTATAAAAGTATTCTGGCCGGGCGTATCCATATAAATATACGGACTTGGACACACAGGATTTTGCGCCAGCGAAATATTATATAAAAAGCAAAACAGTAAAACTGTTCGCGGGAATAAATTCATTCAGGCAATTTGATTTGTATAAATTTAACCAAGAACCATGCAAAACCCTAATAATTTATGAATGAATTAGTAAAACTAGGCTCATAATGAGTGAACGGCCCCTGTTTAAAAATTTTTAGTGCGGCATTGGTATTTCAATCCAAAAAAAATCGCCAATTTTAGGGGATGCACCATTTTCTTGATGAACTTAATCCTTTGCAGCGTGCAGCTGCCGAGGCAACCGAAGGACCAGTGATGATCATTGCCGGCGCAGGCTCAGGCAAAACCAGGGTGCTTACGTACAGGATCGCCAATCTTATGGAG
>JAEZDS010000112.1 GCA_023433205.1 Bacteroidota bacterium
CAGTAACTCCAAAGCCCACGCCCGCTTTTTTCGTCACTTTTTGCGGCGCAGGGACTGAAATCAAAAGTGGCAGCGTACTTACTTTGTCGTCATACTTTTCAATAGCAGTATTTTTCTCAGCTTTAGCAAAAGTGCTGCGCACCTCTGCATGAGAAGGAATTTTTACTTCCTCTTTTTCTGCCATCATCAGCACTATCATGGCATTCCGGCCTTCCGGCCGAATCCACTTTTCAGATAAAGCATTTAATTCCTCAAGTGAAATTCCCGGAAGCATTTCTTTTACGTACTGGTATTCAGTTTCGATGCCAGGTGCCGCCTCACCGGTAAGGAAGTGCTGAACATATTCATTCACCAATTTTTTAGACTCTGTCTTTTCACGTTCATTGAATTGCTGCTCAAAGTTGGTGAGGAGCTGTTTCTTTTCTCTTTCAAACTCAGTTTCTGCAAAACCAAAACGGCGCACACGCTCATTTTCAGTCACTACCGCAGCAAGCGCTGCCTCCGCATTTTCATTCGAAAATAATGCGAAACATGAGTAAGCGTCCTTGTTACGCACGGTCCCATAATAACCTGCACCACCATAAATGATTGGTGCGCCGGGCTTTTTTGTGAGTTCGGTGAGCCTGGCGCTGATCATACCATTAAACAACGAGTGTTTAAGATGTTCGCGATAATCGGCCTTCGTTTTTATTCGTTGTGGATCTTCAAAATACATCAGCTGAAGTACATTGTACGGCGATTCTTTGTCGCTTACCACACTAACACGCAGCCCTTCCTGGTCAGGTACCTCCCAGTTCTGTAATGGTTTGGGATTTTCGGCAGCCGGTATTTTGGAAAACTGCTCAATGATCATTTTTTCGGTAGCGTCAACATCAATGTCGCCGGTTACGATCACAGCCTGCAGATCGGGCCTGTACCAGTCGCGGTAATAATCACACAGTACACTTTGTCTGCAACCCTGTAATATTTCGGGCTTTCCAATAGGAAAACGGTGAGCGTAACGGCTGTCCTTAAAAAGTACAGGCCAGTATTTTCTGCTCATCCTTTCAAAAGCTCCCTGTCCCAGTCGCCATTCTTCGGTAACCACACCTCTTTCTTTTTCAACTTCCAGACTGTCGAAGCTCAGATTGTGGGCCCAGTCTTCAAGAATAAGAAATCCCTTTTTGTAAACCTCTTCATTGTCAGTGGGGATCTGCAGCATATAAACCGTTTCGTCGAAACTGGTGTAGGCGTTAAGATCAGGTCCAAACTTAGTTCCCAATCCTTCCAGATAATTTACCAGTTCGTTCTTCTCAAAGTTTTTTGTGCCGTTAAAGGCCATGTGTTCCACAAAGTGAGCCAAGCCCTGCTGGTCGTCGTTCTCCATGGTACTTCCCGCGTTCACGGCCAGGCGCAGTTCAGCCCGTTTTTCGGGTTTGGCATTGTACCTGATAAAATATTTTAAGCCATTTGGCAGTACGCCTGTGCGCACTTTGCTATCGAGTGAAAGTTGCTGGCTTTTGTCGGAATCTGACTGAGAAAAAAGTGCTGCACTAAATCCCAGAAACAGGTAGGTTACAATCTTTTTCATGGCGGGTTTATTTGTGGTGAAGTGGAAAGATACAAAGTTTCCCGGATCGGTCGCCAAACAATCACAGTTTTAGTACAATTACCTGTCAGCGCGCTGGAACAGCCTTCACACATTCACCACATATCACTACCTTTGCAGCCGTGGCGGCAGAGCAGACAGAGCACATAAAACATCTAATTAAAACACTTCCCGAAACGCCGGGAGTTTACCAGTACTTCGATGCCGAAAAAACGCTGCTGTATGTTGGCAAGGCGAAAAATCTGAAAAAAAGGGTCTCCTCATATTTTATGAAGGACCTGGGCAGCACCAGACTAAGGCTGATGGTTAGCAGAATTGCGGACATAAAGACTGTGAAGGTTAATACAGAACTCGACGCTCTTCTGCTTGAGAACAACCTTATTAAAAGTCTGAAGCCGCGTTACAACATCAACCTCCGTGATGACAAGACCTATCCCTGGATCATTTTAAAGAACGAAAGGTTTCCACGGCTTTTTTATACAAGAAAGCAGATTAAGGACGGCAGTGACTATTTTGGTCCGTACGCCTCGGTAAAAACGATGCACGCGCTGCTGGATCTTATCAGACAAACCTACCCCCTGCGCACCTGCAACTATGATCTGAGTCCTGAAAACATTGCCAAAGGAAAATTCAGACCCTGCCTGGAGTTTCATATTGGCCGTTGCCAAGCACCCTGTGTAAATAACCAGGGTGAAGAAGAATACATGCAAAATATTACGGAGATCAGGCAGATTATAAAAGGCGATATAGGATTTGCGCTGCGCGACCTGAAATTAAAAATGCAGGCAGCTGTTGAAAAGCTCGAATTTGAACGTGCCGAAGAACTCAGCAACAAAATAAACCTGCTGAGCGCTTATCAAAGTAAAAGCACTATTGTTCACCCCAGCATCACCAACACCGATGTAGTGAACATGCTGTCTGATGAAAGGCATGCCTATGTACATTTTTTCCAGATAAGGAATGGCGCGATAGTGAATTCGCAGACCATTGAGATAAAAAAGAAAATAGAGGAGAGTGATGCAGACATATTGCTGTTCGCCATTGTAGAATTCAGGGGAAGATTCGGCAGCAGAAGTAAGGAAATACTGGTTCCCACCGAGCCGGCCATAACCCTTCCTGATTGTGAATACGTGGTTCCCAAAATAGGCGACAAAAAAAAGCTGCTTGATCTTTGTTATAAAAACGCGCTTTCGTACAAACAGGAACGAGAAAAACAGGCTGCGCTCACCGACCCTGACCGACACACCGAGCGCATAATGGAGCAGATGAAAAAAGACCTTCGACTTGTTGAACAGCCCAGGCGCATTGAAGGTTTTGATAATAGTAACATCCAGGGTAGCTTCGCGGTAAGTGCCATGCCGGTGTTTATTGATGGCAAACCATGTAAAAAAGAGTACCGGCATTTTAATGTCAAAACCGTTGAGGGGCCCGATGATTTTAAAACCATGGAGGAAGTCATTTTCAGACGTTACTCCCGGGTGCTTGCAGAAAACCAGCCGCTGCCACAACTTATTGTGATAGATGGCGGCAAGGGGCAACTCAGCGCGGCTGTTCATAGTTTAGATAAGCTGGGATTAAGAGGAAAGATCGCGATAATTGGCATAGCCAAACGGCTTGAAGAGATCTATTTTCCCGGCGATCCTATTCCGCTTTATCTTGACAAGCGCAGTGAGACGCTCAGGATCATTCAGCAGATCCGCGACGAGGCCCATCGTTTTGGCATTACGCATCACCGGAATAAACGCAGCAGGGCCACCTTTAAATCAGAACTCAGTGAAATTAAAGGCATCAGCGACAAAACAGCAGAGAAGCTGCTGCTGGAATTAAAGAGCGTTAAACACATAAGAGAGGCGAACCTTGAAGAACTCCAAAAAGTTGTCGGCCCCTCAAAAGCGCTTCTGGTTTATGAGTACTTTCAGCAAAACAAAAACAATATAATTGATGATACAGACCAGCAAGATTAAGCTGCTTATAGTGGCTGCTCTTTTTACGTTTAACCTGGGTGCACAGAATGATGTTAGTCTGCAGCTTGAACAAGGAGGATCGTTCAAAGTGCTGGTAGAAGATCAGTACTTCAATAGAAGCGCGCATACACATGTGATGCTGCATGACATAAAAGAAGATACCCTCAGAATTAAGATAGAGCTGGAAGATGGCCATCGTTATGGCATAACGCTGTACCTGCTAAATAAAGGGAAACATACCAGCAAAAAAGAATTTAATTATCTGCTGAAAAAAGAAAGGAACAGACTTCGGCCGGTGTTTACGGGTATGTACGCAATTACACCAGCTAAAAAGGAGGAAGAGCAGCGGTAATTGTATAATTTTACAACATGGCGACCAAGATCTATACCAAAACAGGTGACAAGGGACAAACCTCCCTGCTGGGCGGCACCAGGGTACCCAAACACCATATAAGAATTGAAGCTTATGGCACCGTTGACGAACTCAACAGTCACCTGGGCTTAGTACGCGACGTTTCTGAAGGCGTTAAAGCAGAATTGCTGATAAATATCCAGGACAGGTTATTTACTATCGGTTCGCACCTTGCCGCTGACCCCAATAAAAATAAGATGGCCTTGCCGCCAATTAATGAAGAGGATGTTGTTGTTCTTGAAAAAGCCATTGACGAAATTGACGGAGAATTGGAGCCCATGCGGTCATTTGTTCTGCCGGGAGGTCACATCTATGTTTCGCACTGTCATATAGCCCGCTGCGTTTGCAGAAGGGCAGAAAGGGCA
This sequence comes from Bacteroidota bacterium, assembly GCA_023433205.1. GTDB lineage: Bacteria > Bacteroidota > Bacteroidia > B-17B0 > Aurantibacillaceae > Aurantibacillus. The sequence goes on from JAEZDS010000112.1 coordinate 4,330, forward strand.
GTGCTGAGGCTTTCAGAACAACACCCTGTTGATGACATTCACATCAGGTACCTCAACCGCCTTTCCGATTTTTTATTCATGTATTCCCGCTGGCTTGGAAAAACATACAATGCCAAAGAAATACCCTGGAAACCAAAAATCTGATGGAACCGCGGCAAATAGTTGACAAGATGATGGCCACAGACTATTTTAGTCAATGGCTGGGTATAGAAATCCTGGAAGCTGAAAAAGGAAAAAGCAGGTTAAAGATGCGGATCAGGAAAGAAATGCTGAATGGTTTTGGCATCGCGCACGGCGGAATTACTTTTAGTCTGGCCGACAGCGCGCTGGCCTTTGCTTCTAATTCAAAGGGTCGGCAGAGTCTTAGTATTGAAACCAGCATTTCACACGTATCAAGCCTTAAAGAAAACGACGAGATAACCGCTGAAGCTTTTTGTATTACTGAAACAGAAAAGCTCGGTCATTATGAGGTGAGAGTGATGGCGGAAGGTAAAACAGAGCCCGTAGCGCTTTTCAAAGGAATGGTTTATAAGACTTCCAGGGTCTGGGAGAAATAGCGGAATTCAGGAGCGTTTGCTGCCGTTCGCGCCAAGACGCGAAGCTCGCCAAGAAGCGTCTTTGCGTTCTGAGAATCTCTGCGCGCCACAATGCAAATTGCGCTGACAGAACTGTTCGCGCCAGGACGCGGAGTTCGTCAAAGAGAGTCTTTGCGGTCTTAGAATCTTTGCGCGCCACCATGCAAATTGCGCTGGCAGAACTGTTCGCGCCAGGACGCGGAGTTCGCTAAAGAGAGTCTTTGCGGTCTTAGCATCTTTGCGCGCCACTATGCAAATTGCGCTGGCAGAGCTGTTCGCGCCAGGATGCGGAGTTCGCCAAAGAGAGTCTTTGCGGTCTTAGCGTCTTTGCGCGCCACTATGCAAATTGCGCTGGCAGAGCTGCTATTCCGTGCATAGTGCTAACCAATAACAATAATTTCGTTTTATCTCTCAGCTAAAGCCTGTACTTTTGGGCACCACAATTACTTATTATGAAAGAAGCATTTATCATAAACGGTGTTCGCACGGCAATCGGAAATTTTGGCGGCACGCTGGGCGCGGTACGAACAGATGATCTTGCGGCCTTTGTGTTACAGGAGCTCTTAACAAGAAACAAGAATTTCGACCCTGCCCTGGTAGGTGATGTGGTGATGGGCTGTGCCAATCAGGCCGGGGAAGACAACAGAAACGTCGCGAGAATGGCCCTGCTACTAGCCGGGCTTCCGGTTACTGTTCCTGGCCAGACAGTAAACAGACTCTGCGCCAGTGGCATGGGGGCCACCATTGATGCGGCGAGAGCGATTCAAACGGGTGAAGAAGATTTTATGATCTCGGGGGGCGTTGAAAACATGACCCGGGGCCCCTGGGTAATGAGCAAAGCCTCATCGGCTTTTGGGCGCGACCAGCAACTCTATGACAGCAGTTTTGGGTGGAGGTTTATCAATCCAAAACTTAAAGAGATGTATGGCACTGATGCTATGGGCGAGACTGCCGAAAATGTTGCGGTAAAATACAAGATCAACCGCGAAGACCAGGACCAGTTTGCATTAAAAAGTCAGCAGAAAGCTGCGGCGGCTCAGCAAAGGGGTCGCTTTAAGCAGGAAATAGCCCCAATTTCGATTCCGCAGAAAAAAGGTGATCCCATCATTTTTGAAAAAGATGAGTTTGCCAAGGCGCAGACCACGGCAGAAGTTCTTGCAAAACTGCGTCCTTCTTTTAAACGCGACGGCAGTGTTACTGCGGGCAATTCAAGCGGTTTAAATGATGGTGCAGCAGCTTTGCTGCTCGCCGGTGAGACAGGAATAAAAAATTCAAACCTGAAACCTCTTGCGCGAATTGTGTCGGGCGCAGTGGTTGGTGTAGAACCTGCAATAATGGGTATTGGTCCCGTTGAGGCGGCCAACAAAGCCTTAAAACGTGCCGGTCTTACTTTTAAAGACCTGGGAATTATTGAATTAAATGAAGCGTTCGCTGCTCAGAGTCTGGCCTGCATCAGGGCCTGGGGGCTTGCCGATGACGACGAACGCATCAATGTAAATGGCGGAGCGATAGCGCTTGGTCATCCGTTAGGGATGAGTGGCGCAAGGATCCTGCTTTCTGCAGCAATTGATCTTCACACGCATAACAAAAAGTATGCGCTTGCTACCATGTGCGTAGGTGTTGGTCAGGGATATGCCGTGGTGCTTGAAAGGGCATAAACCTGCAGGGTTGGGGCGGGTGGAAAGATGCCAAAAAAATCATTAACTTAACGCCGTACATGATCCGTAATCTTTCACAGCATAATTCTATTCTTCAACAATTTCTGGCAGAGATCAGGGATGTTGAGATTCAGAAAGACAGCATGCGTTTCAGAAAAAACCTTGAACGTATTGGTGAGATATTTGCCTACGAGATCAGCAAATCTTTTGTTTTTGAAGAAGTGCAAACCAGCACACCACTGGGAATTGCCGAAACAAGACAGCTGGTGTCGCAGCCTGTGATTGCAACCATATTGCGCGCGGGTCTGCCTATGCATCTTGGCTTGCTCAATTATTTTGACAGAGCCCAGAGCTCTTTTATAAGTGCCTACCGCAAACATCATAAGAATAACACCTTTGAAGTGATGCTGGATTATGTAGCAACACCAGAGATTGAAGACAAGGTGCTGATACTTTGTGATCCGATGCTGGCTTCAGGCGCATCGCTTGAACTTACTTATAAAGCTCTGCTGGCAAAGGGAACTCCTTCACACACCCACATTGTAACAGCCATTGCGAGCACTGAAGGACTGGCCTATCTTAAATCAAAGATCATTGGCAATTATACAATCTGGTGCGGCGCAATAGATGAAGAACTTACCGCGCAGGCCTATATTGTTCCTGGTCTTGGTGATGCCGGTGACCTGGCGTTCGGTGAAAAAATCTAAACGTGTATGTTTGAACAATCAGGCATTGATCTGGATAAAGCAGGAAGTGCCGGAAAACTTGTGCTTGATTATCTGGCAGAAAAAAAATCTTTAAAGGATCTTTACGAACATCCTCCTGCTATAAAAGGATTTAAAGCGCTGCTGGCAGAAAATCCCTCCGTTTATGTAAACCGTGAAGTACTCTGCAATTCGCTGAATACACAGGCAGCCTCCGTGAGCAACACACACGCTGCAAGCAAAAACAACATAGAACTCCTTAAATCAGAAAAAACATTTACGGTTACAACCGGCCATCAGCTCTGCCTTTTTACAGGTCCACTATATTTTATTTATAAGATCGCCAGTACCATTAATCTCGCGAAACGACTAAAAAAAGAATTCGGCGAATACGATTTTGTTCCTGTTTACTGGATGGCAAGTGAGGATCACGACCTTGAAGAGGTAAATCATTTTAATCTTTTCAATCGCAAAATAAGCTGGAAGACTGAACAACAGGGCGCAGTGGGAGATCTTGCCACAGAAGGGCTGGCATTGCTGCTTCCTGAGTTAAGGGAAGCTCTGGGTCTTTCTGATCATGCCCCGGCGCTTATGCAGCTTTTCACCGACAGCTACCTGGAAAATAAAAACCTGGCAACGGCCACGCGGTACCTGGTGAACCAGTTATTCGGCGAGAAAGGCCTGGTGATTGTTGATGGAAACGATGCGGCATTAAAGGGTCTTTTCAGAGAGGAGTTTAAAAAAGACCTTTTTGAATCGCTTACCAGCGTTCAGATGCAGCCGACCATTAACAACCTCGAAAAAGCAGGATACAAGATCCAGGTGAAGCCCCGGGATGTAAACGTTTTTCTGCTCGATAAAGGCAAACGTCTGCGATTAGACCGGAGCAATGATCTTTATCAGGCAGCAGGTGAAAAAACCTTCACACGACTGGGGCTGGAACAACTCATCAACACGCAGCCAGAGAGATTAAGTCCTAATGTTAGCCTCCGTCCACTTTATCAGCAAAAAATTCTGCCGAACCTGGCTTACGTGGGCGGACCCGGTGAGCTTGCCTACTGGCTCGAGTACAGGGCAATGTTTAAGGCTTATAACCTGCAGTTTCCAATTCTGGTTCCGAGAAACTTTATTACAGTACTTGAACCAGCAGCAAGCGCGAAAATAAAACGTGCCGGAATAAATAAGCAGGAACTTTTTCGTGATGAAGCTACACTGATAAAAATAGTACAGGAAAAAGAGGGAACAATGTTTTCTCTTCAAAATGAAAAAGAACAACTCAGCGAGATCTATCAAAAACTGACTAATAAAGCGCAGCAAGCTGACACGAGTCTGGAAAAACATGTTTTAGCCTTACAACAAAAACACCTCTCAAACATTTCAGCCCTCGAAAAAAAGATGAACAGGGCCGGTAAAAAAAAGATCGACACCGAAATAAAAAGGGTAATTGAAGCCAGGCAATTAATTTTTCCGGGAGGCCAGCCACAAGACCGGTTCCTGAATTTTTCCTCTCTTTATCTGCTTTATGGCAGAAAATTTTTTGACCTCATATTCGAACACGCCGATCCCTTTCTTCAGAAACACATTATCCTGGAAGATCATTAAGCCTGCACTCAAGTGATTGCCCGCGCTTAAATTCATGTGCATATTTTTGGAGGCACAATACAGCTAATGATCAGATCTGCTCCTTTTTTACCCTCCATAAATTTTTTTCCAGGATATTTTTCATCCTCTTTTAATTGAAGAGAGAAAAACAGCAGAAGAAAGCCGCTGCTTTGCACTTTCACTTTTCGTCAACGGTAAGATCACCAGTCAAATTTTTACGCTGATTGATGTGCGGTTTTATGCGAAAACCGTTAGAAAAAACAGAAGAGCCGAACCTGTGTACAAGCAAAGTTTATGCCTGCGGGTGTTTACAAAATTTAACGCCGGATAAACATGGGAACTCCCCGGCAAAGCCAATAACGATGCGCATTCCCATGAAAATTGATTTAATTTTGAAGCATAAAAAACAAGATCTAAAAACCAAAACCAATGAAAAAAATCTACACTTTAATTATTGCAAGCGTGGTTTGCACCCAGGCCACCAAAGCACAATTCACCATGTTAAAGCAGTATCATGAACCAAGTGCAACCAACGGCGTTAATATTGCCGACATGGTAATTCATGATTCAACATCAGCGATGTCGCACAGCAGCGGACAATCACAGTCGTGGGACTATTCAGCATTGAGCTGGACCAGCTCAAAAATGACTGCGACCTATGTTGCCCCATCAGCTGCGCCTCATGCAACCAATTTTCCATCAGCAACAATTGCGGCGAATAAAGGCAATAACAACTACAGTTATTTCCTTTCGGATTCAGTTAATCAGACCTTTGAGCTGCTGGGAACCTCCAGTGGTTCAGTACACACCACTTACAGCAACAACAAAGTACTGCTTAAGTGGCCAATTCAGTTTGGCAGCACTTACAGCGACACATACGCAGCAACTGAAGGCACAACTATGTATGAAGGCAACTATAGCGTTGAGGCCACAGGTGCCGGCAATCTGATGCTTCCCGGCGGCAAATCATTCTCAGACGCGCTGCAGGTAATGGCCACCGATCATTACACCACAATGACTGCCAGCGACACATCAATGACCATGAACAAGCATTACGTGTATTACGTCAGCGTTAATCGTTATCCTATCCTGAGCATTATGTACTCAACAGTGCAGTCAGGCACAACCACCACCAGTTCAAGCCAGATCCTGGTAAACTGGCTTGAAGCAGTTGGGTTAACTGACAACAACTTTGAAGCCAGCTACGCTATTTATCCGAATCCGGCCACAAGCCACTTTGCAGTTCGTCTCACCAACGACAAGGCAGCTGTTTGTAACATCAGCATCCAGAACCTCACCGGAAGTGTTGTTCGCGAAGTAAATCTTGGCTCAGCCACTAACATTGAAACTACAGTAGACGTAAGTGATCTGCCAAAGGGAGTTTATATGGTAAGAACTACGCTTGGTGACAAAACCGGCTGCAAAAAGCTCATCATCGATTAATCTTCACAACATCTGCTAAAACCCGCCCCCCGGATTCGACCGGGACCAGGCGGGTTTTTTATTTTGCTCTTACTAGCCTATCTTTGCGAAAATTTGGCTGTGAAGAACAAAAAATGGCTTCTTGTACTGATCATCGCGTTTCCCTCGCTGTTCTGGCTGATACTGGAGACCAGTACGATCAATTCGCGAAAACTCCCGTATTATGGGCCCAAAGTACCCCTTGAAAAAGGCGACACTGTTTTTTATGAGGTTTCAGCTCCTTATCTGGCTGAGGCGCGCCAAAAACCTTTCTTTAACAGTGAAAGGCAATTGTACACGATCTGTTTTCTGGCCGAAGCCTACCGCGACGATGCCTACAGGCTCACCGGTCTCTGGGAATACCTGAATTATAAACGGTCGAAAATCGCCCCCCTTCCCGTTATCCTGATCGCTGAGAAAAATGCAGGTCATCAGGTTAAAGCTGAACTGTCAAAACTTGAGGAACACGAAAACGTGGTGATGATTGAAATGCCCACAGCCACGTTCAAACCGCTGAGGGACTCCTATTTTAAGGAGAAGCCCTACTATATTGATTACAGTTTTTTTCTGCTGATTGATGCGGATAAACACGTAAGGGGATACTATGACGCCCGTTATGTCTCTGAGATCAAACGGCTGCTTGAAGAATATCAGCACCTGAGGCTGAAAGAAGAAAAACAATTAATGATTAAGAACAATGAGATCAGATCGGATAATTAAACTGTTATTGGCTTTGCCGCTGCTTGGTATGATGTTTGGCTGTAAAACAGAAGGAACACAATTATTGCTGCCGGTACTTGGTGAAAAAACCTTTAACGGCAGGGATACCGTTTATCACACGGTGGGCAGTTTTTCGCTGGTAAATCAGAACGGAGAACCTGTAACCGATAAAACACTCGATGGCCATATTTACATCGCCAATTTTTTCTTTGCCACCTGTCAGAGCATCTGCCCCGAGATGAGCACCAATCTTGTAGATGTTCAGGAAGCCTTTAAGGACGCAGACTCAGTGTTAATCATTTCACACTCTGTAAATCCTCTGCACGATACTGTAGAAGTGCTGAAGGCATACGCAGGTTCTTATGGCGCAATTAGCAACAAATGGCACCTTTTAACCGGTGACAAAAAACAGATCTACGAGCTGGCAAAAAGCAGCTATCTGGTAAATGCGCTGGAAGACGACGGCACCCCGGAAGGCTTTTTGCACAGTGAACTTTTTATACTGGTAGATGCGCACAAACGCCTCCGTGGAATGTACGACGGCACCGATGCGAACGAGGTAAAACGCCTTATTGAAGATGTGAAGGTACTCAGGACCGAAAAGCAGTCCTGAGTTTAGCTGTTCGCTTCCTTATTGTTTTTTAGCTCTTTCGAGCTCATCCTTTTCAATAGCCTCAAGGCTTTTCAGCATCTCCGGCACCTGTTCAGCTCCCAGTCTTTTGGCTTTGATATTTTTGTCTTTATCAAGCACATAAATAACAGGCGTTGAATAGATGTCGTAGTTCACTTTCAGATTATTGAGGTGAATGGGATCGAAGAAATGCATAAAGTCAGTGAGCTTTTTCTCAGCAATGAATTTCTTCCACTGATCATACAGTTCGTCCTTGGTCTGAACAGCAAACACCTTGTAATCTATCTTCCCTTTCACCTTTTTCAGCTCCTCATGAAGTTTAGGGATCTCGGTCTGGCAATGGCCACAATCAGATGCCCAGAAAACCAGCACTGTATACTTTGCTTTGACCTGGTAAAGTGTTTTAAATAAAGGCGTGAGCTTTTCAAGGTTTTTGTAGTAAAGGTCAGTGATACTTTTTGCTGATTTTGCCGTGTCAAATCCCATCTGACGCACGGCTTTACCATTGATTGTGTCAATCATATAGAGTTCGGGTGCCTTCGCTCCAAGCAATAAATTCCGCAGGATATCCACCCGCTCCTTTATCTTACCTACCGTTTCTTCATCATACACCTTCGGAGCTTTTCCTGAGATGATGTATTTATCAGCCAGATGAACAAACACCTTGTCGAAACCCATGATCTTGCTTTGCTCGAACTTATATGTAAAATGGCCCAGCAGCAGATTGTAAATAAGATTCCCTTCCTCGCATTTCGCCAGTATTTTATCGATTTCTGCAATCACAGTATCGGGGTGCTGCAAAATAACCTGATCAAAATACTTTTTGACACGGTCGTCAAAAAAGGGTGTACGGATTATCCGCTCGTCCTTAAAATCAACGCCATCCCAGAAATGATTTTTGTAGTAATAATACTGATACAGGCTATCAGGACGACCATTGCTGGCCAGCGGCACATCGGTGGGATTTTTTTCCGTTTTCAGATTCAGCACATCGAATACAAAGCTTCCTTTGGATTTCTCCATAAATTCCTTTTCAAACTTCTGCACATCTTCATTCAGCTCTTTGATCTTCGCTTCTACAATTTTAAGACTGTCTTCTTGACTCTTTCCGCGGGTTTTCTCCCTTGCAGCATTAAAATCCTGGTTTTTTCCGGTAATGTATTTGATGTAGCCGAAAAAAAGTTCATTGTCTTTGCTGCCGGTTGATTTCAGGTTCTTCACCACATCAGCTGTATCGGTACTAACAGTGAATTTCTGGCTATCATTGATAAAAAGGTCAAAATAAATTGACTTTGCCTGGCTTACAAGTGTGTACACGCCTTTGTCGAGTGGTTTGTTGCCCTTAAACCTCGCCTGCCCATTTTTAACATTATGCGCAGTATCGGCAATGTACTGCTGATCGAACATATATTTCACAAGAAAAAGCATGGTGTCTTTGCAGCCTTTAAAGTTTACCCTGATATCGTAACCCTGTGCCGCCACAGCACCTGACATTAATGTGGCTAAAATAATTAGTCTGATTTTTTTCATACCTGTGTGTCTGTCTATTTGTTTGGATTCTTTTCTATTTTCTCGAGGTTCTCAATAATATCAACCACCTGATCGGGAGACAATCGTTTACCTTTTATCTTTTTGTCTTTGTCGAGCAAATATATCACCGGCGTTGCCTGAATATCGAACTGTTCTTTAAGATTATTCAGATGCACAGGGTCAAACACGTGAATAAAATCCGTGAGTTCCTTTTCCCTGATCACCTCTTTCCACTTTTCAAAAAGATCTTCTTTGGTCTGCACTGCAAAAACCTTGTAGTCGACCTTTCCTTTCAGGGCCTGCAGCTCCTGGTGCAGCTTTGGCACCTCTGTTAAACAATGTCCGCAATCGGCAGCCCAGAAAACCAGCACTGTGTATTTGGCCTGCACCGCGTACAATGAGCGCCACATCGACTGCAGCTTATCAAGATTTTTATTGTATAAATACGTTGCGCTTTCACTTGAAGAGGCTGTGTCGAAGCCCATTTTTTTTACCAGCGGACCGTTTACCGTATCTATCATATAAAGGTCGGGCACCGCCGCCCCCGGCAAAAGATGCCGCATAATTGCCACCCGTTCAGTAATTATCTTATCGGTTTCTTCAGAATAATAGCCACTCATTTTACCGCCCGTTACATAATTGTCGGCAAGGTGAACAAACACTTTTTCAAAACTGTGACAATTGCCGGCAGCATCAAAAACCATGGTCTTATTCTGCTCGAACTTGTGGGCGAAGTAACCAACCATTGCATGGTACATATTTGAGCCCGGACTGCACTGTTTCAGCACCATATCCAGCGCTTTTATCACAGAGTCGGGCGTTTGAGGGATCAATTCATTAAAATACTTTTTTACTTTGGTAGCAAGAAAGGGCGTAGATATCATGCGGTCATCTTTAAAATTGATGCCGTCGAAATAATGATTCCGGTAATAATAGTACTGATACACACTATCAGGGCGACCATTTGAGGCAAGCGGTACATCAGTGGCGTACTTTTCAGCCTTAAGGTTCATGAGGTCGTACACAAAATTGCCTTTATTACGTTTCATAAAGGCTGCGTCGAAGGCCGCGGTCTCTTCTGTTAATTTACGGTGCTTCTCAGACACAAATTTGGCGCTGTCCTTCGTTCCCATCTTACGTCCCTCTTCAGCTGCTTTCTGCAATTCAAGATTTTTGTTCGTCATAAATGTGACGTAGGAAAAAAATTCCTGGTTCTGTCTGTCACTGGCTTTCTGGGATGACACTATTGCCGCATGATCAACAGTGATGGTCAGCTCCTGCTTCTCATCAACAATAAACTGGAAATAAAAATTATCGCGCTGCTGATTGGCAATAAAATAGACACCGCGCTCAAGAGGCTCTTTGCCCTTAAAACGGAAAACGCCTTTTTTTAATTGTCTGGCCGAATCGGCAACCGGAAACTGATCCCAGTAATACCTGGCAAGGTAAACGGTTGTATCGGGACAATTCTTGAAATTGAGTTTGATGTCATAACCAGATTGCGCTTTGGTGATACCTGCGCATACGAGTAATAAACCGGTAATAAGGCCGCTCTTCATTGTGTGTGTTAAAGGGGTTCTTAGTTATCTCAAAAATAAGGATTGCCTAGCGGCGCTTCAAATAGTGTACCATCTTTTTGATGTTTGCCCGATAATTTTTGTTAAAAACCTCTTCCAGACTATCCTGCAAACTCTCATACTGTTTGTATCCGACAAAATACGCATTTCTGGCGGCCATGATCTGCCTGGCTTTTAAGGAGGCCCTGCTGCTGTCGCTTAACAAAAGACCGGCGGCGCTGTCGGCAATCTCTCTGAAAAGAGCTTCCTTCATCTGATCTTTGTCAACCTCCGCCTTAACTATTTCGTAAAATTCCTCCAGTCTTCTGATCTGCCTCTTCTCAAAATCTCTGATGATCTTCAGGTCCGCCTGACCATTAAGATAGTTCGTCAGCGCAATGGTGTCGTTCTGGAGAAATTTGATGGTGGCTTTATGGGCGATAAAACTTGCAAGATTTTCATTCAGATTCACACTTCCCGGCGCATAGTAGGTAGCGTGAAAAAGTTCGTGAAAAATTAGATTACAGAAACTGCCTTTGTTACGTTCAAGCATGCCGCTGAACAGCGGATCGCTGAACCAGCCCAGGGTGCTGTATGCGGTTACCGGTGAGATCTCAACATCAAATCCCCTGCTGCGCAGTTCGTTCAGCTCGAGCGCCGCCAGTTCCTTATTGAAAAATCCCTTATATGAAACCCTGCCCACCAGGGGAAAAGTCCAGTAGTAAGGCTGAAGCGAATAAGCCTGGCTGGCCGTAATTCCCCATATCACGGGTGAACTTCCCTGAAAATATATTTTGCTGTAACTATCAGAGTGGTCATAACCCAGCGAGTCAACAGAATATTTTTTGAGGTCGGGCAGCAGCAAAAGGTTCGACTTTGATCTTGCTGTCAGGGGCAGAGAATCGCTGAGAGGCCGGGCATTAAGAAGAACATGAAGCTGCCCCGCGCCCTGCCTTAAAAGATAAGTGCAGGTGCGATGGTAAAAGGCCAGGTACAACATTAAAAGTAAGATCAGCAGTGATATAAAAGCCCTAACCAGTGAGTAGATCCCGGCCGCGGGATTTTGTATCTTTAACGAATTCTGCACTTTATAAAAGTAATGCTTATAAAAAATTTCGCGCTTTTTCTTTTGATAAGTGTTCTTTCACTGCCGGTGAAAGCACAGGGCTGGCTGGAGCAGATCCGCAATACGGAAGCGCAGCTTCAATACCTGCAGCGCAAGACCTTTTACAGCAAAACAGAAGCTGAACGTTTTGAAGGCAACAGGGATTTTATAAAGGAGTGGGACAAGATCGTTCCGCTGGAAGGCATTCTCAGCTACTCGTTTTATCTCACCGATGTGTCGATACTTAAAGCGCCCGATAATAGTTTTATGCTCATTACCTGGAACATTCCCAAAGATGACGGCACGCACAGCTATTTCGGTTATATTCTGTGCAAAAGGGAGATCAAAACCAGAAAAGGCCTGTTCAGACATACAATCAGCCGGCAGTATGATTCATTCAAGCTGCTCGACAGGTCGGCAACGGTGCGTTCGCCTGAATACCACACCGGCGGGTCTGACAGATGGTTCGGCATGTTGTACACACAGCTGATACCCTGCGATGGTTATTACCTGGTGCTGGGATGGGATGGCAATAACAAGCTTACCCAAAGGAAGTTTGTGGACGTGCTGTGGTTCAGGGGCAATGGCATTCCTATGTTTGGAAAAGATGTTTTCAGGATACCGAAAAAAAATCCCCGGCGGATAATGTTTGAATACAGCAGTGAGGTGACCATGAGCCTTAAATACGATGAAAAAAACCGCAGAATAGTGTACAGTCACCTCAACGCGCACAAAGACGATCCCATGCTTGAAGGGCAGTACCAGTTTTACGGACCCGACGGCAGTTACGATGCGCTGGTTTTACACAAAGACAAATGGCAGGTGGAGGAGGATGTGGATGCGCGTAATGACAAAAGTGAGAAAGACCAGCAATGGAACAATCCACGCAATCCATCCAAAGTAAAACACAGGAAAATAATGCCCCAGAAACCTAAATAGGGCCTGCTTCTTTTTGCAATCTCTTGTAAAACAAGGCCGCGGCAACTACACCTGCGGAATTGGCGAGCATATCAAAAACCTCTGTGCTTCTCTCACTAAACAGGGCAGCCTGCAGCACTTCAAGCAATATGCCATAACATACGGCGAGAAAAAGCAGCACCATTGTTACCCTGTATGAAAGATGCCGCGAAAAAGCAGCAAGAATGATCAGGATCGCCAAAATAAAAAAAATGGTGGCATGCACCAGTTTGTCAATACTTAGCACAGCCATCCAGCCGGCCTGGGGAATGTACTTTCCTGGAACAGCACACATAAACAGGATAAACACCGTCCACAAGGCGCTTAAGGTGGCCGGATATCTGAGTACAAATTTTTTCACGCACAAAAAAACCCTCTTAAGCGAACTTAAAAGGGTCAGCATTAAATTACGGTGTATTAAGCACCAACTATTTTTTTGTATTCCTCCACACTGAGCAGTTCATTCTGCTGAGAAGGCTCAGTCATTTTTATACGGATCATCCAGCCTTTGCCGTAAGGATCCTTGTTCACACTCTCGGGAGCGGCGTCAATGTCCTTGTTCACTTCAAGCACCTCGCCGCTAAGTGGCATAAAAAGATCGCTAACGGTTTTTACAGCTTCCACGGTACCGAATACAGCTTCCTTTTCAACAACCTCACCCACGGTATTCACATCAACGTAAACAATATCGCCAAGTTCGCGCTGCGCAAAATCAGTGATGCCAACTGTGGCCTCGTCGCCGCTAATTTTAACCCACTCGTGGTCCTTTGTGTACTTAAGCTCAGAAGGAAAATTCATTTTTTAATTTTTAGAGCTACAAATGTAATTGTTTTTTTAAAAGCGGGGGGACTTACTGGAAATTAATACGAAGACTGAAACCTGCATTGATGTTGCTGGTTGGGAAGGTTGCGGAGGTCTGCGGCATGTTTTTGATCCAGTCGTAGAAGAGTCTTATCATAATGTTTGGCGTGAGCTGGTAATCGGCTGAAGAACGCATGGTAAGAATATTTGAGCCTCCTGTTGGCGTACTGATGCCGGTTTCGATCTGCCGGATGATACTTACATTTTTTCTGAAGCTGAGATCAAGTTTTACCCTGAGGTCGCTTTCAAGCACTTTGCCCTGAATACGAATGTTTTTGATGCGGAGCCGGGGATACATGTAACCCAGGCCGATAATGTATTCCTGCCCCTTGGTTTCGATGATCTGAAAACCGGTAAGATTCAGGCTGGTTGTCTTGTCGCGCCGTGTTTCCACATTGGCGGTCCACTGCTTCTGATTGAACCCGATGTCGAATTTTATCAGCGGCTCGAATCGCTCGCTGATGGTAACGGCATTAATAATATAATAAGGCACAAAATTCGGCCCGAGATCAGTGGTGCCGGTATTCACAGAAATAGGCATCCTGGCGGTTTGCGACTCACCCTCAAATAGCAGGTTGTTATTGAAACCGGTAATGGCGTAGGTACTGCGGTAACCGTGTCTTACGGTGATGTTCTTTACTTTTTTCCTTATAAATGGCATTTTCCCTAAACCATCCCAGGTCACAGTCCAGTTTGGAAGCGGGATCTTTGGGAACACATTCTTTGTATTGTAGTCTTTGATATCGCGACCGGTGTACGTGCGATAAAATGCTCCCATCAGTACATCCTGCTGGTTAGGACTGTAGCCGTCGACATAGCCTCTGTTTCCTACAGTTACAATCCTCGAATTATTGGCCCTGCCCAGCTCTCCGGCCACTGTTTCTCTTTCAGTAAGAAATTCATTAAAAAGATTTGACTCAACAGGGTCTGAACCGTCTCTGAACGATCGTAAAAGAGTAATAGTGGTGATGTTAAAGTTTCCCGACTCCGTAGGACTGACATGGTAATTAAAGTCTCTTATCGTATCGTTATACAGAATATATTCAGTTAAGCTGCGCTGTTTGGTGTAAGTACCGTTTAATTCTATCCGCAAACTTCCATGTGGTTCGATGTTTGAGCGGTAGCTGAAGTTGGTATTGTTTGTTTCGGTGTAAGGGGTAGTTTGCATGGCATTTTGTGCCAGCCAGCCATTGCTGCCGCTACGTTGCCTTATTTCAGGGTCATACAATCCTGTGGTGAAGAGAAAGCCGGGCGCTCCGCGGTACTCATTAAAGTTCATGCCCACCAGTTCAGAAGAGGGTTTAAAGTTTGGCAAAGCCTGTCCGCCGGTAAGCTGATAAGTAACCGAAAGATTTTTTATCATCATGATAAATCGCGCCGCCATCTCCATGGCCTCTTTAAAATTACTAGCCTTTTCAGCCGTATCTTTTGGCTGTCGCATATTGGGCTGATTGCGCTGGGCAGGACCCATTGCGGCTGGCCGGGGAGGACTGTTGAGCTTTCTGAAGTAGGGTATCTTGTTGTAAAGCGATACCAGGTTGAAGGTTCCGTTAATGTTGTGCTGATTGGTATTCTGAATGGTGTTGCCAATGGTATCGGCTGCGGCAAAAGGCCGGCGCTGCCAGGTGTAGGTACCGCTGAAACGGTACGTGGTTTTGATAAAATCAAGAACGGGTATCTTATTAATGGGCAGATCGGCATTCAGGTTCATCTGCTGCCTGAAGACAGTGTTTTCGCCGAATTTTCCAATGTTTGTTCTGGTGCCATTGCTCTGCACGGTGTCGCGCCCGTTCATAAATGTGTTGATCACATAATCGCGGTACCCTTTGTTTATGTGCCAGTGTTCACCATAAGGTTCAAGGATCCTTGACTCGTTGGCAGCCATGTAATCGTACTTGATGGCTTTGGTAAGATCCCACCTGAAGTTATAGGATCGTGTCATTAAAAAATTCTTGTTCACCAGCGTTGGGTTTGCGAACTCGGCCACACCCCGATTATAAAAACTGGTTATGTCCCTGTTCTTGAGCGCCACGTACGAACGATTTACATCAAAAGAGGCACCATAGGAATTTGGAAGCAACTGCAGATTGATATCGCGGATGATCGCAAACCACTTATTGGTCAGCAGTTTTGATTTTGCAAATGGTTTGATTGTTGGCGGACTTCGCATACTGAATGTGTATTGCAGATTGCCGCGATATTGCCGTCTGTAATTATATTCGGTATTTACGTTGCGCTGAAAGATCTGATTAAAGGCATAAGTCACCGAAAAATTACTTAGATCCCAGGGCATAGGCTTAGCATTCGGCTTTTTAAAGCCGTCGATCCGCGCATTGCTTATATTGAAGCCTTTTCGTTCGGTAAAATCACGCACCTGCTCTTCCACCCTTTCTTTAAGATCATCGCTGATCTCACTGTTGTTCTGCAGATCGCTCATCTCCACATCAGGGTCGAGCGGATTAAATAAAGGCGTGATTATCGTTTGTCCGTAGTTATAAAATACGGGCAGATTGATTTTCCACTCTGCCGGGAAAAATTTGCCGGCATTAAGTGAAGAACTCATGTCCCAGTTCATATTGGTTTCGCGGGTACGTTCGCTTATTTTGCTTTCAACACTGCCCCAGAAGGGACTTTTGTAGGTTCCGGCAAGCGACAGCATTCCCAGATCGGCAAGTTTTGCCTGCATCTGTCCGGTAGTTGCCCATCCTCCCTGATTTCTGAAATCTGTAAGCCGCAGCTCATTTACCCAAACCTCAACGCAGTGCGAGAGTCCATCGGGTGTTTTTGGATTTCGCACACCTATCATCACACTTTTAATGGTGGCCAGATTGGGATTTCCCACAATAGTAATTGTATAATCCCCGAAATTCTTGGCATAGGGCGTCGCCAGCTGATTAAGGTTGCTGTAGTAACCTACCTGCCGGTTCCGTTCATCTTTAACCAGGCTGATGTCGTCAAAACGGAAATTGACCTCGTTTTTCGCCGGCCACACAGCGTAACGCGAATCTTCGCTGATACCATCATAATTGCCATGTGGGGTAAGCTGCAAAGGCACTTCATACTCGTAATAGTTATTATTATAATCAGTACCCACCCTGAAAAAAAGTGTGAGGTCGCCGGTGCGAAGAGAAAGGTCGCTTGGATTTTCGGCATGCACATTCATCTTAATATTTTCGAACATGCGGGTATCCAGCTCAACATTTTTGAAGATGGCCCTGCTGTCGCCATCTTTAAGATCGCAGAGCCTCATCTGGATGGATTGTTCGTTCTGCAGCACCAGATTGGTGGTCTGCACATTCTGCTGCTGTTCAATATCGGGCGGCAGTACATAATTCACCGGTTTCTTGCTTCCGTTCTCAAGCAGGTTAACGGCTGAAACATCAAAGGAAGTGCCGCTCTCGTCTGTGGCAATGTACTCGCCTCTCTGCCGGAGATCGAACTGGTATCTTCTCCAGTCACTTCTTACAAGTTCAAAACGGGCAAGACGTAATACAACAGGCCGGTTAAAACCTTTCATAAACACACGCATGAAACGGATGGAGTTAAAGCCGTCTATGTCACCAAACTTTTCTTCAAACTGCGAAATGGGGATTTTAAACTGGTACCATTTCACCACTTTACTTTCTCCGCTGAAATCCTGCGGTGTTCCGTTAAATGCATCCACAATAAAATTAGTTCCTACAGCCTCCTCACGGATATCTTCAGGAGAGATGCGGATGCGGTACTGGTAATAATTCTCAGTTGTACTAAGGGTATTATCGCGGTTCACATCCTCAATATTCGGGATGGCCGCGTTAAGTCCGCCGGTGTTATAAGGACCATCCATTATGGGGTTGTTACCCTGTGGATTGTTATAACGCTTATAACGCCTTAAGGTATTGGCCTGCACATTATCGAGACTGTCTCCCCTGAAAAAATGGTAGTTGTCGTTTGAGGGGTCGTTCCTGAACGCGGTCTTGGCGGCTTCTGAATAAGGACCCGACAACATATCATTCAGCACATCGCTGAATCTTTCGCGTTCTGCATCATCGGTAAGTCCGTCGTAGCCAACATCCTGCAGTGGTCTGTCATTGTTGTCCTGAGAAAACGTGTTGATCATTGGCGGAAGAACCGGCACGTTCGCTACATTGGTTTGGTCGATCTGCTGTTTGCTTGAGAATTCAGAAACTCCCGGCAATCCGTTCTCATAAACCATCCTGCCGTCCTTTACAATATCCTCAGAGATGTTTCCTATGTTAATGAACAGTTCTCCGGAGGGTAATTCCTCTGTTTTAAATTCGGGATGTGTTTGGGCATTGTAATCTTCGTTAAAAGGATCCATCAGCCAGAACTGAATGTATTCTACGTTAGCAGCCTGAAAGTCGTTTGTTTCGAGCCGTCGCATGATACCGGCCCAGCGCGACTCGGGATTTTTAAGTGATCCGTCGGTATTGATACCTGCAGAAATACCACTGACCCCGTTCACATCATAATTATAAGGTCCTCTCTGCGCCGGGAAATACATGAGATCGAGGGTGCGAAGGATCTGCTGCTGACCATTTGGCGGTGTTTTACCGGGGAAAAGTTCGGTCTCGAAAACCTGCCGCCACATGTTATTTGAGAACAGGCGCTGGCTGCTGTAGTAGGAAGGCGTAACGCCCGACTGCTCGCGGGTAAAAAGATCATCTACCGTGTACCAGCTGAGATTGGCGCGGTTAAGTCCGGGACGAATATTATTTGATTCCGTTGACTCAGGAAAACCCGGCTGATTTTCAGGAACGCTGGCATGCAGCCAGGCACTGGGGCTCCCGATATTTATAAAAGCCACTGATCCCTCAAAATCATCTATATAAGAATTTCCACCGTTAGTGCGTATGGCTCTTGCATTACCGGGGAATAATTTTGCGACCTCACCGCGTGTTGAGATTGAACTCATTTCCTTGGTGCTGTACAGTGGCAGCTTGTCGAGGAGCCGGGTCAGGAAAGGCGCATCGGTTTTGTAGTTATAATCAACTCCTCCTATTACGTTACTCACGGGCTCATCGCCCATGCTCACTTTCTGCGTGAGCGGCCTTTCGCTGAAACGCAAAAAGGTGCCGCCCAGCGTAAGATTGCGGCTTGCCTTAAAATCGAGGCGTGTACCGAGCAAACTTTTTTGCTGGACACTGAACAGAGAGTTGCTCTCAAGTGACACCTTGATGGTAGCACCTGAATTCATAATACCCTCATTGATGATCTTAACACGGCCCAGGGTGTAATCAACCGTAAAGTCGGTATTCTCCTGCAGTGCTACGCCATTGGCGGTAACGATCACAGCGCCCTGAGGAATATTCAATGCATTAAGCGCGATCTCGCTGCCGGAAGAGGAGCGGTAAGATCCTTTGATCTTGTACCGGTTCTTGTCCTGAATAAAAGTTGCTGCCGTTCTTGTTGAATCATACAGTTCCTGGAATACATATTTATCGGCCTCCGCCGCGCTTTCGCCGAAAGCTTTCCGTAATCCGCTGCCAAAGGGTTCTGCAGTGGGGAAATAGGCCCGGCCATTATTCTGGGAAATGGTATAGCCGTTGATAAAATCATAAATACCGTCAGGAACCGGATCACCATTAACGCTGAGCCGGTCGGCTCCCAACACCCTGATAAGCTGGCGGCCGTTAACCGGGCCTGAGGGCAGGTAGGGCACATCAACACCTGTTTCGATATTGTTGTAAAAAACATCCAGCCTGAAGTCTTCGGCATTTAGGTTGTATGCGCCCAGGGCATAAACGTTCTTCATCATCAGATCCCACATCGGCTGCTTTACGTTTACCACTGTACTTTTAAGAAGTTTACAAATGAGCAATTTGGTATTGTCGGGCACCTGTTCACTGAATTCCCCAACCTGGTATGTTCTGCCGCCGTAGGTGAACTGATAGGACACCGCCAGCGACTGATCGTTGTTCAGCTGCTGGTTCAGCGAAATGTAACCAAGGCGGGCATTGAACATGTATTCACTTGGATTGAGCCGGCGCGCGTTCCTGATCACATTATAATCGCGGCTGGCATCCATGTACTGCTGTCCCGGGTTATTGATGTTGGCCGCAACTCTGGTACTGGACAGAAGATTGGTGGCCTCATCAATCACCCTTTGCTGTAAAATACCTGTATTGCTGTTGGTCATTATGGCATAAAGCGTATTGGCATCGTTATGCGGGACAGAGTCTAAAGGGTTGGTATCTTCAATACGGTACTGTGCAGGGGTAATGCCTGCGCGCACCCCGGCGTAAATATCCAGTGAATCGCCTTCGCCCAGGTCTTCAAAAGCAACGATATTACGTGTTTGTTCTGCGTTGCCGTTAATACCAAGCAGATACACCTCAATCTTAGTAATAACAACCGGTGTACTTACAACCGGCAATGTGGCCATCCATCCGTCGTACCTGTCGCGGAAATAATGGCCCAGAAAAAAGTGTTTATTGTGTTCGTAGTTATCGGCGCTTAAAGAAAATTGCTGCATCTGCGCGCCACCCTGAACAGTGATCTCCTGCTTCTTGCCTTTCTGCTGTGAAAAAACAGTGGTCGCTCTGAGTCTGCCAAATTGTAATTCGGTCTTAAACCCGAATAAGGTCTGGCTGCCGGAGATAAGCGAACTGTTAAGCGGCAGTGTAACATTTCCCGCCTCTATCTTCTTAATGATCTCATCTTCGTAACCGGTATAATCAAGTTTAACCTGATTCTCCCAGTCAAAGGAAGCTTCTGTATTATAGTTTGTGGTTACTTTCAGTTTGTCGCCGATCTTGCCGATCAGGTTCAGCTGAATACGCATGTTAAAATCGAAATTGGTGATCTTCTGCTGCTTCTGAGGAATAGCGGGATTCATGTTCTTATTCCTGTTGAGGCCAAAAATAAGTTCGGCGGTACCCGTTGGTTTGATATCCACGGTATTACCGCCAAAAATTCTGTCGAAAAGTTCGCTGTTTACCTGAAGTTTAGGGATCAGCCCCTGCCGTGGTCTTTCGTTGAGCTCATCGGCCGCCACCCGCGAGCGCCAGTAGTCGCGCATTTGTTTGCGGAACACATAATCCTTGTATTCCTTATCGGTTAAATACGTTTCACGGCGGTAATCCCGTTCACCCAGCTTTCTTGATACATTGTAATTACCTGACTGGGGATCATATTCAACTTTGGTATTGATGTTTGCCGGATCTTCCAGGTATAATTTTGACTGCTTTTGCGGCAAAACGGGAGCCGCTGACTCATCGCGGAACTCAAAAGGAAGCTCGGTATCGGTCTCCGGCGTGTCAGGCGGCATTACCAGCCTGCTGCGCACAAAGTCCGGCTCCTGGTTCTGCACAAAAGTGGGTTGCCGGGCCACCAAGCCCATTAAACAGGCTGTAGCACCGGTTACAACAACAAAATTTATCAGGCCAGAGGCTCTCACAGGGTGATTTCTAGAAGTTCTTTAATGCAGCTTTGATCAATAATTCAACGTTTTCAGTGCCAGTACCCTGCTGTTTTATGGCTTTTTCAATAGCTTTTTCCGCGGCTGTTTTGGGAAAACCCAACGTTACCAACGCTAATAACGCTTCATCGCGATTCTTATTGTACGAACCGGAGAGAATTTGTGAAATTCCTCCCTCATGTTTTCCCAGTTTCCCCTTCAGGTCAACTACTATGCGCTGGGCGGTTTTGTCGCCAATGCCTTTTATACTTTTCAGCTGGTTTACATTGGCGGTATTGATGGCCCCGGCAATCTCCGAAGCACTAAGACTGGAGAGCATTAAAAGGGCGCTGCTGCCTCCCACCCCGCTTACAGAGATAAGTTTCCTGAACAGTTCGCGTTCAACCTCCTCAGCGAAGCCATAATAGCGGGGATTGTCGTCGCGCACAAAAACACTTTCAACATATAGCCTGGCTTCACTTTTTTCGGCAAGTTTTGAAAAGGTTTGCAGCGAAACATATAAACCGTAACCTATACCACCGGCCTGCAGTACCACAAATGCCGGATTTTTTGAGACTACCTGCCCCTGGATGTAATTAATGAATGACATCTTTATCTTTTGTTCTGGGCATCAACCACCGCAATGGTTATCATATTTACAATCTCGCGCACGCTGCTTCCCAGCTGCAACACATGAACCGGCTTGTTCAAACCCATCAGCACCGGACCAATGGCTTCGGCCCCCCCAAGTTCCTGCATTAATTTGTAGGCCACGTTTCCGGCAGCAAGATTAGGGAAAATAAAGGTGTTAACATCTTTATCCACCAGGGTACTGAAAGGAAACTGCTCCTTAAGCAGATTGTTGTTAATGGCAAAATTGGCCTGAATGTCGCCGTCAACCACCAGTCCCGGATAATTACTGTGCAAAATATGCACAGCGCGCGCCACTTTTGAAGGCACTTCACCTACAGCCGATCCAAAATTGCTGAAACTCAGCATGGCGATGCGGGCTGTAACGTTGAACTGCTTAAGGGTGTTGGCAGTAAGCACAGCTATATCTGCCAGCTCTTCGGCTGTTGGATCGGCGTTCATTGTAGTATCGGCAAAGAAGTACGGACCTCTTTTTGTGATTATGATGTAAAGGCCTGCCACCCTGCTCACCCCTTTCTGGGTATCAATAATTTCCAGGGCGGGTCTGATAGGCTGGCCGTATTTTCTTGTGAGTCCGCTGATCATCGCGTCAGCCATGCCGTGTTCAACCATCATTGCCCCGAAATAATTCCGGTCGCGCATCAGTTTTCTGGCATCGAATTGAGTTAAACCGCGGCGCTGCCTCTTTCTCCACAGCATATCGCCAAACTCCTGTCTTCTTGCCTCCTCTTCCACCATAGGATCAACGATGTGCATATCGCTTAGATCCATAAAATTTTCGTGGGCAATTGCGGAGATCTTTTGCCGGTCGCCCAGCAATATCGGTTTGGCAATTCCCTCGTCGCGCACCACCTGCGCGGCCTTAAGTATTTTATAGTTGTCGGCCTCAGAGAAGACAATTCGTTTTGGATCGCTTTTGGCCTTGTCGGCAATGCTGCGCATCAGTTTGTTGTCTTTGCCCAGCCTGTTCTCGAGTTCCTGTCTGTAAGCATTCCAGTTGGTGATCACCCTCTTGGCCACACCACTGTCTACAGCTGCCTTGGCTACGGCTGACGAAACAGCCACAATAAGGCGGTTATCAATGGGTTTTGGAATAATGTAGTTGTTTCCAAATGAAAGGTTCTTTGAACCATAAGCCAGATTCACATACTCAGGCACCGGCTCTTTGGCCAGTGCTGCAATAGCAAAGGTGGCTGCGCGCTTCATCTCTTCATTGATGGTGGTTGCGCGCACATCCATGGCACCCCTGAAAATAAAAGGAAATCCAAGCACATTGTTCACCTGGTTGGGATGGTCGCTACGGCCCGTGGCCATAATAATATCCTTCCGGGCGGCGATTGCCAGCTCGTAAGAAATTTCGGGGGTTGGATTTGCTAGGGCGAAAACAATACATCGTTTGTT
The DNA here is from genome assembly GCA_023433205.1 of Bacteroidota bacterium. Lineage (GTDB taxonomy): Bacteria > Bacteroidota > Bacteroidia > B-17B0 > Aurantibacillaceae > Aurantibacillus. The sequence continues at coordinate 27,141 of JAEZDS010000112.1, forward strand.
CATGCTGCGCACCATATCCTGGGTAAGAATATTGCCTTTTGACAGCCCCACAAAAACATCTGCTCCCTTAATGGCTTCCTCCAGCGTGTTGATATCGGTACGATCGGTTGCAAAAAAGGACTTGTACTGATCAAGATCGCTGCGTTTTTTATTGATAACGCCTTTGCTGTCGAGCATTACAATGTTTTCTTTTTTTACGCCCACGGCAATGTACATTTTAGCACATGAATTTGCCGAAGCGCCGGCACCGTTGATCACCAGCCTGATCTTTTCCATTTTTTTGCCGCTGAGCTCCACGGCATTTAATAATCCGGCTGCAGAAATGATGGCTGTACCATGCTGGTCGTCGTGCATGAGGGGTATGTCCAGTTCCTCCTTAAGCCGGCGTTCTATCTCAAAACATTCGGGCGCCTTTATGTCCTCAAGATTAATTCCCCCAAAAGTGGGCGCTATGTTTTTAACCGTCCTTACAAAATCTTCTATGTCAGTACTATCTACTTCGATATCAAACACATCTATGTCGGCGAAGATCTTAAAAAGCAAACCCTTTCCCTCCATCACCGGTTTGGAAGCCAGTGCTCCTATGTTACCGAGTCCCAGTACCGCGGTGCCATTTGATATCACCGCCACAAGATTACCTTTGGCCGTGTACCGGTAGGCATCTTCCGGATTTTTTTCTATTTCGAGGCAGGGTTCGGCTACACCGGGAGAGTATGCCAGGGTTAGGTCGCGCTGGGTACTGTATGGCTTGGTTGGTACTACTTCAATCTTCCCCGGTCTGCCTTGTGAGTGGTAGTCGAGGGCATCTTCTTTACGGAATTTGGCCATATTTTAAAAAAAGGAAAACGAAGTTAGTTAATTATTTTGGGTTTTACCTTTCGGTAGATGGCCTTTACCTGAGGAGGTGAAAATTAAGCCTGTGACGTACAGACACTCTGAAAAGAGAAATGCCCTATTTTACTGACGGCAGGCCTGCCCAGCGATTCTAAAAGCAGACCTGCCTCAGCTAAAGTGCAGGATATCCGAAACCAATCTTTACCGCACACTGATAAAAAACCCATTAAAGTATGGGGCTTCACTTTATTTAATCTGCAGTGGCTGCGGTGAAGGCCCCGCCCAATCTAGTGCCCGGTTTTAATTGTAATCACGATAGGTTCCTGGCGCTCAGAAACATTTATTTCACAATGGCTGTCCATTCCAGCCCGCTTATATCCACAAGCCTGATAATATAACCCGGCATCATTTTTATGTCTTCCAGATCCAGCGTGATGCGCGCTTTTGCACCAAGTGGCAGAATCAGACTATGTTTTCCCGGCCTAACCCTGGCCACGTAATAGTTCCTGATTTTTTCCATTGGAAAACGGGATAACTCACTCTGCCCGATCGTTTTCAGCGGCAGGTTGTTTTTATCACGGATCTCAATCCCGATTAAAAACGAACCGTAAACATCTGCGCCCTCAGTTCTGAACACCTGAAACTGAAGCTGCGATTCGTTGTAACTGATGTGTGATATTTCAACTTCAGGTTTCACAGATTTGTTATGAAGTTTACCCCAAACCCCACCATGAAAATATTGGTTGGTAAATAATGTAAGCGCGATAATCAGGGCCGATATACCTGCTACCACCAACCTGTAATTTTTGAAATACAAGAAGCCGGAGCCGGTAAAAACAAACCATCTTGATGCCGCAAGATCGCTCCTTCGTTCCAACAGATAACCATCGAGTGAAAACGCTCCGCTCCCGGTAAGAAATATGGTAAAGCCGCCCGACAATCCAAGTACTCCTATCTGCCATTCATCCAGACAAGTGGTGCCAAGCCAGCCAGATCCCAAAAGAATACCAAGCGCGAGAAAAAACACACCAATACTCATTAGTCTTGTAAAAAGTCCAAGTATCATGAACAAACCCACAATTGCTTCAACAATGGTAAACACCACCATTGAAGTGTGCAGCGCATCGGGGTTTGAAACCAGATACTCTATAATTGGTTTTATACCCAGGGCATTCGGAAGAAAATGATTGAATTTCTCTCCGATATATCCTGCAGTTTCAGGAATTAATTTATTCTCCAGTATTAACCTTCTCCAAAACGCGGAGAAGTACGTCCAGCCTATTACCCAACGAAGGGATAGCGTAAAAAGTCCGGTATTGCCGGACCCATTTTCGATTTGATGAGATTGCATTTGTGATATTTTTATAAAGTGTAAAAACGATGATTTTTGTCCGCCAGAAGCAAACTAACAAGCACCGGTTCTCAAACACTTATATAAAATATACCTGGGAGGGCTTTTTCCGGTATAGCAGGCCGTGAACTGATTTACCGTTTGCGGTTCCGGCGATGGTGAACACAGCACTTGGCCTGCTGATTCAACCTGGCGGCTGATGTTAAACTGTTTATTGAAGGAAAGTTTCTGAACCTGCCTGCCGGCGTACTGACAGTGTGCTGAGTGAACAGTGGTTTTTGATGGACTGACCGGTTTTGTGTACCCGCTGCCGGACAGCCCGAACAACGGGGCCTTTACGGAGCAGGGCGCTAAAGAAAACAGAACCAGGCACGTTAACAGGAGGTGGTTTAAACTGCGGGACCCATATGTAGCACGAAACATCTGCATAAAATCACAGCATATTTTTTTCGCCACTCTGCAACAGGTCACAAAGAATGTTTAACCTGTACACTTTAAACGTCAGGATCAGCTTTTGAAGTCACCATTCTGAACTCCAGATAAAAAATGGTGCCGAGCCCTTTTTCCGATTCAAACCAGATCCTGCCTCCAAACCCTTCCATGATGTTTTTGACCATTGCCAGACCCAGGCCCGAGCCGGTGGTTTTTGTGGTAAAGTTTGGTGTGAAGATCTTCGGTTTTAGTTGCTCGTCAATTCCGGCACCATTGTCGCGCACCTGTATTATCACCACATCGTCTTTTAGCTGTCTGCCTATCTCTATCACCGGCAGTGCTGTGTCCTGAAGTGCCTGCAACGCATTGGTAAAAAGATTATTGAATACCCGCAGGCATTGCTCGCGATCGCCTTTCACCGCGATCTCATCTTCCACAATCCTGTTCTTGATCTGTACTTCGCCGCGGTTTTCAAATATGAGCACACTCGAACGAATAACCTCAGCGATATTTATTGTTTCCAGATGCGTAACGGGAAGTTTCGCGAAATTACTGAATTCATTCGCGATGTTGGCCAGACTGTCTATCTGCTCAATGATCCCGGCGCTTGCCTTTTCAAATTTTTCTCTGAAGTCAGCCGGATCGTTTTTGATGAGGTGCTGCAGGTACTGCAGGTTAAGCTTCATGGGTGTGAGCGGATTTTTTATCTCATGAGCTACCTGTTTGGCCATCTCGCGCCAGGCGCTTTCGCGTTCGCTCTGAGCAAGCAGTGTTGCGCTCTCCTCCAGTTTCACCAACATCTGGTTGTATTCGCCTATCAGCCGTCCCAGCTCATCATTACTGCTCCACACGATCTTTTCATTTCTTTTTCCCAGTGAAATACGGGCTATCTGCTGCTGGATCAAACGCAGAGGCCTTGTGATGTAGCCGGCAAGTATCAGACCTGCAAGAATACTTAGTACCAGCAGTATTACATAAACGTTAACCAGTCCGCTCACAATTCCCGAAAGTTCGGTCACCAGGTCGCTTTGCCGGGCGAAATAAGGAAGATTGATATAACCGGCCGGCTCAGCAGAATTTTTATCATAAATGGCTGTGTACAGCGAAAGGTAAAACAGCTTCCCCGCTTTTTCGTGAATGCTTACCGCTGCCGACTGATTTCCTGATAGTTTAGCCAGCGCCACAGGATGCGCCAGCTCAGCAGATAAACCAAGACTGTACAGCCGGGGCTGAGTGGTAACATATAACCTGCCTCCGGAATCGAACAAACTGATATCTGTGTTGAACAATCTGGCGTACTCGTTGAGCCGCGTGGCCAGCGCATCTTTGTTGGTTTGGTCGAACAGCTGTGCCGGCTGATAAGTTGCGCTGAGATCGGTGTAGATAAACTCGGTTTTATCGCGCAGCTCGTTTTTGTTTTCGCTTGCAAACTGATCACGCACAAGCTTGGCGCTATTGTAGCCTACCGCGGAGATGGCTACAAGCAGCAGAATAATTATGATGGCCTGGATGCGCCGCGTGAGTGAGGTGCCGCGAAGCGAGCCTGCGAAAATAGCGCCATAAAGGAACAGGAGCACATAACAAACCGCCCCAAACAGCAGCAGCATATACGAATTAAATGTAAAAAAGTACGACCAGGTCTTTACAGGCCTGCTTATTACCACGCTTGTGTAATTGTCGGGACTAAAAAAGCGGTGTGTAAAAGATGGTTCTGCCTGCGACAGTTTTGCTGAGTCAGGCAAAAAAGGCGGATAATTAAGATTCCCAAAACTGCTTGTATTTTGCTGTGAACGGTACACGGCATAACTGAATCCCTGGAGTTTCTCATGTTTTTGCTGCGATTCATCAAGCAGCAGATCGGGGAAGCTGCCCATTTCTTCAAACTGTTTTGGTTCAAGAACTACGAACAACCGCTGGCTTCCTATCTCGATCCTTGCGATATACCGCGCATTCAGGCGATAATGCTTCACAAAGAACAAACCTTCAGCCTGCGTACTATCGGCATGGTAACGGATCTGATCATTAAAGTACTCTTCACTTAAAAGCAGCGGATCGCCACTTTCCAGAAGTGGTCTGCATTTGCTGTCGAACAAAGAATATTCAACGGTGTAGCGTTTAAAATAACCGCTGAAATATTTTTCGCTCAGCAGGTCTTTAATGGCATCGGCAGTGCTGGGTAAAATATAAAAGAGGTTCCGGAGTTTTTCGTCGGCTTTTATTTTTTCGGGAATTCCTTTGAATTCATTTTCCAGCACCGGGTCCTGACGTTCACCAAGCTTCACAGAAAGTACCTCCAGGTCCTGCGCTTCATTAATAGCTATATACCGGTTAAGAGCACTTGATGTGATCCCCGACATAACCAGCAGAAATACACCAAGGCAGGTGATAACACCAAGCCGACTGATCTTTACTGCTACATATAACAGAATGGCAGGAAGCAACAACCAGAAAGCCTCAGCAAGATCAGAGGAAGCGGAAAATACAAGCACCAGCACATTTATTAGCAGGAGCGCCGTCAACAGGTACAACCGATAAACAGGTTTTTTGGCAGGCCACCTTGTTACAAGGAAAAAAAGCAGCTGAAAGATGACAAGGGCAGCAAGGGCCAGGCACACAATGCCTACAAATGCAGGAAACGACACATTGATAAAATCCAGAAAATTAAAACTTAGTGTAGAATTGCTTACCAGGCTTTGTACCGCAGCATTAAACTGAATTACAGAAAGCAAAAGGGTTGCCAGAGCCAAACACTGCAGCAGTAGTTTGTACAGGCGGTGCTGAAGTTTGTCGTAAAGGATCTGCAGGGCGGTGGCAACATACAGCAGGAACAAGCCGTTCAGTAATATGTCACCCAGGTAGCTGTTTGCAGGAGACTGGGCATTGCCAAAGATCCTTACATCATACAAAGTACCAGTGTAAAAAAAAGCCGGCCACTCAAAGATCAGCATCAAAACCCGCAGTACTATTACAGCAGGGATCAGCACCAGAGCTGTCAGGGGAGAGATTGAACCGCGGATAAAAAGAAGCAGGGCGGCAAAAGCAGTTAACAGGCCGGTTATCCATAACAGAAAACAAACGTCATCTGCTCCTTTGGCCGTGTACATTTGTTCAGCAGCATGGATCTGGAAAATGGGTTTATTATTGACTTTAACGTCAATTACCCTGTCGTCATCCGGGCCGGCAAGTTTAATATCATCGGGGATCCCCAGCCAGGGGTAAAAATTATTTGAGAGGTATCTGTTCTGAAGTGCGAAACGGGGTTTAACCGTGATCAGCGCGATAATGTTGCGGTTGCCGGTCTGTGTCTGTGCATAATAGTAATAGCCTGAACCAAGCTGCACAAAATCATCTCTGGCAATAAGTGAGGCGCGCGACCTGAAAGGCAGCTGCGAGTTATTCCAGGCGACAAGGGTATCGTTTATAAAGAGATAAAGTGCAATTTTTTCCTTTTCAAAAAAGGAGGTGAACCGCGGGGAGAACAATTCTGCTGAATCTTCCCTGGCCACCGTATCAATAAGTGCCTCTGCGATCTGCAGTTTTTTTTCGATCCGCTTCCCTGCCCGTTCAGCGATCTGCTCAGGGGTTTTGCTGAGGGCCCTGTTCAGCAAAACAGCAGCGCTGCAAAGGCAGATGCCCAGCAATAATAATATTGTCCGGCTGTTGATAACTGGCAATTGCATAGCGCCGTAAAACCGGCAGCAGCAAATTAAGGATAAATTTGCGGTCCTTAAAAAAGTTTACAGGCCATTGGAATTGCCTTATATTTGTAACTTGCTGATATTTTTCATTTTATGGCCCAACCACACAAATCAACCTTAAAAGCACCTACCTTTCCTCCACTCAGCCAGACTTTCAAATATTTCAGTTTTCTGAACCAGAAACTGGCCATGATCGTTATAGGGATCGTAGGATTTGTATTTTATATCACCAGTATAAACGGCGAGTACGCGCTTGACGACGGTATCATTATTCACCAGAATGATCACGTGATTAAGGGTGTACGGGGCATCAAAGGTATCATGACCAAAGATGCCTACGAGAGTTTTTACCGCCGCATGTGCGCTACTGATCAGCTGGCAGGTGGTCGTTACCGTCCGCTTTCTGTGGTTAGTTTCGCGCTTGAGCAGGAAGTTCTTGGCTCTTACCGCACGGGACTTTATATGAAGGTGGAGGACAATAACCAGAACGGGATACTGGACAAGGGGCTTGTTAATTACATTTCACCCTGCGGCCGGCCTGAGACCAATTATGAGTACAATGACTTTGTTGACCTGAATGGTGACGGAATGGCCCAGGGCAACGAATGTTATAACTGCTGGGACCTCAACAAGAACTTTCAGAACGATTTTGATGAAGACCTGAATGTTGACGGCATCTTTAATGAGATTGACTGCCAGGTGTACGGCGCCAAGCTCAGGCACTTCAATAATATATGGACCTACGCGCTTGGCTGTATGTTCCTGTACCTGGTTTTTTCGCGCTATTTTTTCCGCACCAACCAGGATCTGGCATTTCTTGCCGCACTCCTGTTTACCACGCATCCTATTCACTCCGAAGCAATCGCCAATGTTAAGAGCCGCGACGAGATCTTCTCTCTGATCTTTATATCACTGACCTTTTTGTACACCTTTAAGTTTCTGGAAACAAAAAAAGGAAAAGAGCTTTTCTGGGCCTGTGTAATGTTCCTGCTTGCTCTGCTTTCGAAAGAATACGCAGTAATGCTGCTGTTCCTTATCCCTATTGCGGTGTACACTTTTACAGAGAACGATTTCGATATCAAGACCTTTTTCAGCACAAAAGAATTCAAACAAACACTGTATGTGGGTCTGGCTTTCGCCATCTGTGCCGGTTTAATGCTTTACATGAAGCGTGATTTCGACATGAAGGCCATTCCGGGAGCCAAACCGATCAAGTCGTTCTGGTTATTCCCATTTATTTACGTGGGGGTAGGCATTTACCTGATGGGTTCGGCCAAGAAGAACAATTTCCATAAACTTCTGAGCTGGTTTTATTTTGTGATGCTGATCTATCTGGCAATGCGTTTGGTTGCCGTTAAACTTAAACCCGGTGTTCCCGACACTGAGATCCTCAATAATCCTTACCTGCTGGCCGACGGCGAAGAACGCTTCGCTACCAAAGGCTACGTGCTGCTGAAGTACCTAATCCTTCAGGTCTTCCCTCACCCTCTTTCAAGTGATTACTCTTACGCCACAATTGCCTACAGGAAACTTACCAGCTGGGACTTCCTGCTCTCTATGGTAGTACATATTGGCATGGTTGTGCTGGGTATTAAACTCACCCTGAAAAAACACATACTGGGTTTTGCTATCATGACCTATATCATTTTTGCCCTGATGATTGGCAACGTGCTGATGGATATCGGCGCAACCATGGGTGAACGTCTGATCTTCCATAGTAATATCGGTTTCTGTATTGCGGCGGCATACCTTATTCTTGCAGGATTTGAAAAACTGAAAAGTATCACATTCCCGGTACGAAAAGTTGCTCTGCTAACAATTGTAGCGGTAATCACCTTCCTTTTTGGCTGCAAGACCTGGGAGAGGAATTTCGACTGGAAAAATGACGTTACGCTCTTCCTTAAAGATGTTCAGACAATGCCGCATTCGGTACTTGTTTTGGGCAACGCCGGCGCACGCTGGGTTGATCTGGCAGATACCAAGGAAGTAACCGGCAAAAACATTCCCGGACAGGATTCAACCAGGTTTAATGATTACAACGGAACGCTGGTGATCACCGATGAGGAAGTTAAAGAGGGTGGTTACGCGAACAAACGCGAGGCTGCGCTTTACAAGGGAATGGGCTTCCTTAAACATGCCATCGAGTTACACCCGCGCTATGTGAACGGCTACCTGAATCTTGGTTTGGCCAGTTTTAAGCTGCGCAAAGATTTTGACGCGCTTTATTACTGGAAAAATGCAGAGCGGCTTTATCCGAACAATCCATACCTGAGAAATTATTACCAGGTGTATGCCAACGACCTCAAAAACCGGGGAGCTACCGCATTTAACAGGGGCCGCATGGATTCCGCGGCAATCGCCTACAACCTGTGGTCGATACTTACTCCGCACGACGCTGATGCCTGGTATAACCTGGGCGGCGCTTATTTTAACCAGGGGAAATTTGGATTGGCTAAAAAGAGCTGGGACAGGGCACTGCAAATCAATCCTAACCACGCCGAGGTACGTAAGGCCATGCCGATGCTGACGCCGGAAATGATCCAGCAGGCTCCAGCTCCAAGTGTGATTTCCTCACCACCAAGACCTGTAAGGAACTAATGTGATGGTTCTGGTTTCCACCGGACTTTCGTTTTTCATAAAAACAAAAAAACCACCCTTAGGTGGTTTTTTTATGCTGCTATATTTTCGAATAATTACGCCTTTACCTTATCACCTTTAAGCACTGCCGCCATGGTTTTTCCAATCTCGGCAGGACTTTCGCAAACATGAATACCACACTCACGCATGATCTGCATCTTTGCCTGCGCCGTATCTTCTGCACCGCCTACAATAGCGCCTGCATGACCCATGGTGCGGCCTTTTGGCGCGGTTTGTCCGGCAATAAATCCTACAACTGGTTTTTTATTGCCATTCGCTTTGATCCATCTGGCAGCGTCGGCTTCGTAACTTCCGCCTATCTCGCCAATCATTACAATTGCCTCGGTATCGGGGTCGTTCATAAGTAGTTCAATGGCTTCTTTGGTAGGCGTACCAATAATTGGGTCACCGCCTATTCCTATTGCAGTTGTTACACCCAATCCTGCTTTAGCAATCTGGTCAGCGGCTTCGTAGGTAAGGGTTCCGCTTTTTGATACTATTCCTATACTGCCTTTCTTAAATACAAACCCAGGCATGATGCCTACTTTTGCCTCTCCTGCGGTAATTACGCCGGGACAGTTTGGTCCTATCAGCCTGCAGCTTTTTGATTTAAGATATTCTTTGGCCTGGATCATGTCCTTAACCGGAATACCTTCGGTAATACATACAATCACTTTAATTCCGGCATCGGCTGCTTCCATGATCGCATCGGCTGCAAATGGGGCCGGAACAAAAATAATTGAGACATCAGCTCCGGTTTTTTGTACAGCCTCTGCCACGGTATTAAACACCGGCTTTTCAAGGTGGGTACTGCCACCTTTTCCTGGAGTAACCCCACCCACAACGTTTGTTCCATACTCAATCATCTGGGTAGCGTGGAAAGTTCCCTCACCTCCGGTAAAACCTTGTACAATAACCTTAGAACTTTTATTCACCAATACTGACATAGCTCGAAAATTTGAGTCACGAATATAATTACTTATTTACACTGCGCAAAATGCAGAGCTTACACCATTCAGCTAAATAAAAAGTATTTTGCGCCCTGTTTATGAAAAATGCCATAGAACTATATACAGATGGCGCTGCCAGCGGAAATCCAGGTCCGGGCGGATTCGGCGTTGTACTCAAATACCAGAACCACAGGAAAGAGATAAGCGGAGGATTTAAAAGAACCACTAATAACAGAATGGAACTTCTCGCTGTTATAGTTGGTTTGGAGAGCCTTACCAACAAACTGATACCGGTTGAGATCTATTCTGACAGTAAATATGTAGTTGATTCTATAAATCTTAAATGGCTTCAGAAATGGCAACACACAGGTTTTAAGAACAAGGCCAATGTTGACCTGTGGTTGCGGTTTCTGAAAGTTTACGAGCCCACAAAACACAAATTTATCTGGGTAAAAGGTCATGCCCAGAACGTTGAGAATAACCGCTGCGATGAACTGGCAGTGATGGCATCAAGGCAGAAAAATTTACCGGTGGATGAAGGGTACGGAAAGCCGGCAGATCACGGTCTTTTCGAGTAACACCAAATTTACCTGTTTAACTCCCAGACAGGAGTTAGCCTCAGAATCACCTTCTGCGGTTACTGTACACATGGCCCTGCCGCCAGAAATCAACGGCGGAGTGCCAGGGCTCTTTATAGAACTGTGAGCGCTCCATCATATAGTCGTTGTCAGTGAAAGGGTTTTCCGTTTTATTAAATACAAAACGAAGGGTGGCAGGATTAGATTCATTGCCGTAAACCCAAACCTCATCCTTTCTGCTTTTGTAGATGTTTACTGGCTGCCCAAATACAATGTAGATCATCCCTCTGTCACTTTTCCAGCCTTCGGCATAACTGCTGTACTGACGGTTGGCAACCTTCACCCTGTTGTAATATCTGCGCAGCAGTTCCCTGGCTCTTTCTACGCTGCCGCCAAGTCCCAGCCAAAAATCATCAATGGCCTTTTTTTTGTCAGGCGAATTCAAACATCGTTCATATTCTTCCCTGCTCATGATATATCTGGCGCAGTGAATCATCTCTTCATTGTCGCTCACCCCCGGAAAACTTTCATCGTAAGTAAATAGTGTTAGACCCTGCAGCAACACAGGTTCAGCCTTAAGGTGATAAAATCCCCTTTCAGGCATGGTAAGTCTAAACCTCTCCTCATCTGCCTTAAGTTCGAATATGCTGTCAGGTTTGTATTTTAACGGATCAGACTGTTTTGTGGAGAATGGCGGCAACGCCGGGCCAAATTCCCTGAGGAAACATTCAACGGAAAGCCTGTTTACACTTTTGTCAGCGTACAGAATCCGGAGTGCTTCATTCCTGAGAAAAGTATTTCCGAATGAAACAGAATCGTTCCTGAAAACCAGAAAATTTTGCGACGTAAGCCGGCTTGCCTTGTACACATTCACATCCTTGCGGTACCGGCTTCTTCGGTTAAGATCAAACACTTCAATGCTCAATAGATAATTGTTGCCAAAACGGGCAGCAACCGAAAACTCTGAATAAAGCGATTTTAGTGGCACCTGCTCAGCACCTGCCCTGTCGAAGATCTGAACCGAGCTGCTGTCGAGGATCTTTCTTACATTTCCCTCAAGCATGAGGTGAGTTACCACTTTTAAATGCGCGTAAAAAACACCTGCCGTATCGGGCCGTTTGTAAAGAAGGTTGTCATTCTCTATTTCCACATAAACTGTGCTGGAACTGTCGTTCAGATGATAAACCTCCGCGTTTACAACAATGTTTTCATCCTCACCAGCTTTGGCTGGCTTGGAGGTATACTGCTGCCCCGACCTGCAACCAGCAAGCACAAAAAGCAGGACCGTAAATGTGGCTAAAAAACACTTCAATGCTTCAAATGTAAGTAACAGCTTTTAATACAGAAAATTGTGTGCCCATAGAAACTTACCTTTGTTTATTTTTATCTGTTATGGATCTCCTGCTTAAATTCCTGAAAAAACTTAAATCCAACAATAACCGCGAGTGGTTTGAAAAACACAGGCCTGAGTTTGACGAGGCCCGTACCATTTTTCAGGACTTCTGCGAACAGGTGATCAGCGGCATCAGGAAATTCGATAAACAGATCGGTCCCGATATCACAGCCGCCAATTCAACCTTCAGGATCTACCGTGATGTGCGTTTCTCCAAAGACAAAACGCCATACAAAACACACATGTCGGCCAGTATCAATCCGGGCGGGAAAAAATCGGTTACCGCAGGCTACTATCTGCACATCCAGCCAGGAGAAAGTTTTATCGCCGGTGGCGTATGGATGCCTGAGCCTGTTATGTTACAGGCGATCAGACAGGAAATTGATTACCAGCCTCAGGACTTGATGAAGATCCTGCGCTCGGCCACTTTCAAAAAGTACTTCAAGGGTTTTGATGAAGAGGGTAAATTAAAAACCGTTCCCAAGGGTTACGACAAAGACCATCCTCACATCGATCTGCTGAGAAACCGTCATTTTATTGTAAGTCACGAATTCAGCGACAAGGTGCTGCTTTCTGAAAAATCATTACAGCACGTTGTATCAGGATTCAAAGCCATGTATCCGTTGATGCAGTACCTGCGAACGGCCCAGGATCATCAGGAAGACATTAAATAACAGGTCGAGCCTAGCGGTCGCCGTCGAGTATATTACCGAGGCCGCCAAGGATACTTCCTTCTTCTTTTCGCCTGCCGCTGCCATACGCGAGTATTCGCCCGGCCAGCCTGCTTATTGGAAGAGTCTGGATCCAGATCTTGCCGGGACCGGTAAGCGTGGCATAAAACACGCCTTCCCCTCCAAACAAGGTGTTCTTTATCCCACCCACAAACTGTATGTCGTATTGCACGCTGCTGGTAAAACCAACAATACAGCCGGTATCTACCTTCAGCACTTCACCCGGTTTCAGGTCTTTTTCAATGACGTGTCCACCGCTGTGAACAAAAGCCATTCCGTCGCCCTCCAGCTTCTGCATGATAAAACCTTCACCGCCAAAAAGGCCCGTGCCCAGTTTTCTCTGGAATTCAATCCCTACCTGTACACCACGTGCAGCGCATAAAAAACTATCTTTCTGACAGATGATCCGCTCTCCCAGCTTCGAGAGATCCATAGGAATGATCTTTCCGGCATAAGGGGCGGCAAAAGTTACCTGCCTTTTCTGCTGAGATTGATTGGTGTAAACTGTCATAAATAAATTTTCACCTGTAAGCAATCGTTTACCTGCAGAAAAAATCTTGCTCATAAAACCCTTTTCATTACCATCACCAAACATGGTCTGCATCTGCACACCCTCGGTCATCATCATAAAACTTCCAGGCTCGGCAATTACCGCTTCCTGAGGATCAAGTTCAATTTCAACGCACTGCATCTCCTCTCCGTACAGCTTGTAGTCGATCTCGTGATTTTTCATGGTTATTGTAATTTCAAAAGCTTTTATTAAATTGAATGGTCAGACATTAAACCTGAAGTGCATAACGTCACCATCCTGAACAATGTACTCTTTCCCTTCAATACGCAGCTTACCGGCATCGCGGCAGGCAGCCTCAGATCCCAGGGCAATAAAATCCCTGTAAGCGATCACCTCAGCTTTTATAAATCCTTTTTCAAAATCTGTATGAATTACCCCCGCGGCCTGAGGGGCCTTCATACCTCTGGTGATGGTCCATGCCCGCACTTCCTTTACACCTGCCGTAAAATAGGTCTCAAGCTGTAGCAGTGCGTAGGCAGATTTGATCAGTTTGTTCACACCGGGTTCTTCCAGGCCCATGTCGGCAAGAAACATTTGTTTCTCCTCATAGGTTTCAAGCGCTGCTATCTCACTTTCCATCTGCGCGGTGATCACCAGTATCCCCGCCTCTTCACTCTTCACGGCCTCCTTCACCGCATCTACGTATTTGTTGCCCGACATTGCTGAAGCTTCGTCAACATTACATACATATAACACCGGTTTAATAGTAAGAAGGTGAAGATCCTGAATAAAAGGCAATTCATTTTCCTCAAGCGCTGCAGCGCGAGCAGATTGGCCGCTCTCGAGTACCGTTTTTAGTTTTGAAAGCGCCGCAAAAGTTTTCACTGCTTCTTTATCTGATCCTGTCTTTGCAAGTTTCTCATAACGTTTCAGTTTGCCTTCAACACTTTCAAGATCTTTCAGCTGCAGTTCGGTGTCAATGATCTCTTTGTCACGCACAGGGTCAACGCTGCCGTCAACATGCACCACGTTGGGGTCATCAAAACAGCGAAGCACATGCAGTATGGCATTACACTCGCGAATGTTACCCAGGAATTTGTTGCCGAGACCTTCTCCCTTGCTGGCTCCTTTAACCAGGCCTGCAATGTCCACTATCTCAACTGTTGTTGGAATAATGTTCTGGGGTTTTACAAGTTCAGCGAGCTTGTTAAGCCTTTCGTCGGGCACAGTAGTGGTGCCAACATTGGGGTCGATGGTGCAAAAAGGAAAATTTGCTGCCTGCGCTTTGGCGTTGCTGAGACAATTAAAAAGAGTTGATTTTCCAACATTGGGCAATCCTACGATGCCGCATTTGAGTGCCATATTTGTTTTTTAGTTTTTCCAGCGTTTGGTGAGGGCAATATTGCCAGGATAAACCGGACTTCTGCCCAGCAGCTGCGGTATTTCCTGCATGTTACTCTGGTATAATCCATACGAAACTGGCACCGCGCTCACATAAAAAACTGCCGCCGAATCAAGATCCTGTAACAGGTTGTGAAAGTTGGGCAGCAGGGAGATGTTGTAGTCAGTAATTTTGCTGCTGTGTATTTCAATCAGGTCGGCCGAGGTAAATTTTCTGTGGGTCATTCCGGCAAGCTGCGATGCAATGATCACCACCTTACACGTGTCACCAAAAGGTATTGAAGGTGACACATTAAATGACATATAAACGTTGCCATCTGTATAAGCCTGAGCATTGAGGTTGCTGAGATCATACATACAATACCTGGGGAAAGGCAGTACGGCGTGAAAAGCAGCCTCCTGGAGATAGACCGACATAAGCGGCGCATCGTAAAGATAATCCTTCTGCAAAACCGGCGTGTGCGTACCATATGGAAGGTCTTCAAACGATACGATGCCAGCGCTTGTAGTGGATGCCGCGCGTTTCTCCTGTACCAGAGAAACCTGCACGCCGGAATGGTCGTTTTCCATGCGTCCCGCCGAATCGTAGGTCACCACGGTAAAATTAAGTGTTCCGAACTTTTGTGGTTCAGGTTGCGGCGCGGGATCGGTCTTCTTTTTATCCTTACAGGAAAATGTGCAGACAAGCAGCAACAGGAAGAGAAATATCGAACCCGCTTTTTTCATGAGACCGCAAATATAAGCATAGCTGCCCGGATTTTTGAGTCGCAACCAGTCAAATGCATTTTTAACATCCCTTATTTATTATTAACATTGAAGGGCACTAGCTGTGTAAGTGGTACCTTTGTTACATCACAGAATCTTTAAAAATGGCAGAAGTGGAAGAATTGAAAAAAATGTGCGGTCAGGTCCGCAGGGATATTGTACGAATGGTTCACGCGGTTAATTCGGGACATCCTGGTGGTTCGCTTGGCTGTGTAGAGTATTTTGTGGCGCTTTACGGCAAGGTGATGAAACATGATCCCGCCAGATTTAATATGGACGGAACAGGGGAAGATCTTTTTTTTCTGAGCAATGGCCATATCAGTCCGGTGTATTACAGCGTTCTTGCGCGTTCGGGTTATTTCCCTATTGATGAGTTAAAAACCTTCCGCAAGATCAACAGCCGCCTGCAGGGTCACCCTACTACACACGAAGGTTTACCGGGAATAAGGATAGCCAGTGGTTCACTTGGTCAGGGCATGAGTGTGGCAATTGGCGCAGCCCTGGCAAAAAAACTGAACAACGATCCAAACATAGTTTATAGTCTGCATGGAGACGGTGAGCTTCAGGAAGGTCAGATCTGGGAAGCTGCCATGTATGCAGCGGGTAACAAAGTTGACAATCTTATAGCCACGGTAGATTATAACGGCAGGCAGATTGACGGCGATGTGGACAAAGTGCTCCCGCTTGGAAACCTGAAAATGAAATTCGAGGCTTTTGGATGGACTGTGCTGGAAAACAATAATGGCAACTACCTCGAAGACGTGATTGCTTCACTTGAAGAAGCCAAAAAACA
Organism: Bacteroidota bacterium; assembly: GCA_023433205.1. Lineage (GTDB taxonomy): Bacteria > Bacteroidota > Bacteroidia > B-17B0 > Aurantibacillaceae > Aurantibacillus. The sequence goes on from JAEZDS010000112.1 coordinate 43,215, forward strand.
CCTTGGCAAAGGTAAACCCGTAATGATCCTTATGCGCACTGAAATGGGAATGGGCGTTGATTTTATGATGGGAACGCATAAGTGGCATGGTTCGGCGCCTAATGATGAGCAGCTGAGCAAGGCCCTGGAGCAGTTGCTGGTTACGGGAGTGGATTATTAGGTACGAAGGACAAAGTACAAAGTACGAAGTACAAAGTACAAAGTACGAAGGACGAAGTACAATTGACGATTTACGATTTACGATTTATGAAGTACAAAGTACAAAGTGCGATTTGGGTGATATTTAACAACCCCGATACATAGCGGGGGATCATAGGAACATAGAATAAACATCGAAAGAACGATTGACGATAGCGATAGCGAGGCATCCTTATTCGCTACACGAACGATTTAGTGCCGACACTTCGGTATTGGAATTTGGACATTAGAATTTAGTATTTAGACGTTAGTATTTAGCCTTTCACATATTCTCCTTGTCCGCAATACCAAAATACGTCCTTGCCTTAGTTCTGTTATTAAATCTTGGGGCCCGCGCGCAGACTACTAACCGTATTCTCTTCATTTTTGATGATTCGTACAGCATGTACGCGCCGTGGAACAGCAATATCAAAATTGAGGTGGCCAAAAAAGTAATGGGTGAATTCCTCGACAGCCTGGTTAATGTGCCCAACCTTGAGCTGGCATTACGTTGTTACGGACATACTACTTTTTTTAAACCGAACCGTAATTGTAAGGATACTAAGCTGGAAATTCCGTTTGGCAAGGCAAAAACAGCGGCCCCGCTGATCAAACAACGCATCAATAAACTTGAGCCCATGGGCACCACACCTATTGCCTACAGTCTTGGCGAATCAGCTGCGGATTTTACACCCTGCAAAGATTGCCGCAACATAGTAGTGCTTATTACAGATGGCATTGAAGAATGTGGTGGTTTTCCCTGTGAAGTAAGTGCCGATCTGCAGAAAAAAGGGGTCTTTCTGCGACCTTTTGTGATTGGCGTTGGACTGGACATGCGTTATGCGGAATCATTTGCCTGTATGGGTAAATTTTTTGACGTAAGTAATGAGGCCAATTTCGCCGATGTGCTTAAACTGGTTATCACCGAAGCCATCACCGCAACCTCGGTGCAGGTGAACCTGCTCGACATTCAGAAAAATCCAAGTGAAACAGATGTTGACATGACCTTTTATGAAGCAGGGAGCAACAAAGTAAAGTACAACTATCTGCACACCATCAACCATCGTGGCAAACCCGATACGCTGATTCTTGATCCGGCGCTGAAGTATGATCTCACGGTGCACACAATACCACCTGTTTCAACACAAAATATTGTGATAGATAGGGGCAGGCACAACATAATTAGTCTGGACGCTCCACAGGGCCACCTGCGCCTTGAACTTGACGGAGCGATCAATAAATACAATCCCACCACAGTGGTAAGAAAAGCGGGTGAAATGAACACCCTTAATGTTCAGGATTTTGGAATGACAGAAAAATACATTGTTGGAAAATATGACCTCGAAGTACTCACATTGCCCCGCATCCATCTAAAGAATGTAGAAATAAAACAAAGCGCCGTAAATACTATCAAGATACCCACCAGCGGCAGCGTTCTTTTCCAGAAACAGGGATTAGGGCATGGCAGCATTTATGTGGATGACGGCGCACAAGTCACCTGGGTCTGCAATCTTAACCCTGCTCTGGTAAGTGAAATGATCTATTTGCAGCCTGGTAAATATAAAGTTGTCTTCAGGCTTGATTTTAGCAAGGAAACGATCAAATCAGTACAGAAAAATTTCGAGGTAAAGGCCGGGGGCGCGCTCACAGTTAAGCTGTTTTAAGCAGCAGGCGTTTTCTACAAACTTATTAAATCAATGACTGAGGCCGCCGGCTTTTTAGTAGATTAGCGCTTTCAAAAAAAGGCAGGGTTACTATGAAGAAATACAGTTATACCGAAAAAAAAGATACCCGTTCAGGATTTGGCGCGGGTCTTTCAGAACTGGGAAAAAGCCGGCCTGAGGTAGTTGCACTTTGCGCCGACCTTACAGGCTCTCTTAAAATGGACGCGTTTCAAAAAGCGCATCCTGATCGCTTTTTCCAGGTAGGTATCGCTGAGGCCAATATGATGGGAATTGCCGCCGGACTTACAATTGGCGGAAAGATCCCCTTTACAGGCACTTTTGCTAACTTCAGCACCGGCAGGGTTTACGACCAGATCAGACAAAGCATTGCATATAGCGGAAAAAACGTAAAAATATGCGCCTCGCATGCCGGGCTGACACTTGGTGAAGATGGTGCAACCCACCAGATCCTTGAAGATATTGGTCTGATGAAAATGCTGCCGCACATGACAGTGATCAATCCCTGCGATTTTAACCAGACCAAAGCCGCAACTATCGCCATTGCCGACCATCATGGTCCGGTTTACCTGCGTTTTGGCAGACCTTCTGTGCCGAATTTTACAGACGCTAACCAGAAATTTGAGATCGGCAAAGCTGTTTTGCTTAATGAGGGCAGCGATGTTACCATCATTGCCACCGGTCACCTTGTATGGAAAGCCATTGAAGCCGGCGAAAAACTGGCGCAGCAGAACATCAGTGCCGAGATCATCAATATTCATACAATTAAACCGCTTGACGAGGAGGCCATTCTTAAATCACTTGCTAAGACAAAGTGTGTGGTTACCGCCGAAGAACACCAGATGAATGGCGGCCTGGGCGACAGCGTAGCGCAGCTGCTTGCGCGCAAACAACCGTCTCCCCAGGAATATGTGGCTGTGAACGATTCATTCGGCGAAAGCGGCACGCCAGATCAGCTGATGACCAAGTACGGACTGGACACTGTAAATATTATTGAGGCTGTTGAGCGGGTTTTAAGGAGACGATAATGCAGATGCAGTTTTAGAGCTCGCTCATTTGTTGATGTGATATTGCACCAAATTCCTTTCCCAGATTATTGAATCACACATGTAATTTGGGCCCGCTGAAGAAGTCCAGAGTGCATCATGACGAAGCTTCTTCAGCGAGCCAGTGGGCGTCCGAAACTGTATAGTGCCACTTCACAAGCTGGGCCGTCGCAGGGGAGGGGGTCATGTTTGATAGATACGGTACCACGGATCAAGAGGTTTGGTCTTTTTTTGCTCACTCCAGATTCAATCACGTACCACTAGTTTTCCAAGCCAACGAGCATCTGTTGAGCAAATATCGATAAGATACAGTCCGGGCACTGAGGGTGCACTGAAACGCACACTATTCACAGCTTCTTCCACTCTTATCTTCTGTGTAAATATTACAGTACCAACAGAGCTGAGGAGCCTAATAGTTACCACTTCGTTTACCGGCAGCTGAATTGTAACATCTCCTGAAGAATTAACCGGGTTGGGAAACATCTCCGAATCAGCCAAAATACTTTCATTTAACGATGTAGTTACCACAGGCGCAGCAAGGGTTGTGGCACAGGCAGTATTCGTAAAGATGCTAAAACCGGCATAATTAACTGCCCGAACCTTGTAGCAATAATCAGTTGAAGGTTGAAGCTGTGTATGCATATATGTAGTAGTATTAGCCGCAAGGGTCGCTATCAGAGAAAAAGTACTTATCTGTCCGCCTTCAGCATAAAGTTCGAACCCGTTTTCCGTTTTACTGTTATCAGACCAGGTAAGCTTATTGGTAAGCGAGTTCTGAGCCACTGCTATGAGAGCCTCCGGCGGTAAGGGGGTGAGTACTGCAGAATCGGCCCCGCAAGAAAAACCAAATTTTGCCAGCATACCGTCCTGTTGCCCATGCGGGTAAACGTCGGTTCCAAGGCTATCGAGCACACCACCAAAACTTCCAGCTATATAAACCTCACCCTGCTCATTTATGGCCATTGCCGCTATCGATTCATAATAATCAGCACCACTTTTCGGCAGCATTTTAATTCCAAGGAATTGGCCCGTGACATCAAATCTACCAATGCAGCTGTGCCTTATTCCCACTGAGCTATAAGTAGTGGTGTCCCATTTAAGAAAACCATTGATCATACCTCTGCAAAGAAAATTGTTATCACGGTCTGTCATGTAAGGTGTAATATTACCCTGGTAATTGGCACTCCCCGTACTTGCGCTTACCAGAGTGCCTGTGGCAGCGTCGAGCAGGTAGAAAATATTGCCTACACTTCCTACACCAGTGTTAACACTATAGTTCAACAGGGTAGAGCCATTCCAGACGCCGCCTCCCACTGCTAAAAATTTACCAGAAGTGTCAATCGCCATTCCAGAAAAACCCTCTCCACCACCACTCGAGCTACCTCTCTGATGCCAGAGCAAATTTCCAGACGGAGAAAATTTCATCACAAGCGCATTTGAAGCATTAATTCCCGGAATAATAGTGGACGGGGTGGGGAGCAATATTGTGCCAGGACCTATATTTACGGTGTTATTAAA
>JAEZDS010000178.1 GCA_023433205.1 Bacteroidota bacterium
TTGCATTAGACTTCCTTCAGATTCCTCCTCACGGTGGACACCCTTGCCCTCTGCTAACGATAAGTACTGCAACTCTCGTTCGGGACTCACACCCTATAGTTAACGAACGTGCGTGGCGCACAAAAAAAAACAGCGCCTGTAAGGCGCTGCATTTTGCATCTTCAGGCGGGACATGCCCAATTGGGATCAGCGATGGCTAATCCCAGCGGGATCACAGTAAGCGCAGACGTAAAGCAAAAAACACGGCCCCGGAGGGGTTGTGCATTTTGCATTTTCCTCTTTGACATGCCGACTGGGATCAGCGTCAGCAAATCCCAGCCAATCACAGTGAATATTATTGTCAGCAGTTGACCCTCACTATTATTGCGCCCTTACAGGGCTTGGAAAGCTACGTTTGTCTTTAACTCAGGGCGATGCCCTGAGTTAAAGAATTTCGCCCTTTCAGGGCTTGAGAAAAACAGAAGCGATGACGATGAGTTTTTGTTTTATGGCGAAGCTTGAAAACCCGTTGCTTTTGTAAGCGGATGTGAATAACAAAAACTGCGCCTGCAAGGCGCCATTTTGCATCTTCCGGCGGGTCATGCCCCCCGGGATCACTGAGAAATACTCGGAAATTATCAGAAGCCGCTAGAATCCTTGATTTTAGCGGCTTTTTGATTTTTGGGCTATCTGAAATTATCGGTTTTTGTGTAAGAAAAGCTGTAATTGCATATCTTCGATATTCCGGATGGTTCTGAATGCATACCCAGGTGGCTCAACATGGACAAATTTAAATTCACATTTATCCTTATGGTCGCACTGATGAGGTCGGTGCAAGGACGATGCGACCCAATAGCATTAAGTAACGTTACAGCGGGATGCGCGCCTCTAACAGTGTACTTTAATTGTCCGAACTTTAATACGGGCACCGCAGTCTGGTCTGTTAACAGTACAACAATGGCTGGACTTACTGCATCGATTTCTCTACCCACACCGGGAACGTACATAGCTACCTTGACACTTGTTTTAGATGCAACCTGCCAGGGGACATCGACCACTGTGGTTAATGTTGTGACGGGCCCTGCCTTTGACTGTTCTACCACTGTGGCAGTGGCTGAGGAATTTTACGATGAATCAATGGTTGAAATCTATCCGAATCCAACTTCTGCGTTTTTAAACATTTCCTTTTCTTCTTTACACCAGGACATCACTACCTACCGCATCATCGACAACCTGGGGAGATGCATTTTGGAACAGGAAATTCACAGCAATCCCTTTTCCGTTCCGACTTCGAACCTGGTGCCCGGACTCTATCAAATAAATTTAAAAAAACTGTCCGGTTTTTTGACTAAAAAATTCGTGAAATCAGAATAGCAAACAATGGGTGCGGCTTGCTAGTTATTACATTTTACCGCCTGCCCTGGCCCAAATCACAGCAAAGTTATCCTTTATCATACTTAGAAATCAGGTCCATCTTCACCACAGAAAATCTAATGGTTTCTAAGCAATGCAAAACTGGCAGTGAAACATTTACTCTTTGATGATCCGTTCTGCAAACCAGGTTCCTTCTATTCTCAGTATGTACACTCCGTTTGCAAGGTGTGCAATGTTAAATTTCGTCAACGGTGAGTTTATGGGTTTAGACAAGATAAGCCTGCCATCAAGGCTGAACAATTGGGCGATAAAAACATCTTTACGCGTAAAAGTTTCAAGGTTAAAACTGACAGTGGCAGGATTCGGATATAAAAGGACCGATGAACCCATCATAGTTTTTTCACCAAGACTCATACAGGGATCGACCAGCTGGATATAGGAGGTGCTGCCAACGCAGCCCAAAAGGTTCATGCCACTTACACTATATGTGCTGGTACTCTGCGGAGCATCTTCAATGTGTTTCGTTAAGGCACCCGTATTCCAGGTATACGTGTTCGCGCCTGTTGCCTGAAGCGTTACAGTCTCGCCGCTGCAAAGGATAGAATTTTCCATCACCGAAAGCGTGGGAGAAGGGTATGGCGCTATGATAAGGGTTGTGCCTGTTCCACAAGATCCATGTGAACCGTAAACACAAAGCACTGTATTGTTTAGCGGTGATATCTGAATACTGCTCTTGGTATTTCCGGTACTCCATGAATATGAAACTGCACCGGCCTTAGTGAAAGTGGCACTGCCTCCTTGCAGGCGGAAAATCCGGCAAAGACCCGGTGGGAGAAGATCTTACGAAAAAAACCTGCTTCTCAGCAAGTGCTTTATTGCTTCACCAGCCTGTACACCTGCCTGGTTGCACCCTCATTTATCTGAAGATGAAAGATCCCCGAAGGCAGCGATGAGACATCTAGTTCCAGATCGTTACCGGCATTAATGTCGGTATAAAACGAGTAAAGCACTGCCCCAAGAACACTGAGTACCTGCACATGAATTTTGTTAGAAGAAGTTTGGAACGACCTTATAGTTAACAGATCCTGTACCGGATTTGGAAAAACAATAAAATTATTTTCAGGAGTATATTTTGTTAACGACGTAAAATCGATCGTTTTGCATGCTGAAGTGTTTTCACATCCGTCAACAAGCACTTTTACCGCATATGAACCCTGTTGTTTTGGTACAAAACTTTGTAACGTGGCGCCTGCCACAGGCAGATTTTGAGCACAGCTGATCCATTGGTACTGGGCCCCTGCCTGACTGCTGGTTAAGGTGCCACCCGCCAAAACAATACCGGTATCAATTTGCGTGACATTTACCTGCAGAGATTGTGTGGTTGACGTACCACAGCGGTCCTGACAAGCCAAAACAACCATGCCTCCTGTTTTACCTGCTGTAGTCATCACACTTTGAGAAGTAGATCCCCCCACCCAGCCTGCTGGCAACGTCCATGAATATTGCGCATCAGGCAAACCGGTAATTGAATAAGTGATCTGCGAACCTTCACACGTTTTTACTTTACCCGAAACAGGTGCCGGCGGCGCACAAAAAAGTTGAGTATGCGTCCATGTATGCGAGTTGTTCTGGTCCACCATCCAGTCATAATTCCCAATCTGCGCTCCATATCCCGGCAATGGATTCATATAATAAACAGAATTGCCTGAGATACCTGATCCTACCATAAAGTGCCCTCCCCCACTGTACCAGCCCCAACGGATGATAAAAGGATTTTTATAAAAGGTTTCTTTCTGGATCTGTGTTACGCTGAGCGCATAACTCAGATTAATAGTTTTAATGCCCCCAAAATGCTGCAGAATATCTTCAATACTACCCGGATAACCCCAGGAATAATTCCAATAATTGCAACCCTGACTTGCATTTACACAGCAGTTGGTTGTGCCGAATGAGGTCCAGGTAATTTGTGTGCGGGCATACTCTGCAATGGAGCATTGAGTCTGGGAAGGAAGTCCGTAATAATCGAGTACACATTTTGAACAGGCCGACCAGCACCACTCACTTTGCTGCTGAATGGTGGTTGGTACAGGCAGTTGCTGGGCGGAACTATTTACAGGCAACAATCCCACAAAACATGCTAGTATAAGAAGCTGAAAAGTAATTTTCATTTTTATCTGTTTGATTGTTGATTTTTTCCGGAACATTCTTTAATAAGTGGAAGCATACTATCCAGATCAGACGAGCCGGACACCGGGCCAGTACCCATGGCAGTCCGGGCCGACTCAAATGGAACAGCTTTTTCAGTCCCGGACCGGGAGCTAACCAGTAAAAAATCACCGTTTATGCCGGTGGCAACCAGGATCTTGCCAACATCAGATTTGCCGCGCCCCTGTTTTTCAAGCACCTGCAATTCTTTTGCCATATCAGCTGAACCCATATTAACAATTTCCCAGGCATCACCTCTTTTGGCAACAGTAATCATTACGCGATATTTCTTCTTTAAAACTAGAGGAAAACGGTATTCATCGCTTGCGGTCAAATAGTCCCGGCTGCCTGAAAAAGGCTGCTCATAGAATTCACGGACAAGACGGTAAATCCTGAATGGTTTACCTACTTTTACTTTTGTAAATTCAGCTCTATCCCTGAACCCAAAAGCATTCTCTCCTCCGTGAGGGATCTTTTCAAGGTATTGCCTGTAGCCGCTATGCGCAGCCGTTATTGCTTCCCGCGGAATCTCCTGACAATAAAATGCAAAGGAAATCATCAGCAGAACAAAGCTGAGAGTGTTACGCCTCTTCATGGGTGTTACTTCAAATAGGTAAATGCTTATTGGTAAAAGTAGCAAAAAATCCCACTCTCAACTCCCTGCTGCAAAATTTTTAAATACTGGTGAAGGCTCCCCCCTCATTTGAAAACAGCAAAACCAGGAAAGTCAGCAATCAGGTACCGGAACAGCAATCCGGAAAGCCATATTTTTCTCATATGATGTGCATGACGGTTATTTCAGCAGGAAATAGTCATTTCAGCCGCAGACAGCTCTTCCAGACCACGCCATTCGGCATCCGTTAACCAAAACAGAAACGCCAGTTCTAAAATTTAGCCTGCCCGGGGTCAACGATAGTTTGCAGGCCCTTCCCTTTTTTTTACCTTAGGCAGGAAGATGCCGATGTTCCGGAATATTGGTTTACTGTGCCACAAACTTTTCACTGCTCTGCTCGGCGGTTTGCTGCTTCTGTGCCCGTTATTTTCAACAGCAGCAGGTTTTAATACCCCGGAAAGGATCTCCGCCTTTATTGAAAACAAAGGTCAGCTAAATGATATGGACGGAGTACCTGCAAAGGGTGTTTTGTATTATTACTCAGGCACTGAGATAGATGTTTTTGTCACCGCAAAAGGACTGACTTATCTGTTTAAAGCAGCGGAAAAACAGAAAAGTGGTGAAACCGAAGAAACAACACCTCAAATAAAATCAACCACCTATCGCTGGGAGCGTGCCGACATGGAGCTGCCCGGTGCAGTGATAAGCAGGGAAAACCTTATTGGCCTGGAAGCCGTTTCCTCAAAGATGCGTTTTTTTGTCCCCTCACATCCCGGTGGCATTGCAGTGGACCAACACAAGCGGATCATTTTTAAAAACATCTATCCAGGCATTGACTGGGTGCTATACACAGGAAAAACTTCAGGATTAAAGCACGAATTTTTTGTAAGAGCAGGCGCCGATCCGGCAAAAGTAAAAATGGTGTACCGCAGTTTACATCCGGTGAAAAAAAGTGTTGCAGGTGATCTTGTGCTAGAAACAACATGCGGCACACTCACAGAGGAAAAACCCGAGCTCTTTATATTGCCCGGCAATAGAAAGATTGCGGGAACCTTCCAGGTAGCCGCTCCAAAAAAGAATACTGAAGGATTTGAAACCGCCATCACTTTCAATTATCAGCACCAGGTGGCAAAAACCGATACGCTGGTATTAGACCCCGTGCTGGTGTGGTCAACTTTTTTCGGAGGAACTTTACACGACTGGATCACGGCGGTACGCAGCGATACCAGCGGCAATGTTTTTACCTGCGGTTACACGCAGAAAACGGCATTCCCTTTACTTAACGGCGGCGCTTATTTTCAGGGTACAACCACAAGTTTGCCCTGCGCATTCATTTGTAAATTCGGACCGCAGCGTGATTTGCAATGGAGCACATTTTACGCAGGATCGGTACGCGAGGCTGCATTGCACATGGAGATTGACCAGGGCGGCAATCTGAACATTGCCGGCATGACCATGTCTCAGGACCTGCCCCTTCAAAACGCTGGCGGCTGGTTTCAGCCTGTTTACGCAGGAAATACAGATCTGTTCGTGCTGCGCTTCGACAATATGGGCAACAGACTTTATTGTTCGTATTTCGGCGGATCTGGCAACGACTGGCCCTGGTCGCTTGATCTCGACAAGAATGAAAACCTGCTGGTTGCAGGCATCACACTCAATGGGGGCCTTCCACTTCAGGATGCAGGCGGCTACTTTCAAAGCACCATTTCGAACAGCAATGGTTTTATTCTGCGATTTGATCCTGCTACTAACCTTACCTGGAGCACCTACTTCGGCAGTCAGGTTGAATCAATATCTCTGGCTACAGATCAACTCAATAATATTTACCTCTGCGGACAGGTACGTTTTAACGGAAACATTCCACTCCTTCAGGGTTATGCCTCTGGTTACCAGCAATCGGCCAAATGTGGTTTAACCGAGGGTTTTATAGCACAGTTCAGCAGCAATACCATGCAAACCCACGGCACTTATTTTGGCGGATGTGAAATGGACAAATGCCATTCACTGGTGTGCGACATGGCAGGAAATATTTTTGTATCGGGCATCACCAAATCAGCAGATTTTCCACTGCTCGACAATGGCGGATTTTATTACCAGGGTACCCGCTCGTCGCAGCTTCCGGCAGATGCATTTATTCTGAAGTTCGATGCCGGCTTCCAGCTTGGCTGGTCAACCTGCATTGGCGGCAGTGGCGAAGAGAACATGTACGGTTACGAGAACATGACCCTGAATAAATGTGATGAACTTTTTCTGATGTTTGAAACCACCAGTGAACTTGCATCCAAACAATCCTGCGAAGGAGGTCACATTGACGGTGTGCGGCATGATGGCACTTTTCTGGCAGGACAATACGATCTTTTTATTACACGTTTTTCAAACAACGGTCAGCTGCAGTACGGGTCTTATTTTGGCGGCAAAGGATGGAACGTGGGCACAAGTTTACATGTAAACAAAAACGACCAGATGTACGTTACCGGGATCTGGGTACCGCAGTCAGTTAACGTGCCCTACCCTGTTATGAACCCCGGTGGTAATGCCTATTTTGACGCAGCCTGGAGTGGTGAGGACGATAGTTTTATAGCAGAGTTCGCCAGCACCGGCACCATGCTGGCTCAACATTTTACTTATCCCAGCCCTATATGTATTGGTGGTAAAGATGTACCACCGGTACTTGGTCCGGGATTTGCAGCCGGCGGAACCTTCAGCAGCAGCAGTGGACTGGGGATCCATGCGCAGAGCGGATCGGTAACATTAAACGGAACAGTTCCAGGCACCTACACAGTAACATACTCAGGCGGACAATGTGGCTGTTCGCCAACAGTGAGCAGCTCTGCCACCATAGAAGTAGCGCCTCCGTTTAATATAGATATCGCCGACACCACCTTATGTGAAGGCAATACTATTCAGATCATTGATCCTGAACAGCGTCCGCAAACCTCTTACCTCTGGCTTCCGGGCAACGTTAGTTCGCCTACCCTCCAGGCTTCTCCGAAAACAAAAACCGAGTATACGGTTCGTGCAAAATGGGAGCAGTGTACCGACTCAGCGAACTTCACCATCTTTGTAAATCAACGCGACAGTGCAAAGGTACTGTTCAGTTATCCCAGTCCTGTTTGTATTAACGCTGCTTATGCAGAGCCCATCCTTCAATCGGCCTTTTCACAAGGCGGAAAATTTTATTCTGATCAGTCCCTTGATCTCGACAGTGCAAGCGGCATTATAAGAATGGGAACGCTGCCTGTAGGAAACTACACTGTTAATTATGAAATACCCTACGGCGATTGCCATTACGCGGGAAGTTCCTACACAAGAATAGTTGTAACCGACAACATAAAAGTAGACATAGAACCCGCACCAAGGATCATAGAAGGACAAAGCGTAAGGCTCACCGCAAACGGCGGAAGCAGTTATGAATGGACCCCGGCGGAAGAGCTGAATTGCGGCGATTGCAGGCAGCCTGTGGCCTCACCCACTGTTACAACAGAATACTGTGTGCTGGCCAGAAGAAACAACTGTACAGGCCGGGCCTGTGTTGTGATTGATGTTATCTGCAACAATGGCGGCGATTTTTCGGCACCCAATGCATTTACACCAAATAACGATCAGCTAAACGACCTTTTCTGTCTTCAGGGATGGACCAAATGTGTGCTTGAATTCTCAGTAAAGATCTACGACCGCTGGGGTGGATTGGTATTTGAATCGGATGATCCGGAATTTTGCTGGGATGGCAGCAAAAACGGCACCCTGCTGGCCGACGGTGTTTATACCTACGCCATTGTAGCCCGCTACGAAAAAGAGGGAGTGTTAAGAAAAGGCGGAAACATAACTTTGATGCGATGAGCTGCAGGACATCAATAGTTCTCCTTTTGTTACTGGCAACAGGCTTGCAGGCGCAGGACATTCACTTCAGTCAGTATGATGAAAATCCCCTGCTGATAAATCCTGCGCTGGCAGGGGCGCTTTATCCACTCAGAGCTTCTGTATCCTACAAGAACCAGTGGCGCTCGGTTACCACACCATATAAAACAATGGGAATTTCATTCGACTCACACATTGGGCGTTCAAAACGCGCGCGGGCCGGGAAAGTAGGATTCTCGCACCGTATAAAAACACCGATACTGGCGGCCGGAATTGGTCTCTACCGCGACGTTTCGGGTGACGGCAGGCTCAATGCATTAAATCTGAACCTGAGTCTTGCCTGCAAAGTGCCTACGGGCAAAAGAAGCTTTTTATCGCTGGGCGTACAGGGTGCATATATCCAGAAAAGTTTTGACCAGAACAACTTTGTTTTTCCAAACCAGTTCAATGGCATGGTGTATGATCCAACAATGGGACATAACGAGCAGATCATCTCACAGCAGTACAGATACGGTGACGCTGCTGCAGGGATTTTGTGGTATTACGGACAGGATGAAAAGCTGTTTGTTACCCACCGTGAATTCAGAGTTATAATTGGCGCCTCTGTTTATAATGTTCCTGAGCGCGCCCCTGATTTTTTGCAGGGTTCGCTGCTGGGCACCGAGCGCAGGTATGTGACACACACACGGGTGATTTACGGGCTCAAAAACGCGAGACTCATTGTGTCTCCATCGCTGCTTGCCCAGATGCAGTTGAACCATCTTGAAATAATAAGTGGCTGTATGCTGCACTACACAACCGGAAACAGTACTCGTTACACCGGCTACATGAAAAGAAGCAGTCTGGGATTTGGACTTTACTACCGGCACCTGGATGCAGTAGTGATCTCATCGCTGATTGAGGTGCAGGAACTGTACGCCATTGGCATTAATTACGACATGAATATTTCGGGACTGCGTGGTGTTTCCCGTATGTTCGGTGGTCTGGAACTTAACCTTCGTTTTTCACCCACAAGAGGTTTTTTGTATCAGGGTAGATGAGGGACGAAGTACGGGGTAAGAAGTTCGGGGTACGAAGTAAAGTGCAATTTACGATTTACAATTGACGATTTACGATTGCAATAGCGATGCTCGCTTAGCGAGGTTACGCTATGAATAATGGACGAAGCATATCCTTAAAGCTTTTGGGAAGCGAAGTGCGGAGTGCGAGATGAGCAGCTTAGCGTTTAGATGCTGTGTTTTCGGCATCAGGATTTATGATCTCCGTTGGTAATTAGTTTTTATTATCAAAATTGTAATTGCTTTTCCCCCTTATCTTTATCAATTATTGCAGCAAATGAACCGGCAAATAATGCACATAGATCTCGACAGTTTTTTTGTTTCGGTTGAGCGGCTCAATAATCCTGATCTTGAAGGAAAACCAGTACTGGTGGGGGGCAGCAGCAGCAGGGGAGTTGTGGCAAGCTGCAGTTATGAGGCGCGTAAATTCGGGGTACGATCTGCCATACCGATGAAAAAGGCGCTGGAACTTTGTCCCGATGCTGTTGTGGTTAAAGGCGCGCACGATCAGTACAGCATGTATTCGCAGATCGTTACCGACATAATCAGTGAAAATGTTCCTGTATATGAGAAATCATCAATTGATGAGTTTTATATTGATCTCAGTGGCATGGAACGGTTTTTCGGCGCTTACAAACTGGCAACGGAACTAAGGCAGAAGATCATCCGGGAAACCGGACTTCCTATCTCCTTCGCACTTTCAACCAGCAAAACAGTAGCGAAGATCGGCACGGGTCAGGCTAAACCAAACGGACAGATAGAGATAGCCGCCGGTACCGAAAAAGAATTTTTGGCGCCGCTGCCTGTAAGGAAGATTCCCATGGCCGGAGCTAAAACCTGCGAGATCCTTAATTCAATGGGAATAAATCTGATAGCTGATCTGCAGCACACGCCTTTGCAGGTATTGCAGCATAAATTCGGAGAGTCAGGCCTCAGCTTGTGGAACAAAGCCCATGGCATTGATAACTCGCCGGTTGAACCGTATAATGAAAGAAAATCAATTTCAACCGAATGTACTTTTGAAAAAGACACGTTGAACGTTGATCACCTTAAACGTATGCTGATAAGCATGACAGAGAAATTATGTTATCAGCTCAGAAATGAAGAAATGATGAGCGGTTGTGTTGCTGTAAAATTACGTTACAGCGACTTCAGCACTCAAACCATGCAGGCGCGGGTGCCATATACAGCCTTCGACGGAGCTTTAATAGAAAAAGTAAAAGAAGTGTTTACAAAACTCTATAAACCCGGAAATCAGATTAGACTTATTGGCGTACGTTTCAGTCATCTTATACATGGTACTTATCAGTTTGAACTTTTTGGTGATACCGGTGAACAGGCCCAGCTGTACAAAGCGGTTGACAAACTTCGGCAGCGATTCGGCAACGATGTTATAATGCGTGCTGCAGGGGCGGGACTTGAAAAACGCGATACCAATTTTTTCAGAGAGAAAGGCAATTGAACTCACGGGCCTGCCACAGCGCCGTAAGCCCAAACCAGCTCAGTATGAAGGTTTTAATTTGTTATCTTTGACGCCTTCTAATAGTTATGGAATATCAGTTTCGCGAGGTAGAGAAAAAATGGCAGCAGTACTGGGCGGCCAATAAAACTTTCAGTGCCGATGACCATTCTTCAAAACCTAAATATTATGTGCTGGATATGTTTCCATATCCCAGCGGTTCAGGTCTTCATGTAGGACATCCGCTTGGCTACATTGCCTCCGATATAGTTGCGCGTTTTAAACGCCATCAGGGGTTTAACGTGCTGCACCCTATGGGTTTCGACAGCTTTGGATTGCCGGCAGAACAGTACGCGATCCAAACGGGTCAGCACCCGGCTGTAACTACTGAAGAAAATATTAAACGTTACAGGGAACAACTCGACAAAATTGGTTTTTCTTTTGACTGGGAACGCGAGGTGCGCACTTCAGATCCTGAATATTATAAATGGACACAGTGGCAGTTCAAACAACTGTTCAATGCCTGGTATAACCCGCGCAGCAATAAAGCCGAAAAAATAGAAAGTCTTGTCGCCATCTTCGAAAAAGAAGGTTTTAAAGGTGTGAGCCACGATATTCTTACCGGAGAGGTAGAGGAAGATCTTCAGCCGTTTACGGCAGATGAATGGGGAGGTTTTGATGCACATAAACAACAGAACATCCTCATGAACTTCCGGCTTGCTTATCTGGGCGAAGCCTACGTTAACTGGTGTTCTGCACTGGGAACAGTGCTGGCGAACGACGAGGTAAAAGACGGACTGAGCGAAAGAGGTGGATATCCTGTTGAGAGAAAACTCATGAAACAGTGGAGCATGCGCATCACCACGTTTGCGCAGCGACTGCTGGATGATCTGGAACTGATTGACTGGCCGGAGAGTCTGAAAGAAGCGCAGCGCAACTGGATAGGCCGATCGGAGGGCTGCAGTCTTAAGTTCGCGGTGCCAGGAACAGAAGAGGCAATTGAGGTTTTTACAACCAGGCCCGACACGGTTTTTGGCGTATCATTCCTGACGCTTGCACCCGAACATCCGCTGGTTTTTATTCTCACTACAGCCGACAGGCTTCAGTCCGTTGAAGATTATCTCAACAGAGCAACAGGCAAAAGCGAACGCGAACGTCAGGCCGATATTGATGTTATAAGTGGTGTGTTTACAGGGTCTTATGCAACACATCCATTCACAGGAAAACCCGTGCCTATATGGGTGGGCGATTATGTGCTGGCTGGTTATGGAACCGGCGCGGTGATGGCTGTTCCCGGACACGATTCAAGGGATCATGCTTTTGCCAAACACTTCGGCCTTCCTATACTGGAAGTTGTGGAAGGAGGTAAGGTGCAGAAAGAAGCTTATGAGGCAAAAGAAGGAAAGATCGTTAATTCAGATTTTCTAAATGGTCTTGAGGTAGAAGAAGCGCAAAAAAAAGCGACCCTTGAGGCTGAAGTGCGCGGTTTTGGAAAACGTAAGGTCAATTTCCGTTTACGTGACGCGGTCTTTGGCAGACAAAGATACTGGGGCGAACCAATTCCTATTTATTATAAAAACGGTTTGCCTCTGGCGCTGCCGGATGAGGAACTTCCGTTGGTGTTACCTGTGGTGGACAAATTCCTGCCCACTGAAGATGGAGAACCTCCGCTGGCACGGGCTGCAGCGGACTGGAAATATCAGAACAAATATGACTACGAGTGGACCACCATGCCAGGATGGGCCGGTTCCAGCTGGTACTTTTTGCGTTACATGGATCCCGGCAATACCAAGCAATTTGCCGCTGAAAAAAAGATGGAGTACTGGCGCAACATTGATCTGTACATTGGGGGCAGCGAACATGCTACCGGCCACCTGCTATATGTGCGCTTCTGGACAAAAGCTTTGTATGATCTTGGACTGGTACCCGTTGATGAACCGGCCAAAAAACTGATCAACCAGGGAATGATCCAGGGCACTTCCTGTATGGTTCACAGAGTGAATAACACAAATAAGATAGTTTCAGCCGGCCTCGCACCTGATTATGAAACAACAGCTATTCATATTGATGTTGACCTGGTAGACAACAATGCTGTAAATGTTGAAGGTTTAAGAAGGTGGCGCGACGACTTTGCAACAGCCGAGTTTGAACTTGAGAATAACAAACTCATCTGCACCACGGCGGTAGAAAAAATGTCGAAGCGCTGGTACAACGTGGTAACGCCAGATCTCATCTGTGAACGTTTCGGCGCCGACACCTTACGCCTGTATGAAATGTTCCTTGGTCCACTTGAACAAAGCAAGCCCTGGAATACAAATGGCATTACTGGCGTATCAGGCTTTCTGAAAAAACTCTGGCGCCTTTTTCACCAGAACCAGGAGTTTAATGTAAACGAAGCGGCACCTTCAAAAGCTGAATTGAAGACCCTTCACAAAACAATTAAAAAGATCACTGAAGACATTGATCGTTTTTCTTTCAACACCTCGGTAAGCAGTTTTATGATCTGTGTAAACGAGCTCACTGATCTGAAATGTAACAAAATAGCTGTCCTTGAGCCGTTACTTATATTGTTGAGTCCATACGCTCCACACATTACCGAAGAGCTTTGGCAAAAACTGGGGCATAAGGATAGTATTTGTTACGAACCGTTTCCGGCATATAATGAGGTTTATATGATAGAGGACAATTTTAATTATCCTGTCTCGTTTAATGGCAAGATGCGCCTTAACATTGAGCTGCCTGCCACCCTTTCAGTTCCCGAGATTGAAAAGGAAGTGATGGGTCGTGAGGAAGTGAAGAAATACCTGAACGGTGCGGCGCCAAAAAAGATCATTATTGTGCCGAAGAAAATTGTGAATATTGTGGTGTAACCTTCAAGTTGACGTTACTTCAAGAACAGTCGACAGTCCGATGTAGTTTTTTGCGCTGCTGAATTCGAATTCCTCTGGACGTGCTGCGAGTCGTGCCTTCACTGGATTCCTGTGAATATAGTCGAGCTTCTGGTAAAACACACTTTGAACTGAAACATCTATTGCATGGTAACCCTCCTTCCATACTTTGAATTCTTTGTGATTTTTGAGGTGTTTGCAGTTTCCACGAAACACTTCAAGGGGCCATCTTCTTTCTGCTGTAGTTTCCTGGAGAAGACTTTTTACAATTAATTTTGAAGTGTACTTTTTAAGGTCTCTCAAGATCATCCAAAGTACAGTCCCATTTGCAGCTCGCACTATCATATGAACATGTGAAGGCATTATTACATATGCGTGAATGATTAGCCCTCTGTTCTCCTGAGAGAATCGCAGCGCTTCTACGATTATGTTACGTCGTGGCTCTTCATCAAAGAGCTTGACAAATGACACTACAGTTAAAGTGAGAAACTGAGGTTTCGAGTTATCGAAGATCACCTATTTGGTCGACACATTTAACATTACAAAATTGGTACGAATCTCCGAATAGTCCCAATTCTTCCCATTTATCAAAGATTCGTAACTATTGGACGAATCAGAGATTCGTCCAATAAAAAAAGCAGCCTTACGGGGCTGCTTTCATTCCAGAGCGGGGAACGGTAATGTCAGTCTACATTGTCATGGAGGAAAGAGTTGTTTGGTCGTATCTCAATTTTTTTGTCGTCGCCTTCACTTAAGGTGTAACGGCTCACGTTTGATTCGGTGCTTGGTGTCTTATTTTCCAGCACAATATTCTTGCGTTCGAACGCTGTCTGTTTTTCAAGCGCGGCTAACCCTTCAGGACTTTTCATCTTAAGGGTGATATCCTTCAGCTTTCTGATCCTTTCCTGGGCAAGGCGTATCTGTTCTTCACGGCTCACCGTATCCTGCTGGCTCTGCGACACTGCAGGTTTCAGGGGTTCCTCGTTTACCGTATTGTCTTCTTCAACATCATTAAAAACGAATTCAACGGGCAGGTTCGTCTCCGTTTCAGAAGGTGTATCAAGAGCGGGCGTTTCAGTTTTTTCCTCCGGCGAAGGTTTTTCCTCGGTACGGGTGTAAACAAAAGGCTCGTGTTTTTCGATCTCCTCTATGATGTTTGTTTGTCTGGCCTCAGGTTCGGCAGGTTTCTCGTCGAGGTTAACGATCTTTCTTTCTTTCATCACAGGGGCTTCGTATCCGGTACCCAAACTTGAATTAAAGCCGGTAGCGATTATGGTTACGCTTACATTGTCGCCCAGTGAAGCATCAGTGCCGTACCCTGTGATAAGTTCAGCAGTTCCTCCGGCAGCTTCCTGAATAAAATCAGTGATCTCACCGAACTCATCCATATCAATATCATCGCTGCCGCTCATGATGTTCAGCAGCACGTGCCGCGCACCTCTGATGTCGTTATCATTCAGAAGCGGAGAATTCAAAGCCTGCTCAACAGCACTTACTGCTCTTCTTTCGCCACTTGCTGTAGCCGATCCCATAATTGCCACACCGCTTTCTTTCATAACCGTTTTAACATCGTTAAAATCAACGTTTATGTGCATGTGAAGGCTGATGATCTCAGCAATACTCTTGGCGGCTCCGGTTAGCACATTATCGGCATGCGCAAAAGCCTCGCTCATACGCAGGTTGCCATAGATCTCACGTAATTTGTCGTTTCCAATCACAAGCAGCGTGTCAACATAGCGTTTCATTTCTTCAAGGCCGGCTTCCGCCTGCGCGCGACGTTTCTTTCCCTCAAATGCAAACGGAATAGTAACAATACCAACGGTTAATATGCCCATTTCTCTTGCTATACTTGCAATTACAGGAGCTGCGCCTGTTCCGGTTCCGCCGCCCAAACCCGCGGTGATAAATACCATTTGTGTATCTTCTGTGAGATAACTCTTTATCTCGTCGATACTCTCAAGAGCAGCATCTCTGCCAACTTCAGGAATGGAACCTGCCCCCAGCCCTTTAGTTGAGGCCAGGCCAAGCTGAATTTTATTAGGTACAGGACTTTTTTCGAGCGCCTGTTTATCGGTATTACAGATGATGAAATCCACACCTTTGATCCCAAGCCGGAACATGTGGTTTACAGCGTTACTGCCTCCGCCGCCTACTCCTATTACTTTGATCATGGAGCGCTCGTCCTGTGGTAATTCAAATTGCATCATGTTTTTTCAATTTAGGTTATTGTTTCCTTGGTACTTGTTCCTTTTGTTATTATTCAATATCATCGCTCATCCAGTCTTTGGTGCGATCAATAAGTATGCTTATAAAACTCCCTATTTTATTCTGTGAATGCGCGGCAACTTTTTTGTTTTCTTTCTTTTTATCAGCCTTTGTGCCGTTGTCTGCCTCCTGACGCACGCTGTTATTACCGCGTTTTGCCTCGCGCTCGTATTTCTCGATACCTTTCATTACCAGTCCCACACCCGTAGCAAACAGCGGGTTCTTAAGTTCATCACCACTTCCCGCCAGATGTTCATTGGGAGTTCCTATCCGGCAATCAAGACCGGTGGTTAACATTACCAGCTGGGGGAGGTGTTTAAGCAGCGAGCCGCCACCAGTTACAACCACTCCGGCAGCGAGCTTTCTGTCGTATCCGCTGCTCTTTATTTCAAAAAGCACAAAGTCCAGGATCTCCTCCATGCGGGCCTGAATGATCTGCGCAAGATACTTTACAGAGATCTCCTTGTGCGGACGGCCCCTGAGTCCGGGAATAGAGATGATCTCATTCTCCTGGTTCTCCTGCGCAAGTGCCGAACCAAACTTCAGTTTCAGCTGCTCGGCCTGTGTTTTAATGATCCCGCATCCTTCCTTGATATCCTCAGTAACAATATTACCTCCAAAAGGAATTACGGCGGTGTGTCTGATGATACCATCGTAAAATATCGCCACATCGGTAGTGCCGCCGCCAATATCAACAAGCACTACACCGGCTTCCTTTTCTTCTTCGCTCAAAACAGCATCGGCGCTGGCAAGTGGCTCAAGATGCAGATCAACCGTTTCCAGTCCCGCCCGGTTTACACATTTAAAAATGTTCTTTACCGCGCTCACCTGCCCTGTTATTATATGAAAATTGCCTTCGAGCCTGATGCCCGCATGCCCTATAGGGTTTTTAATCCCCGACTCATTATCGATAATGTATTCCTGCGGGATCACATGAATGATCTCCTCTCCGGGACTCATCACCAGCCGGTGCATGTTATCAATAAGATCATCAATATCCTTCTGATCAACTTCATTTTCCAGACTCTGCCGTGTAAGCATGCCACGGTGTTGCATACTTTTGATGTGCTGACCTGCAATTCCCACGATCACCTCACCAATATCAACATTGGCATTATCGGCGGCCATTGCCACCGCGCTTTTTATTGATGTAACTGTCTGCTCAATATTAACCACCACCCCGCGGTTAATTCCCAGCGACTCGGCTTTTCCTATTCCCAGGATCTCAACTTTACCAAATTCGTTCTTTCTGCCAACCAATGCCGCTATCTTGGTGGTACCAAGGTCAAGCCCAACTACCAGGTCAGAAGACAGATCAATGGGATTTGTTTTGTTTTCCATAAACATTATTTTTTGGTGCAAACCACCAGATTTTTGTATCTAAGATCTATTGAAGCATATTTGTTCCAGCCGTTGGTAGCATTGAGCCCCTCGGTATAGAACAGTCTCAGCTTGTTAAATTTTACATCAAGATCACGGGCATCACCAAGCACAATCCGGTGGTCGCCGGCAGCTGGATACAGTTCAATCTCCTGGTCTTTATTCACGTACATCTGATGAATGAGTGCCGATAGTTTTTTGTCTGCCGCAATGCGTTTTGCCACCGTGTAGAGATCATCAAGAACGCTGATCTCGCTGTAGGTCTGGTTTTGAGCGATCTGATCAACACTCAGCAGCGAACGTCTTGCGAAGGGTTCGTAAATTTCGCCGCTTGCCACAAGCACCCGCGCGCTGTAATTCTCGTTCAGCGGCATCAGCCTCGAACCCGAATCAACGTAATAACTTTCTCCGCTTTTGTTGATCACTCTCAAAACCGGACTGCGTTGCAGCACCCTTACTTTTACCGCGCCGTCGAGACTTGCCGCAACCTCCGCCTTTTCAACAGCAGGATGCGCGTTCAGACTTTTTTCGAGCATTGGGATATTGATATCCTTGACCAGACAGCCAATAATAGGCACTTTACGGTCGCTGAAAAACTCCCTTACTCCCTCTTCGTTGAGAAAAAAATTCTCGTCGTTCTCTATCAGCACATCAACCCTTCCTGCCCTTACCAGATCGGCACTCTTAACTGCAAACGCCAGTGAAATGCCGATACCAGTGATGGCCAGCAACCAGAGAAAAGCGCCTAGCACTTTTTTATAGTTGATCTTTTTCAAAGTCCTTTTAATACTCTTTCAATTGGTTCAACCAGAGAATCAATATCGCCGGCGCCCATCGTTATTATTATTTCCCTTCGGTGCTTCGCAAGATCGTGAAGCAGCTCTTCTCTGCTCAACAATCGCTTATCTGCACTCTTCATCTTCTGCAGCAGCATATTACTGTTCACCCCGGCAATTGGCTTTTCACGCGCCGGGTAAATCTCAAGCAGTATACATTCATCCAGCAGATCGAGGCTCGCGGCAAATCCCTCGGCAAAATCTCTGGTCCTTGAAAAAAGATGAGGCTGAAAGATCCCTGTGATCTTTTTTCCGGGATAAAGTTGTTTAACCGAATTAATGGTAGCCTTTAATTCCTCAGGATGGTGAGCGTAATCATCAATGTACACCAGGTCCGACTCACGCACCCGGTAATCGAAACGCCGTTTCACACCTTTAAAAGAACGTAAGGCCTCCTTTATCGCTTCTGCTTTTATGCCCAGCTGCTGGGCAACTGCAATGGCTGCCACCGAATTCTCAACGTTGTGCATGCCGGCAATCCCAAGCTCTACCCCTCTTACAGCCTCAGCCGGACTTTCCACATCGTAATGGTAACGTCCATTCTCAATGTTTACGGGCCCGGCATGGTATTGGGTATCTAAATTTAAAGAGTAGATCAACCGTTTATTGCTGAGTGTTAATTCATTATCAACATTTTTCTTAACAATCAGCAGACCGTTTTCCTTTAACCGCGCGGCAAACAAACTATAACTCTCCTTTACAAATGAAGCGTCTCCGTACACATCAAGATGATCGGCGTCAACACTTGTAATAACGGATATCTGCGGACTAAGCGTGAGAAAAGAACGATCATATTCATCGGCCTCAACCACCATGTACGCTTCTTTTCCAGGATCACCCAGGAGGAGATTGGTGTTGTAATTTGCAGACAACCCTCCCATAAATGCAAAACAGTTGATGCCCGCCGTACGCAAAATGTGGCTTACCATGGTAGTGGTAGTGGTTTTACCGTGTGTACCGGCAATGGCAATGGTTTTGTGAGCTCCCGTGATCTCTCCCAGCACAACCGATCTTTTCAATATCCGGTACTTGTTTTCGCGAAGGAACGTATAACCCCTGTGGTCATGCGGAACTGCCGGCGTGTACACCACAAGCACATCCTCTGGCCGGTAGCCGCCTATGTGCCGGTTCAATTCTTCCACATCGTCACTAAAGTGGCAGCTGATACTCTCGCTTTCAAGTTCAGCGGTAAGCGCGGTGGGCGTTTTATCGTAACCACTCACAATTTTCCCGAAATGATTGAAATACCGTGCCAGGGCGCTCATGCCAATTCCCCCTATACCAAGAAAATAGTAGCGCCTATAGTTAAGTATATTCATAAGGCACTGTATTGCGCCAGCTTCAGCACCTCCCGCGCAATCACGGCGGCCGCATCAGGATGTGCCAGTTCACTGATATTTGACCTTAACTCCTCAAGCCTGCTTTCATCACCAAGCAATGTAATGGCAGTATCAATAAGGGTCTCTCTGGCCTCTGCATCTTTTACCAGTACAGCAGCTTTACGGCTAACAAGCGACATGGCATTCTTTGTCTGATGATCTTCAGCTACATTTGGCGAGGGCACCAATATTCCGGGCAATCCAAGATTGCATAATTCCGAAACAGAGCTTGCACCGGCTCTTGATACCACCAGATCTGCAGCGGCGTAGGCCAGATCCATCCTTGTGATAAATTCATGAGCATACAGGTGCCGGGCCTGAAAATCTTTTGCCTGGCGTGACGCCATTGTAAAATAGGCCTTTCCCGTTTGCCAGATAAGCTGAATGTTATGCTGCGCAAGGGTCTTTAACCCCGAGGCCATTGCTTCGTTGATTGTTCGTGCGCCCAGACTGCCTCCTATTACAAGCAAGGTTTTTTTGGCCCTGTCAAGATCAAAATAAGAGATCGCTTCTTCACGTAAACCTCCAATAAAACGGAGGTCCTGCCTTACAGGATTGCCGGTAAGCACGATCTTTGACGCGGGAAAAAACTTCTCCATGCCTTCGTAGGCAACACATATCCTGGCAGCGTTCCTTGCCAGCAGCTTGTTTGTGATGCCTGCGTAACTATTCTGTTCCTGCAGTAACGCCGGTATCCCCCGCGATGTTGCCACTTTGATGAGTGGACCACTGGCATATCCTCCCGTACCAACCACCACATCGGGCTTAAACTCCCTGATGATCTTTTTTGTCATCAGCATACTTTTAATGATCAGATAAGGCAACTTCAGATTCTGCAAACTTAATCTGCGCTGCAAACCTGCGATTGGCACGCCGATTATTTTATAGCCGGCCGCAGGGATCTTTTCCATCTCCATACGGCCAAGCGCCCCCACAAATAATATTTCGGCGTTAGGCACCATTTTTTTTATTTCATTGGCGATGGCAATAGCGGGGAAGATATGTCCTCCGGTTCCGCCTCCACTTAATATTACCCTAAGTGCTTTCAAGTTTTTCTTCTGTTTTATCTTCAATACTTCTGCTTACACTTAATATAATGCCAAGTGCTATCATGGTAAACCATATAGAGGTACCGCCCATACTAAGCAATGGCAAAGGCTGGCCTGTAACAGGAAAAAGATTTACGGCAACGGCCATGTTAACCAGCGCCTGAAACACCAGACTGAATGAAAGCCCTATGGCAACCAGCGCACCGAATGGTTTGTTGTTGTCGCGAAGAATTTTAATTCCCCTGAATAGCAGGATCATGTATAAAAAAAGCAGGAGAAAGCCTACTGTAAGGCCGTACTCTTCGATGATTATTGCGTAGATAAAATCGGATGATGCCTGCGGAAGAAAGGCCCGCTGTGTGCTGTTACCCGGACCCTTTCCTATAATTCCCCCTGAAGCGATGGCTATTCTGGCCTGTTCGCTCTGGTAATTGCTTTTACTGTCGCCGTTGGCGAAATTTTCTATGCGTGACTTCCAAGTAACTCCCCTGCCACCGGGCACTGATTGCGGTGCCAGCCAAACCCAACTAAAAAACAAGGCGCCTGCAAACAAAAACATCATCAGCAGCTTCATTAATATACCAAGCCTTATGCCCCCTATGAACATCAGCATCATACAATTAATGAATAACAAAGCTGCGGTTGAGAAATTAGCCGGAAGGATGAGAGCGCACACAAGTCCGACTGGCAACATCAGATATCTAAGCACACCATTAAAAGTCCTGATCTCCCCGCTTTTAATTGTCAGCACACGCGCAACGTAAAGCAGCAACATCAGTTTGGCAATGTCAGATGACTGGAAAGTAAGTCCGATGCCGGGAATCTCCAGCCATCGGGAGGCCTCTCCCGCGCTCACACCCTTTAGCAGGGTATAAAGTAACAGAGGCACACAAAGCACAATTCCTATCTGCGCCACCTTGCTGAATACAGTATATCTGATCTTATGAAACACATAAGCAAGGCCAAAACCCAGGGCAATGATCACAAAATGTTTCAGCAGGTAGAATCCGGTATCACCCTGCTTGAACTTATGGGCAAGCGTTACAATGGCACTGTACACTACCAGTACCGACAGCACCGACAGCAGCACCATTATGGCCCAGATGACCTTGTCGCCTTTCAGGTAATTAAAAAGTTTCACCTTCCCCGGATAATGAATTTTTATAATGAACGCACAGCCGCTTTAAACTGCATCCCCCTGTCTTCGTAATTCTGAAACAGGTCAAAACTCGCACAGGCAGGCGACAAAAGCACCACATCACCTTTTTTGCCGATCTTGTATGAAGCGGCAACTGCATCGGCCGCGGAGTCTGTTTCAACAATTGTATCAACTACACCCTTAAAGGCTTCAATGATCTTCCTGTTGTCTTTGCCAAGGCAGATGATTGCTTTTACATGATGTTTTACAAGTTCGTGCAGCTCGTTGTAGTCGTTCCCTTTATCCTGACCGCCGCAGATCCACACCACAGGTTTTTGCATACTTTCAAGCGCGTACCAGGTTGAATTTACATTTGTTGCTTTTGAATCGTTGATAAATTCAATGCCATTAATGGAGGCAACAAATTCAAGCCGGTGCTCGATGTTCTGGAAATCCTGCAGGCTCTCGCGGATGATCTCTTTGCGTACATTCACGATCTGTGCAGCGAGCGATGCTGCCATGCTGTTGTAAACATTGTGTTTACCCTGCAGCGCTAATTGTTCAATTGTCATAATTAAGGGGGTTTGGTTTGGTTGATTATTAAGGGTTAACTGGTTCTTGTCTAAATACGCTCCCGGCGCTTCTACCTTTTGTTTTATGCTGAAGGGAACAGCAACCGGCTGCAGCTTATGGTGAGCGAGCCAAGAGGTAATTGCGTTATCATCGGCGCAGTAAATAAAGTGATCCTGGCTGCGCTGATTGCGGATTATCCTGAACTTGGAAGCGACGTACTTCGTAAAATCGTTGTCGTAACGGTCGAGGTGATCGGGTGTAATATTTAACAGCACCGAAACATCTGCCCTGAAATCAAACATGCCGTCGAGCTGAAAACTGCTGAGCTCAAGCACATAATAGTCGAACTTTTCACGGGCAACCTGCAGCGCAAAACTCTTTCCCACATTGCCAGCAAGGCCAACATTGTACCCCGCCTTCTTTAATATGTGATAAGTGAGAAGCGTGGTGGTGGTTTTGCCGTTTGAACCGGTGATACAGATAGTGCTGGCATCAGTATAACGACCGGCAAACTCGATCTCGCTTATTACCGGGATCTTATTTGTGATCAGTTTCTGTACTATGGCCGCAGATTCAGGAATGCCCGGGCTCTTGATAACCTCTGCGGCATTCAGGATCTTCTCTTCACTGTGCAGACCTTCTTCAAATACGATCTGCTCCTTTAAAAGTTCTTTACGGTACTTGTCGGCGATCTGCGAACGGTCACTTACAAAAACATCGAAACCCTTCTGTTTTGCCAGAATGGCGCTGCCAATGCCGCTCTCCCCACTTCCTAATATGACAATTCTGTTGTTCAATTAACGCAGCTTGAGGGTTACAAATGTTAGTACAGCCAGTGCAATGCCTACAATAAAAAAGCGCATTACAATTTTTGATTCATGAAATCCTTTTTTCTGGTAATGGTGGTGCAGTGGCGCCATCCTGAACAAGCGGTTTGCCCGCGCATATTCAATCCCCTTTTTGTTTTTCTGATATTTAAAATAATATACCTGTAAGATCACCGACACATTCTCAACAAGGAAGATCCCGCAGAGTATTGGTATAAGCAGCTCCTTCCTGATTGCAATGGCGTACACAGCTATTATTCCGCCAATTGCCAGACTGCCTGTATCTCCCATAAACACCTGAGCGGGATAGGCATTGTACCAGAGAAAACCAATACAGCCGCCCACAAACGCGGCAATAAACACTACCAGTTCGCCTGAGTTTGGTATGTACATGATATTTAGGTAATCGGCAAAAATTGTGTTACCCGATACATAGGCCAGAATGCCAAGCACTGTTCCTATTATAGCACTGGTGCCTGCCGCAAGCCCATCAATTCCATCGGTAATATTTGCGCCGTTTGAAACCGCTGTAACAATAAGGATCACAATGGGAATAAAAATGATCCATGCCCACTTCAGGCAGTTATCGCAGGCCCACGAGATCAGCAGCCCATAATCGAGTTCGTTGTTCTTCGAAAAAGGGATCGTTGTTTTAAGACTTTTGGTAGCCATCTTGGCATATTTGGGAATATGCAAACTGTCCTGTGCCCCCTCAATGCTGTTTGTCCACGCATCGGCCTTGTTATGATAGATCCTTTCTTTAACAACAACATCAGGATGAAAATAAAGTACTGTTCCTACAATAAGGCCTATACCAACCTGCCCTATTACCTTGAACTTTCCGCTCAGCCCTTCTTTATCCTTCTTAAACACCTTTATGAAATCATCAATAAACCCAATGGTGCCGAGCCATACCGTGGTGATAAGCATAAGCACTACATACACATTATCCAGTCTGGCAAACAGAA
The DNA here is from genome assembly GCA_023433205.1 of Bacteroidota bacterium. Taxonomy (GTDB): domain Bacteria; phylum Bacteroidota; class Bacteroidia; order B-17B0; family Aurantibacillaceae; genus Aurantibacillus. The sequence goes on from JAEZDS010000178.1 coordinate 23,850, forward strand.
GTGTTGGAATTACAATTGCAGCTATAATAATAAGTCCGCCCATGGTTGGTGTTCCTTTCTTCTGACTTTGCCCTTCCAGACCAAGTTCTCTGATGCTTTCACCAATCTGTTTCCGTTGCAGCAAACCAATGATCTTTTTTCCGAAAATTGCCGAGATAATGAGCGAAAATATAAGCGTCATTGCCGCCCTGAACGAGATATACTGGAACACCCCCGCTCCGGGAAAGTCAAAGGTCTTGTCGAGGAAATCAAACAGGTAATACAACATTATATGCCCAGGGTTTTGATTATTTCTTTAATAACTTCCAGGTCGTCAAAAGGCTGTTTTACACCTTTTATCTCCTGATATTTTTCATGTCCCTTCCCCGCCACCAGCACAATGTCGCCAGGCGAACTCATGCTGCACGCCGCTCTTATGGCTTCCTTTCTATCCGTTATCCGCAGCATTTTTTTCGCGTCAACCGGATTAATTCCCTTCTGCATCTGATTCAGGATCTCTTCAGGATCTTCGCTACGCGGATTATCAGAAGTCAAAATCACCTTGCTGCTGTACTCGCAGGCAATGGCAGCCATTACCGGCCGCTTGGCTGCATCTCTGTCGCCACCGCAGCCCACAACCGTGGTTACCTGCTCATTCCCTGTTCGGATATCTTTAATGGTGTCAAGAACATTCTTCAGGGCGTCGGGAGTATGGGCGTAATCCACTATACAGATCAGTCCCTTCGGCGACTTCACGTACTGAAAACGGCCTTCTACGGCATTGAGCGTACTTAAAGCGGTTAGTACGTTTGTTTTGTCCTGCTTCAGCAGCACCGCTGTTGCATACACAGCCAGCACATTGTAAGCGTTAAAGGTGCCTATGAGTTTCACCCACAGCTCCTGATTGTCGATGTTTAACATCAGGCCGTTGAGATGATTCTCAAGTATGCGGCATTTAAAATCTGCCATACTTCTCAGCGCATACGTGTACCTGGCAGCCCTGGTGTTCTGAAGCATTACCGGTCCGTTTTTGTCATCTTTGTTGGTGAGTGAAAATGCTTCAGGGGGAAGCATGTCAAAAAATTTCTTTTTCGCCCTTATGTATTCGTCAAAAGTTTTATGATAGTCAAGATGGTCGTGCGTGATGTTGGTGAAAATGGCGCCGGCAAATTTTATTCCTGCAATACGATTCTGTGCCACAGCATGCGAACTCACTTCCATAAACACATACTCACAATCCTGCTGAACCATCATACGCAGCAGTTCGTTCAGGGCAAGCGCATCAGGAGTTGTATGGGTTGCGGGAATTACGGTAGAGTTGATCTTGTTCTGCACCGTGCTAAGCAAACCAACCTTATGGCCCATAGACCGGAAAAGATTATACAACAACGAAGCAGTGGTGGTTTTTCCATTAGTGCCGGTGATACCCACCAGTTTTATTTCCTCTGAAGGATTGTCGTGAAAATTACAGGCGATCATTCCCAGCGCGAAGGAAGAATCTGTAACCTTCACGTAGGTAACCTTGTCGTTATGATTATCGGGCATCTCCTCGCACACAATCGCAATTGCACCGCTTTCAATTGCTTTGGCAATAAAGCTGTGACCATCAACAGCAGTGCCTTTGGTAGCAACAAAAAGAGAATCCTTTTTTACTTTTCTGCTGTCGAAAGCCACAGAAGAAATGGCAACATGCGTTGAGCCTGTAACTTCCTCAAGCCTTACCTTATATAGTATGTCGCTTAGTAATTTCACGCTGTACCCAGAGTTAATGTTATGTAAACGCCCTTACTGAAACGCTGTCCCGGCACTATACTTTGTTTTTTCACACTGCCAAAACCATTCACTTTCACAGAAACTCCCGAGTTTTCAAGCAGTGGCAGCACGTCGCGCACCGACATGCCTCTGAGATCAGGCATCACACCCTGCTGCAGACTCTTCTCTACGTTGTACCCACGGAATTTTACCTCTCGCCCGGTATTCTGAGAGGAAACATAGGTGTCATTTGTCTGGCCTGCAGCAGGTACTTTTAAAGTTTTCGCAATAAGCACTGCATCTTCCGCACGTGTGGTGAGCAAAACCGGAGGCGTTATCATCTCCATTTTGTGGCGATTTACCGGCTCAAGAAAATCCACACTGCCTGAATAAACTTTTTCAGCTATCTCTTTAAAAACGGGACCAGCAACCAGGCCACCATAATATGTTCCGTTGGCCGGAGAATTAATTACAACGATGCAGGTGTACAATGGATTATCAGCCGGAAAATAGCCTACGAACGAACCCTGGTAGGTTGTACCACCTATCTTATAGCTGCCGTTACGCGCAATTTGCGCAGTACCCGTTTTTCCGCCCACTTTAAATGCTGTGATATTCAATCCCTTTCCACTGCCGTTTGCTACAACACCCTCAAGCAGTTGTTTTGCTTTTTCAAGTGTGGAGGCTTTCATTATCTGCTCATCAATCACTTCGGCCTCAAAACGTTTCTGAACAACGCCGTTCCTTCTGATCTCCTTTACAAAACGAGGTCTCACCATCCGGCCATTGTTTGCAATAGCATTATAAAATGTGAGTGTCTGCAATGGCGTCATCAGGGTTTCATAACCTATGCTGATCCAGGGCAGACTGGTGCCGTACCAGTCTTTATCTTTCACCTTCTTAATTCTGGGTATTCCTTCGCCGGGAATTGAAACCTCAAGTTTTTCATCAAGATGAAATGCGCGCAGCTTATTGATAAACACAGAAGGGTTTTTGGAAAAATATTTGGTCACAATTTTACTGATACCCACGTTACTTGATGTCTCAAACGCACGTTGCACGGTGAGCACAGGCTCTTCAGGAGCGTGCGCATCACGCATTGGCCGGTCGTAATACATACAGTAACCCTTGCCTACCTCAACTTTTTCTTCCAGACTCACATCATATTCGTCAATAGCTGCCAGCAGGGAGGCGAGTTTAAATGTAGAGCCTGGTTCAGCGGGATAACCCAGCGCATAATTGAGTGTTTCATAGTATTTGGTTGTGTCCTGCTTACTTCGCGCAAGATTGCAGATGGCTTTGATCTCGCCGGTTTTTACTTCCATCAATATTGCGCAGCCGAAAGCGGCGTTGTTTCTCTGCAGCGAACGCATAAGCGCGCTTTGCGCCACATCCTGTATGTTAATGTCGATAGTTGTGTACAGATCGCTGCCATCTTTTGGTTCAACCTCATTCTCGTCGTTGATTGGCCGCCACACATCTCCGGCGATGCGTTGCATTAGTCTTTTTCCGCTCACACCCATCAGCACAGAATCAAATGCGCCTTCAAGTCCAACAGGTTTAATGCCTGGCCGCGACATGCCAATAGTTCTTGCCGCCAGCATCTGGAAAGGTCTTTCGCGTTTATTTGTCTGCAGGGTAACTAAACCTCCTCTTCTGCCCATTCTGAAAATGGGAAAGGTTTTGATCTGCTGTAGATCTTTATATGAAACATTTCTTTTTAATAATACATAGCGGTCGTTATCGCGGCGGGCCCTGTTTAATATCCTCAGGTAGGCGTACTGATCTTTGTCGCGGAAAAGTCTGCTGAGCATCAGTGCAAGTGAGTCGCGTTTCGATCTGAACAGTTCTTCTGTAATTGACGGCGCATTAATGTCGACGGCAACTTCGTAGTATGGCAGTGAGGTGGCGAGCAGAGCGCCATTGGCGTCGAAAATATTGCCGCGAACCGCCTCCATGTCTTCAACCTTTGTGGTAAAGGCTTCCGCTTTTTTGCGCCACTTGTCTCCTTCGGCAAACTGAATTACGCAAATGCGGGTAACTATGCCCAGTGCGAAAAGGCACATGCACAGATACACGAGGTAGGTGCGGGTTAATATGTTCTTTTTATTCTCCAAACTGGTTTTTACCGTAAAGCGCCACGCTGTCAACCAAAATTTTTATTGGAGGTACAACCGGTTCCATCAAATCAATTTCTGCCGCTGCTTTTGCAAGTTCACTTTGTTTGCTGGCGAACATCAATTCACTTTTGGTTGAAATGTATTCTGAGCGCAATTCCTTTAACTGATTACCGAGACGATGTGCCTCACGGATCTTGTCGTCGGCATAGTAACCATTGGCTATATATAGTATGGCCACTACTGCCAGGAAAAAAACAAAGGGAAGGTGACGTAAGGTTTTATCATTCGTAAGAAAGGTGCCGCTGAAAACCGAGGCCAATCCCCTTGCAAGCACCCCTTTTTTGGCAGACTTTTTACGGGGCGCGGCCTTCTTCGCTTTAGGAAGCGGTTCGGCTGTGGTTTCTTTATCCCTGTACTTGTTTGCCAAAGTGTTGTTTCTGTTTTTGTTTATATTTTTTCGCCTACCCTTAGTTTTGCGCTGCGGGCTCTTGTATTTTCTGCTGCTTCTTCCTCTGATGGAAGAATTGGTTTTTGTGTGATCACTTTCATCACCTTAGTGCCTGTGCCATAGATCACATCTTTCACCTCTATGCCTTCAGGATTTCCTGAACGGATAAGGTTTTTTACCATCCTGTCTTCGAGACTATGATATGAGATCACCACCAGCCTTCCTCCCGGTGATAGAACCTCTACACATTGCCGCAGGCATTCCCGCAGTGCATCCATCTCCTGGTTTACCTCAATGCGCAGCGCCTGGAACACTCTTGCCAGGTATTTGTGTTCTTCAAATTTTGGTGTGCATGAGCTGATGGCATTTTTCAGATCTTCAGTAGTTGTTATGGTATTCTGAAGTCGTGCGGCTGCTATACTTTTCACCAGATTTCCGGCGTTCTGTACTTCGCCATACTCCCTGAAAATTCGTAGCAGGTCCCTTTCTTCATAGTCATTAACTACATCTTTGGCGCTGATTGGTGTCTCACGATTCATCCGCATGTCGAGATCGGCATTGAATCTTATCGAGAAACCGCGTTCAGCTTCATCGAACTGGTGCGATGACACGCCAAGGTCGCCAAGAATTCCATCTACTTTGCTTACACCATTCAGTCGCAGGTAGTTTTTCAGAAACCGAAAATTCTGTCCTATGAGGGTGAATCTTTTATCATCGGGCACATTTCTTTTTGCGTCAGCATCCTGATCGAAAGCAATCAGTTTGCCCTCTTTACCAAGGTGTCGCAGAATTTCCCGCGAGTGACCGCCACCGCCAAAGGTGAGGTCAACATAAATACCAGATTCTTTTATCTGAAGATGATCTATACAGGCTTGTAAAAGAACGGGGGTGTGGTACTTATTGCTCATCGGTGCTGTCGTTAAAATTGATGCCGCCAAGCACCTCTTCGGCCAGCTTCTCCACATTAATATCCTGGTTCAGGAAGTCTTCGTAAAGCCCCTTATCCCATAATTCAATAACATTATTGCTTCCCAACACTTTCAGATCAGTACTGATACCCGCATAATCTGCAAGAGCGCGAGGCAAAAGCAATCTGCCGGTACTGTCGGCGTCGACAGCTGTAGCGCCTCCGGTAAATTTTCTCACAAACACATCATTGGCTTTGATGAGCCTGTTGAGTTTGCTGAGTTTTTTGTTGAGTCGCTCCCACTCGGCAGCAGGGTATAGAACCAGACATTTCTGGTGAAGATTTCTGTTGATGACAAAACCTTTCTCAAAAGCCCCCTCCATCTGCCTGCGCAGGTCAACAGGAAACATAAAGCGACCTTTTACGTCAGCTTTACAATCATATTCCCCGATTAATCCTGTCATTGTTGAGTCCGAATGAGTTATGACAAAAATAACCAGATTTTACCACTTTCTACCACTTTACCCCCCTTGTTACCACCTTTGTTGATAAATAGGGCCTTATAAACATTGTTCATTACAGTAATTGTGTTAGGTAAATTCTTAAGCGGTGCGCGAAGACGACTGTAAAATCAATAGTTCCACGCACTCACTGGAAAGTTCCATGCAGGTACTTTTTTAAAATATTGGTCCCCAGATATTAACATTGGTAGATTTTCTGTAAATAACCGGTGAAGAGCCTCCAAAAAAAGAAAGTTTACTGTTGTCAGAGTAACCTGTCGCACCCGCGTTGGCAGCGACCAAACCTTTTGCAGGTTGTTGCAGCCAACTTTTTTGTGGTTCTTTGCAGTTATGGGTGATGACAATCTGATATTCGGTACCAGAGCGGTAACCGAGGCACTGGAAGCGGGACAGGATATTGAAAAGATACTGATTCAGAAAGGTCTTTCTAATGAACTTTACAGTCAGCTGCGCAAAGCCATGCGGGGAAACACCGTTCCCCTGCAATTTGTACCGCCCGAAAAACTAAAACGTATTACAGATCGTAACCACCAGGGCGTAGTGGCCTACCTCACTGAGATCACCTACTACAACACTTCTGAAGAACTGGCAAGGATCTTTGAAGCCGGGAAAATTCCGCTGCTGCTGATACTCGACCGTATAACCGATGTGCGGAATTTTGGTGCCATCGCCCGCACAGCAGAATGTGCCGGCGTACACTTTATAATAATTCCCAGTCGCGGAGCCGCGCAGATAAATGGAGATGCCATCAAAACCAGCGCCGGCGCATTACACCGTATTAAAGTCTGCCGTGAAGACAATCTCAAACAAACCATTACAGAATTAAAAGAGGCCGGACTTAAGATCTACAGCTGTCACGAAAAGACAGAAAATCTTATTTACGATGCCGACCTTACACAACCATGCGCTATTATAATGGGTAACGAAGAAAGCGGCATCAGCGGCGAATACCTCAAGCGCAGCGACATGCAGGTAAAAATCCCCATGGCCGGTTCAATCGCTTCACTGAATGTTTCAGTCGCAACAGGTATTGTTTTGTTTGAAGCCTTAAAACAACGGACGGTGTAGGAGCTGAGTGTTTAGGAAAGAAATTTTGTAAATTTGTTAATATACGCTGGTCTATGAAAAAAAACGAGACAATCATCAGTTTTTATTTCTTCCTGCCGCTGGGTGCAATTTTAGCCTATAATGGTTATTCAGGAGACAATTTTTGGACCGCTCTTTTGTTCGGTTACGCCGGTGCCTGTTCAGTTTTTTTTGTGCCTTATCTTTTTGGAAGAAAAAAACAGAACGGACTTTCTCAGAAGTAGTCTGAGGCGGTGTCTAAATTTTTTTCTACCTCTCTGCGCCTGCCCCGGCGCAGGTCATGAGTAAAATCGTGCGGGTTAAACTACAACTCAAGTCCTGCTTCCACGCGTCTTGGTTCCTGTTTCCAAAAAAAGCAAAGTACCACAACTCAAGTCCTAAAGGGTTAAACCATAACTCATGCACTGGCTCCTGCTGTTATGGTTCCTGGTTCCTCAATACCGATTCCACCGGACTCTGTCCTGGATCACTCTCAGCGCATTTGGCGTCTTGGCGCGAAACCTGGCACCCTGTCCTCTCGCCAAGTCCTGCTTCCTGTCGTCCTGGTTCCTCATAACGCAAAATCCAACGCTTTAATAACTCTCTCTGCGTCTTTGCGCCTCCTCTGCGCCCTCTGCGCCTGCCCCGGCAAAGGCCGGGGGTTAAACAGAAGGGTTACACCACAGCTCAGTCCCGCTTCCTCCTGTCCTGGTTCCTGCTTCCTCAGAAAGTCACACCATCCCTAAAAACACTTCCTCAAAAACTTTCGAAGCTCTTTCACAAATACCAAAGGCGATTCAAGGAATCCCATGTGACCGTCGTGTTCAAGATACTGTACAGTGCCATGCCTTAACACCTCACTTGTTCAAGCAGCTGGGTGGCAGGAATCATGTTGTCGTGTTCTCCTATTACCATCATGATGGGATAATCGACCAAACCAAGAATAATATCCCGCCCCGGACGGTCGCGCATACCAAGCAAAGCGGCAACCATCCCCTGCCGTGTAGTACGACCCGCGATTTTATTGGTAAAAACAATTTCCTTTTTCAGATACTTCAGGTTTTTTTTTGCGAAGAGATTACGGATAGTCTCGCTGGTATAAACCTTTTTATTTTGCCTGATCAGCTTGATGGCCCTTTCCCGTTCTTTTCTTTTTTCTGAAGAATCAGGATAAGCGCTGCTGTGGATAAGACAAAGACCTTTCAGATTATCGGGAAAAAGTTCAGCAAAGGCCAAAGCTGCATAACCACCCATACTATGACCTGCAATAACGTATCTTTTTAACTTCAGGTGATCCATCACAGCCTTTACACTTCGGGCCATTAACTCCATACTATGCGCATAACCGAAAGAATCTGACTGTCCGTGACCCGGCAGATCAATACAGATCACCCTGTAGCTTTTTGAAAGGTTAACCACGGCATGCTCCCATATTCCGGCAGCTCCCAGAAACCCGTGCAGCAGAACTATGGTCCGGCCCTTCCCGCTGTCGCTGAAAAAGATGGTGCCTTTTTTAAAGGAGATGTTTTTCCGCATCCCGCCAAAGATATCACAGAATTTTTAGCGGCCACACTACTGCCTACTGCTCCTGCCAACTGCAGACTGACAACAGCTTCGTACATTGTACCTCCCACTTCGTACTTCGCTATCTACCCTTTTTATGGTATAGCCAAATACCTCTATTCTGGGTACCTTTAAAGACTTATGTCAACACTGGCACAATTAAAAAAAGGTCAAAAAGCTGTTATCAAATCGTTTACAGATCTGTCATTAAGCACCAGATTAATTGATATGGGTTGCCTTCCCGGCGAGATTATCAGTATTTCAAAAACCGCACCGCTGGGCTGTCCGCTTGCCGTCACAATTTCAGGTTACGAATTAAGTTTACGTCGCGATGAAGCGGAATCGGTACAGGTTGAACTGGTGGCCTGATCTTTGCCTGCTCCAAAAAATAATCACATACGGGTAGCGCTGCTGGGAAATCCCAACGCCGGAAAATCAAGTCTTTTTAACGCGCTTACAGGTCTCCGCCAGAAAACCGGCAATTACGCAGGTGTTACCGTTGACCGTTACGAAGGCCACACCTCAGTTTACAAAGACGGCGCTGTAACAAAACTTGAGATAGTTGACCTTCCCGGTTTGTACAGCCTTTATCCAAAGTCGCAGGACGAAAAGATCGCCATTCGCACCCTGCTCGATCAAAAAGAAAATATTGAAACAGTAGTGATCGTTATTGATTCTACCAATCTTAAAAGAAATCTTCTGCTTGCCACGCAACTTATCGACCTCAAGTTCAAAACTGTTGTAGTACTGAACATGATAGATGAGGCTAACAGTCAGGACATAAAGATTGATATCAAAGGTCTTGAAAAAACTTTGGGTGTGCGTGTGCTGCCTGTTGATTCACGCAGGCAAGAGGGTATAGGCGAACTGCGCCTGGCCATTACCGAAGCACAGGTGAGCGACAGCGTTTTTTATGACCTCAATAATCCACCACCTGGTTCAAATTACCGCGAACATATTAAAAATGCACTGCAGACTCCTGCCAAAACAGTTGGCGCCGAGAACACAGATAAGTTGTACAGGTACAACATCATTAATTACCTGGTAACAAAATATGTGCGGACACCCGAGCAGCTTTCACAAAAGGAAACCAGCGCGCGTATTGATAAACTCACCACTCACAGGGTATTCGGATATGTAGTGTTACTGCTTGTGATCTTCCTGGTTTTCCAGTTTATTTTTTATGTAAGCGAGAAACCAATGCTCTGGATCGAGTCCCTGTTCCTGAATCTGGGCGATCATCTGCGAATGATCTTGCCAGAGGGCCAGCTCAGCGAACTTTTGGTTGACGGTGTTTTACCCGGTGTAAGTGGCGTAGTGATGTTTGTTCCGCAAATAGCTTTTTTGTTTTTGTTTATTGGCTTCCTTGAAGACAGCGGTTATATGGCCAGGGCAGGTTTTATAATGGACAGGGTAATGCGTCCTTTTGGTTTGAACGGCCGGTCGGTTATTCCGCTTATCAGTGGTACAGCCTGCGCGGTGCCATCCATTATGGCCACCCGCTCTATCAGTAATGTAAAAGAAAGACTCATCACCATCTTTGTTCTGCCATTGGTAAGTTGTTCAGCAAGATTACCAGTTTACACGCTGCTTATTTCGGTTATGTATCCCGCAAATAAATTCCTGGGCATCTTTAACGCGAGAGGACTGGTACTTTTTCTGCTTTACATGCTTGGTTTTGTGGCCACCATGATCACCGCTTTTTTCCTCAAAAACATCATCAAATCACAAGAGAGTTCTTTTTTTGTGATGGAGATGCCTGTTTATCGCTGGCCGCAGTTCAGGAACATCATGATAATGGTGTACAACAAGGTAAAGGTGTTTGTGCTTGAAGCGGGTAAGGTGATCCTTGCCATCTCAATTATTTTGTGGTTTATGAGTACGCATGGCGCAGGCGAGGAGTACAGGCGGTTAACACAGGCAGAAAAAACGCTGAGCAGCGAGCTGCATCCCGCAGAAAATTCAGTAACCCTCGAACAGGTTAAAGCTCAGCGTTTTGAACATTCCTATATCGGCCGTCTCGGTAATTTTATTGAGCCTGCCATCGCCCCCCTTGGTTACGACTGGAAAATTGGGATTGCCCTGCTTACCTCATTTGCCGCCAGGGAGGTTTTTGTAGGAACAATGGCAACCATCTATCAGTCCTCTGATACCGGCGAAACCGAAAGTATACGCCAAAAACTCAAAGCCGAAAAGAATAGCCGGGGGCAACCACAGTTCAGTCCTGCCGTGTGCTGGTCGCTGCTACTATTTTATGCCTTTGCCCTGCAATGTATGAGCACTGTGGCTGTGGTAAAACGCGAAACCAGGAGCTGGCTCATCGTGCTGGCACAGTTCGTTTTTCTGCTGGCGCTCGCTTATGGCTCCGCTTTTGCCGCTTATAATATCCTTTCCTGATTTTTAGCGGGTAATTAAGAAATCTTTTTTTTGGATTTGAATCTCAGTCATGACGCGGGGTCAATTTTGATTTGGATGCCTCGGCGCTAGATGTGCAGGTGTTTATTTTTGAAATCAGGATGAAAAATAGAGCGCTCCACTTTTCTCTATTTAACATGTTCAGTCAAAATTCAAACGACAAATTTAAAGAACACTATCCTTTAACTCAAGGCGAAAACCTGATTTACCTCAAACACCTTCCACGTATCTGACTACAAGTTGCCGCACCCCAAGCGCTTTGCCCTGAAGGGGCAACATATTTTATTCAGGGGAGACTTGATTAACACTAAGCGCCCCCGCTTATCTGACGGCAGCTTGCTACACCGCAGGCATATTACCTTGAAAGGGCAAATATGTTAACTCAGGGGAGACCTGATTTACACTAAGCACCCCCACTTATCTGACTGCAGTTTGCTACACCGCAGTCAAATTGCCCTGAAAGGGCAACATATACTAACTCAGGGCGAAGCCCTGAGTTAGCTAGCAAGGCTATCTAAGCCCTGAAAGGGCGAAATTATCA
>JAEZDS010000189.1 GCA_023433205.1 Bacteroidota bacterium
TGTTACTCAGCCCAGAGCAGGTCGTGTTTGGTGAACACAATTACTTTTAGTTCGTGGGCTTTCTGAAAAACTTCTTTAAGTGGCGGCATTGTTTTTTTTGGAGAAAGGCAGATCCAGTCCCACTCACCGCTTAACTGGTAGGCCCCTGAGGTTTCAATAAAAGTGGAGATGTTGTGTTTTTTCAGGAGTGAAGTGAGCAGAGAAAGATTGTATATGAGCGGTTCTCCACCTGTGACCACCACACTTTCGGCACCTGCCAGAAGCACATTTTTTACAATGTTTTCTGCTGCTGTAAGCGGATGTATGTTGGCGTCCCAGCTCTCTTTTACATCGCACCAGTGACAACCAACGTCGCATCCGCCAATACGGATAAAATAAGCGGCTTTACCAGTATTAAAACCTTCGCCCTGAATGGTGTAAAATTCTTCCATAATAGGGAGAAGTTTGCCTTCTTTGAGGAGTGCTTCCTGTTCAGGAGCCAGACTATGCAGCTTGTAATTCAAGGGCGCAAAGGTACGTAATCAATCAGCATGCTGTATTAGGGGGCATAAAGTGGTGGCTTTAGCATTTTAAACACCTTTTTGGCTGTACGGGTTACAAGGTCGGGCGAGTGGGTGTTTCTGCCTGTACTCAAGCTTATTAGGGCTATGTATCATTTATAATCTGTACTATAAAGTTACTATATCCATACTATATCCATACTATATCTATACTATAGCAGTACCTTATTAGAAATGTTAAAAAGAAGAGTGCAAGTTGAAAGAGAGGGGGGAATTTTTAATTTTGATATATGCCTAAACTACAGGGATTACTCGAGATAACCGGAAGTATTCACGGACTTTCGTTTTACAAAACCAGGCACGGAATAGTTGCCAGGCGCAAGGGAGGTTTTGCCAGTAAGAACATGAAGGAGGACCCAAACATGGTAAGGTGTAGAGAGAACGGGACAGAGTTTGGCAGTTGTGCAAAAAGCGGCAAGGTAATTAGACGGGGATTGAGGCCGCTAATACTGGGGGCGAGTGATAGCGATGTTACTTCGAGAATGAACGGGGTAATGCACCGCATAAAGTTACACGACCTGGTGAGTAAGAGAGGGGAAAGGAGAGCTGCAACGGGTTTACAAACTACCGGCGGCAGGAAGGAGCTGCAGGGTTTTGATCTGAATGTAAATGCCAGATTACGCAATGTTTTATTCTGTCCTGTAAAAATTACTGCTTCGCAAAATCTGGTTGCCATCACAGGTTTTGATCCGCAGCATGATGTGCGATGGCCCAAAGCTGCAACACACTGTAAATTGCGTGGAGGCTGGCTTTTTTTTGATCTTGCCGGGGAAAGATCTGAACTTATTGAAACCAATACCTTGGTTTTAAACAAAGGGCAGGCCACCACAAATGCAGTGCTGCAGGCTGGCAGCAGCAGCAATAATTTTGCCGCAAAACTTTTTGTGCTGCGGCTTGAATTTATGCAGGAGATAAACGGCCTGCAATACAAACAGTTTCCAGCAACGTTTAATAGCTGCAATATATTGGAGGTGTTTGCAGTTTGATTAAAATTTTAGCTGGCAGAGTAGATGGTGTGATTGGACCAATATTTACCAAGAAATGCGAAGGTGGGCACTCAATTATTAACCCGCAGTATACAATTTACCGGCATCAGCCTGAAACTATTTGTTGGAGAACGTAGAACTCACCCGGGAAAAAGCCCATTTCTGATATGGGAATTTTCACAGGGGAATTACATAAAATCACATTTGGCAATTCAAATAATCTAAGTACTTTAGCCCCAAAGTAAATACTGAGAATTATAAGAAATAGAAAGACCTAGAAAATAATAAGCGTTTTAAGCATCGTCACCATCAAAAACTGCGAAACAAGACACGACGATAGTGGAAAAACGCCCGCAAGGGCGTACACTGTCAGTTCGTGTCTGGGTTACTTCGCAGTTTCCCGATGGTGGGCTGAATAGGAGTACGCCCGCTGTTTTATACTCCCTCCTCATCAGCGCCAAATCGCCGCTTCATTTTTTTCACTTCAGTATTGTTCTAAAGTACTTTGCCTCTTACCTGAATGGTATGGACCAAGGGTCATATTTGCTTATTGCAGAGTGGCTCTACTGCACTTGATGAAACAGAAGCCGGAAAACCGGCATTAAATATACAACATCAAAAAAAAAGCAGCATGAAAAAAAAGACTCTCCTGACGCTTATTGTCGTATCGGCTCTAGTGTCCTTCTCCTACGCACAAAACGTTTATGTAAACAAGATGTACCAGGACACATTTGGTCAGCCGGTATTTAATCCGATACTGAACCAGTTCGGAATGCAGTGGAGTAACAGTATTCTCAGCATGAGTGGCGAAATTATCACCGTAGGGCATACAACAGTAACCGGTCAGGGAGAAGATATTTTGCTTGAAAAAAGAGACCAAAATGGCACTGTGGTTTTTCAGGTTAGCTACAATACTGCTTCTGCCAACAACGATTATGGCATAGGGGTGTATGAATCACCAACTGGTGAGATATATGTTTGCGGCACGACCGATAACAGCAATGTTGTTGATCATGATGCCGTCATCCTCAAATTCAGTTCAGCGGGTGTTCTTCTTGATGCAACGGCATTTGCAGGACCAGATATGCTAAACGATATTGGCATGGCACTGCTTATTCATCCTGTTTCAAATAATCTGCTTGTTGCAGTTTGTAGTGAAAATAACGCCACGAGCTATGATTATACGGTTGTAGAGCTTGATGCCAATAATCTGAGCCAGTTAAATGTAAATACTTACGATTATGCCAACCTGATTGACATTCCACTGGGTATTGAAGTAGATGGAATAAATGGTGATATACTGATTATCGGCGGCAGCCAAAGCTCCGCTGTGGAAAATGCTTATGCGGTTGCAGTATTCGATTCCAATACTCTGATGTTCCTTTCCGATTCACGCACTGACTTAATTGGAACGCCAAATGATGTACCTACCGCTTATGTTAAGGACGCGGGAGGAAATATTTACATTACAGGTAAAACACTTGGCTCCACTTCGTTCGACATTAAAACGGTAAAACTTTTGCCGAACTATACCATCGCCTGGACTGCGACACTCGATCCTTATGGCATGGATGATTTAGGGAGTACTATTGCCTGTGATCCGGTTACCGGAGATGTTATCATCGGAGGCTATGCTGGTAACAGCAATAAAGAAATGATCTGTGTGAGGTACAATAGCAATGGAAGCCTGCTGAGTACCCATACCCAGGAAGCAGAAAGCAGCACAGGTGATGCTGTTCTGAAAAAACTGGCAACAAATTCACTCGGCGATGTGTATTTTATTGGTGCGGAAGATGCTAACGCTGGCTTCAAACAGGTGGTGGTTGGCAAGATCAAAGCCAACGGAAATAAAGCCTGGGAACGAAAAATAGCTGGCAGTACTCAGAATGTATTGCCTTCTGATGTAAAAGTACACCAGCAGGGATGTGACGTTATTTCAGTTGCTGATTCAACTGGGCCATCATACCTTTTTACAAGATATACTGATCTTGAAACAGATACCACGCGTGTGTATGTTGGGGGTGTCCCCAAATGGAAAAAACGGGAATTGATCGTATCTTTTATGCCAGGTGCCATAAACACTGCTGAAATTGACAACCTGGTTGGTTCCAAACAATCGGAGTTTGCCGGATTGCAGGATTATCTGACTACCTCTGCATATAATACAGTAAGTTCTTCACTGGAATCTGTCTGCAGAGACTGTGATATTAAAGCAATAAAAATATTTGATTCATTTTTAAGCACTGACTCAACAGATATTTCCCGACGTGGCGAGGTAGTTCCCCGACCACCATTCTGGTCAATGCTCCTGTTGCAGTTTCCCCCTCACGCCTCAATATCGCAGGTTGCAGCTGTATTGAATAATTTAAAGGACATAGTTTCGTATGCTCATCCCAATTATTTTGTAACCGAAATGGCCAGTCCGCCAAATGACAGCTTATATGCCACCCAGCAGCCAAATCTGCATCCTATTGGCAGCATAGCCAACGCACACATAAATATTGAAGAGGCCTGGAATATAGTTACAGATTGCGGCTCAAGTGACATAAAATGCGGCTTATTTGATTCTGGTGTTGAATGGCGGCATAAGGACTTCGGCTATAACGGCTCACCAACTTCTGGCAAGATACAGGGCTGGGACTTTTCATGGTATAACCAATTTAGCATGAACCTGAGAAATACTACAACGCCTGACGCAGCAAACCATGGGACAAGGACTGCGGGAATTATTGCAGGGTTACGAAATAACACATCAGGTGTGGCCGGTATTGCTGGAGGAGACGGCAGCACAAATAATCCCGGCGTATCTCTGTTTAGTATAAAGATAACACAGACAACTGCCAACTTGCTAATAAAATCGCAGGTTGAAAGCGTGCGTACGGGCAGTCTTGGTTATAATTACGGCATTGATTTCGCCACCTGCAATTATCTCATCGCGCAGGATTTCGGCTACACGCTCGATACAATTGCCTCGCTCAGAGAAGCAATTCGTTACATGTATCGTATGCAGGTGCCTATTGTAGCGGCACGTGGCAATTACCAGAACAAGACCTACTATCCAGCTTGTTTTGATACCAGCTGGGTGATTTCGGTTGGCGGCACAGGCCCCGACGGCTTATATCAGAGTCCCTATTCCTGGGGACAGGGTATAGATATTGCAGCACCATCCAATTCAAACATTGTGGTAACCACTTCCGCAGATAAATCATACATTGGCTATAATGGCACCTCGGCAGCAACACCACACGCGGCCGGAGTAGTGGGGCTAATGCTCAGTTACATGAATGACAGTACAAATCTCTATAACAATCTTGCCCCTGAAGATTGCGATTTTATATTACAGCGCTCGGCTACTGATGTTGGGCAGGCCGGCTACGACACCCTTACAGGTTATGGCAGATTGAACGCTGGCGCAGCTTTGAGGATGATAGAAAGGCCTTACCGAATACTGTATCACTTTGGAACGAACTATCGTTTTCCTTACACCCTAAACAAATCCCTTTATAGCAATAGTGATACCATCCAGTTGACAGAAAAGTATGTGACTCCAGATGAAGTTGTGCATAATCCGGGAAAATACATTGTAAAAACCTTTCAAATAGATGCTACCATATCACATCCAGGTCTATACATCACGGACAGCTTAATTTATTACTGGCCTCGCCCAAGCTCCTCTTTTGTATATGATCTTCCAAATGCGCAAAAAAGAATGGATATGCATGAGAGAGTCAAGATTGTGTCCCTTTCGGGCAGCAGCGCTCAACTCAGGGGTTATGTTTACCAAGTCTGGGACTCTCTTGGCAACCCGAAAGGATGGTGGCCTTGTGATACTTCTTTTGCATTACTTTATAATGGGATAAAGGCACCAAATACGTTTATGGAATACAGTGTGCTAACTAAAAATAAAGCGGTTGGAATTTATAAAAATGCACTAGAGGATCAAATTGTAAGGGTATTGTAAACCATCGGCCATCGTCGTAGGATCGAAGATAAAAAAACCCGGAGACTTTCCGGGGATTTTAATTGAGGGGTA
>JAEZDS010000216.1 GCA_023433205.1 Bacteroidota bacterium
GGCCTTATGCTGAACTTTACAAAGCATACGCGCAGTTGAGAGAATACATGAACAAACTCGCTATAAAACAAGGTGGCCCCATGCGTGAGTATTATATTACTGATCCACGTGAGCAACCAGATCCCCGTAAATGGCGAACACTACTGCTGATGCCCGTGCGCGCGCCTGGTGCAGGTAAATAATTGTTGTCTTTTGGTAAAGACAACACCTGCTTTTTTTCGCATCTTTATAATGTGAAGAATTACCTGGCTCTACAGATCTATCGCAGCGCTTTTTACCCGTTTTTATTTATCTGCTTTTTATGGCTGGTATTTTTGCTGCAGCACAGTGTAAATAGCAGGCTGCTTGGTTTTGGCATCCTGCCTCGCACACTGGAGGGAATGCCTGGAATAATCACATCGGTTTTTGTACACGGCGATCTTGATCATTTGGTTTCGAACTCCTTTCCTATTCTGGTGCTGGGCATGATGCTTTTTTATTTTTATCGGAAACTGGCTCCCGCTGTTAGTCTGTGGATCTGGCTCATCAGCGGTTTGTGGCTCTGGGTAGGCGGAAGAAACAGCGATACACACCCAATGCATCACATAGGAGCAAGTACACTGATATACGGACTGGCAAGTTTCCTCTTTTTTAGCGGCATCTTTCGAAGGCATCGCCAGCTTATGGTGGTATCGCTGCTGGTAGTGTTTCTTTATGGAAGTATTACCTGGGGCATTCTACCTTTAAAACCTGGCATCAGCTGGGAAGGGCATTTGTTTGGTGCCATTGCCGGATTACTGGTCGCTTTTCATTACAGATTTGAGGGTCCGCAGCGAAAGGTGTACGACTGGGAGCTTGAAGAGGAAGACTCTGAAGTAGATGATCCTGGCGAAGAGCATCCAAAACAACCGGCCAGCAACGAAACTGCTATTCGTTACATCTACCGTGAGAACAAGGATGGAGATGATAAAACACAAGGCCCTGGGTGAGAACAGCGGCCCTGTTTTGCTAACGGTGTTTATGACCTTCCAAGAGTACTAAACAAATCCTTAATTTTGAAAATATAAACCCATCAAAATGAAAAAAGTCTTTTATGGTATCATAATTCTGGTTGTTCTTTATTTTGTGCTGGCTTTGTTCGGGCCCACTGAGGTGAAGGTTGAACGAAGTATTGTGATAAACGCTCCTCCGGCCCTGGTAAATGAGCGCCTTGGTGATCTTAATTATTTTCACGAGCAGTGGAGTCCGTGGACGGAGCTGGATCCTGCAATGAAATATTCTTTAAGTGGGGAGGCCGGTATGCCGGGGCACAGTTATAAATGGAGTGGGAATAAGGAGGTAGGAACGGGGGAGCTGATCATTATACGCCATAATGCCGATTCACTGGTGCAAACACTGCGCTTTGATGACCAGGGTGATGCAATGGCCTATTACCTTGTTAACGGCGAGGGAAGCAACACCCGTGTAACCTGGGGCATGTATTTTGAAGTGGGATATATGTACCGCACGCCGATGCTGTTTATGGATATGAATGAACTGATAGGCAGAGATTATGAGAAGGGGCTGATGAGATTTAAGCAGGCTGTGGAGAAAGAGAATACTTCAGGTGTATAACATAAACAGTTATTGTTGCAGCATCTTAAATGCGGCCGGTAACTTTTTAATAACATCACTGGCCAGAATGCCCTCCAATCCCATTTCCTCAGCGCAGAGATCGGCGGCCAGGCCATGGATGTAAACCCCTATAAGTGCCGACTGCGGCGCATTGTAGCCCGAGGACAGAAGTCCAAGTAGGATTCCTGTAAGTACGTCTCCGCTGCCTCCCTTTGCCAGACCAGGGTTCCCGCTGCTGTTAAAGAACAGGTTTCCATCTGGCATGGCTATGGCTGTGTGCGCACCCTTTAATATTGTTATACAATTGTAACGCAAAGAAAATTGTTGCAGTGCCGAAAGTCTGGCCATGTCGTCTTCCTGGTCGCCACTTAATTTTTTGAATTCGCCGGGATGTGGGGTAATTATACAGTTGGCCGGTAAAAACTCAAGCCAGGTCTTATTCTCTGAAAGTATGTTCAGGGCGTCGGCATCAAGCACCAGTTTCCGTACCCCGTGCTGTAGAATTTTTTTCAGGGTCATGGCTGTTTCTTCATGGGTGCCGGTACCCGGACCAAATGCCAGTGCTGAATAATTTTCTGGTTTTTCGATACTGCTGATATGGTGGGGATTTTCGTCGGCGCTGCTCATGGCTTCCGGCAGTCTTTGTAGGAGGGTTTGTATTGTGGTTGCTGTGCTATGAACTGTAAGCAAACCTGCGCCGCTTCTGAGCGTTGCTTCGGCCGCCATAATCGCTGCGCCTGACTTGCCGCTGCTTCCCGCCATCAGAAGGGCATGTCCGTAATTACCCTTATGCGAAAATTTTGGACGTTTTTTTATCAGCGTCTTGATATCAGCAGCAGTAACGAAATATTTATCGGTATCGGCCTCGTTTATTGCCTTCTCACTGAGGTTTATATCCAGCAGCTCAAATTCAGGAACGTGCTTTGCATTTTCAGGAAGCATAAATGCGAGCTTGGGCAATTGAAATGAGAGTGTGAGTGAGGAAAGAATGATTGACTGTCCTTCCTGTGCGCCATCGGTTTTTAATCCGCTTGGCACGTCAACACTTATTATCCTTGAATAATGTTTGTTGATAAATTCGATGGTATCCTTCAGCAGATCTTTTGGCGCAGCGTTTATGCCCGTTCCAAGTAAGGCGTCAACAGCAACAGCATGATGATTGCCGGAAAAGTCAGGGAGATCTTTGAAACTTTTTATTTCACTGATGACCTCTGGACTGGTTTTATTTAAGCGCTGATAGTTTTTTTCTGCATCCCCGCTGAACTTAGGCCGGAAATGAATGATGTAAACTTTACAGTTATAGTTTTGTTCACTCAACAGTCTTGCAATGGCCAACCCGTCACCGCCATTGTTGCCTTTTCCGCAGAAGATGTGAATTGGTGTTCGTGCATGAACAAGTGCCGCAATTCTGTCTGCGCATTTTCTGGCTGCCCTCTCCATCAGTTCAATCGATGCAATCGGCTCACTGATGATGGTTGCTTCGTCAACTGTCCTGATCTGTTCGGCGGTTAGAATTTTCATCTGATAAAAGTAAAGAATTAGCTGTCGGGATGCTGTATTGCTGCCAATAATATCCCGTGACAAAAGGAACTGTACTTTGGGTCTAAGTAAACTTTGAGGCTACCGACGAAAATTTGAAGCTCCAACTCCCTCTAACCGCAACGACAAAGAGTACTAGTCTTTGTGTCTTTTCAAATTGAGCGCAGCTCAATTTCCCCTGTGCCTTTTACCCTGCTTGTTTAAAGCGTTGCGCCTTTGCATAACCTCTGCTGCTCTGCGCCTGTTCCGGCGAAGGCCGGGAGTTTATGCCTTTTACCTGCAGGTTTCATTCTGCAGTAAAACCCTAACAATTCCGGGCTTAATTGAATTCAAGCCAGAACATGCAACATAAGACAATAAAAATCAACAGTCATCGCAATGGCCTCCCCCTTGTTTCTTTTTTTTCCTGAAAACAAATCTCCTGAGCAGGAATACAACTGCCCCTGCAAGACAAAACCATATCAAAATCTTTTCAGTCATTACTTTTCAAGAATGGGAAGGATCAGCATCGAAGGTTTTGAAACATTGTGGTGCAGGGTAATGGTGCAGGGCACGGCATCCTTTTTTTCACTTTGGTAAATATTGGTGAAGCGTTGTGGATTCATATCAAACAGCGGATACCAGCTGCTCTGGATCTGCACCATCAAACGGTGTCCTTTTTTGAAGGTGTGAGCAACATCGGGCAGCGTGAATTTAACCGTTGTTTTTTGTCCTGGAATAAAGGATTCTGGTTTTTCGAAGCTGTTACGGTATTTTCCACGCATAATTTCACCACGCACCAGCATCTGGTAGCCGTCCAATATCCTGTTGCTGTCTGCGCCTTTGCAGCACACATCATTTTGATAGTTAAAGTCATCAGGAAAAACGTCTATGATCTTCACTACAAAATCGGCGTCAGTGCAACTTATGCTAACCTGAAGCTGAGCTTCAACGGGCCCGGCAAGCGTAAGGTCAGAGGAAAAGATCTCTGTTGAAAATTCCAGCACATCGGGCCGGCGAGCAGCAAAACGCTGGTCTTCTATCATGTATTCGCGATTTCGTTTTAGGGGGATGTCGCCGGCAAAAGGCACTGGATTGTGTGGGTCGCTTACGTATCGGCTGACGCCGGCGTTCTTTGAAGGCTTCTCGAAACCGGCTGTCTCATTTGGTGAAAAGTAAAGCGCCACAGTTTTTGTACCGGCCGGCGGCCAATGTGTAAAAGTTTGCCAGGAGTTTTGACCTGTAAAAAATACGGTTGCTTCTGCAGGTTCTTTATTTACATCCTTGTTTCGAAGATGTTTCTCAAAAAAAGGGACTTCCACTTCATCCTGAAAGAAGTCGGAGGTTGCGGCCCCAAATCGTACGGGACCCAGATGCGTGCCTTCTGCGCGGTGCCAGCCCCCGTGATACCAGGGTCCCATCACAATTTTATTTTCGGTGGCCGGTGATTGTTTTTCAATCGCCTTGTAAAGATTCCAGGCGCCGAAAAGATCTTCGGCATCAAACAAACCACCCACTACGAGCACGGCGGGTTTCACATTTGTGCAGGCCCTTCTTGCGTCGCGGGCCTTCCACCAGTCATCATAGTCAGGATGCTGAAGCAGCTGGCTCCAGAATGGGATTGAATCTTTCAGTAAGGCACTGTGCTCCTTAATTCCTCCTGTCTGAAGGTGAAAGTTGTAGATGTCAGATTGTGGAAACACAAAAGAACTTGCACCTGAAGTCCCCGGAGCCGTGCGCGGCTTGCCAAAACCAGAATAAAACCTGAAAGCATCGTGCAGCGCAAACGCGCCGTTGTGGTGAAAGTCGTCGCCAATAAACCAGTCGGTTACCGGTGCCTGCGGACTAACTGCCTTCAGAGCAGGATGGTCACACAAAGCGGCCATGGTGCTGTAAAATCCGGGATAGGAGATCCCGAAAACTCCCACATTGCCATTGTTGTTCTTTACATTTTTGATCAGCCAGTCAATTGTATCATAAGTGTCAGAAGATTCATCGGTTTCTTTATCTTTTTTTGCCCGATTGTGCGGGCGTACATCTACAAATTCCCCCTCACTCATGTACTTGCCGCGTACATCCTGCATCACAATTATGTAGTTTCTAGCAAGATACTTTTTCCAGTGCGTAAGGTATAAACGGGGGCTAAAAACCCCGGCCCCGTATGGCGCTACCGAATAAGGCGTGCGCATCATCAAAACCGGATGCGTTCCTGTCTGATCTTTCGGAGAATAAATGGTGGTAAATAATTTTACGCCGTCGCGCATTGCAATTCTGGTCTCTGTTTTTTGGTAATTGGCTCTTACCCAGGCACTGTCTGTTTCCTGTGCCATTAATAGTGCTGGGCAGAGCAGTACCAGCAGCAGTTTAAAACGTTTTTTCATCTGGTGCAAGGTACAATTCTGCGGCATTTCTACTGAAAGGAAATTTAACAGTCGCAGGAGGACTTTTAATGAACACAACCCGGTTAAAAACATAGATTTTTGGACAGGGAAGGGGTCACTAAACAGTCTAAATTTAATGTTCATGGGTACTGAAAAAAGAAACCGGTTCAGAAACGAAGAGGCAGCAGAGACTGTAGTGGATGAACTGGCTGGAATGGCGGAAGGAAGGACAGCGAGGGATAAAAAAACCATCCCGGCAAAAAAGGCCGAGCGTAAAAACAAGGACAGGCATAACAACGTTGCTGCGGCGGAAACACCAGCGGAAGTGCCAGCAGCTAAAGGAATTAAACTGCCCGCCCGCTTAAGCGTTTTTCTGAACAACGAACGTAACCAGAAACTTATTGGGTTGGCGATGGTACTTATTTCGGTGTATCTGGCCATTGCCCTTATTGCTTATTTTTTTACCTGGCAAACCGACCAGGACAAGGTTCTGGGAAGTGCCGCTGAATTTTTTGCTCCTGAAACAAAAGTTGAGAACTGGCTGGGCAAACTCGGCGCCCTTGTATCGCATTGGTTCATGTATAAAGCTTTTGGCACAGCCAGTTTTGTGCTGGTTCCTGTACTTTTTCTGTATGGATTACAAAAAGTTGTTCAGCGGAGGTTTCTGCAGCGTGGCACTTTCGTGGCAAAGTGGTTGTTTGTTATGGTGTGGAGCTCACTGCTGTTCTCTGCTATTTTCTCTGAGTCCTATTTTTTTATGGGAGGGGGCTTCGGTTATTTTATTAATCAGGTGATAAGTAATTATGTTGGAGGAATGGGGCTGTACGCGCTTCTGGGATTTGCGATGCTCGCTTTTCTGGTGATCACTACAAACTTCGCTTTTACTTTACCGGAGAAAAAGGCCGATGACGAAGAGATGCAGATAGAGGAAGAGATCAGGTCAGCTTTTAGCGCGAACGTAATGCGCGACAATGTGCAGGGATCTGAGGCAGGTCTTTCTGCTGAAGAAGAGGCGGCTTTGCTTGACTTTGAAGTGCATCACAAGGAAACTACTGAAGGACCTGCTGTTGAAATACAAACTGTAAAGGGCATTGTGCAGGAAGAACCAGAGGTAAATAGCGAAGAACTTAGCTCAGAGCTTCCGCCCGTTCCTGAGAAAAAAGAAGCCCCTGAACTTGAGATCACTCCCGGAAAAGATGAAGAGTATGTGATTGAAGACAGAAACAAGGCTGCTGCTTTGGTTGAACAGTTCGGCGAATATGATCCTACACTTGATCTTGGCTCATATGTTTTCCCTGGCTTTGAGCTGCTCAACGATTATGGACATATTCACAGCAAAGTAAATCAGGAGGAACTGATTGCGAATAAAAACCGCATTTTGGGCACGCTTAAAAATTATGGGATCGAGATCGACAAGATCAGCGCAACGGTTGGGCCCACTGTTACCCTTTACGAAATTGTTCCTGCGGCAGGAGTGAGGATCAGCAAAATCAAGAATCTTGAAGATGACATTGCCTTAAGTCTTGCAGCGCTGGGCATACGAATTATCGCGCCTATTCCGGGCAAGGGAACCATTGGTATTGAGGTACCCAACCAGAATCCCGAGATGGTGCCGATGAAAAACATCCTGGCTTCCGAAAAATTCAATAATTCACAATTTGAATTGCCGATAGCGCTCGGCAAAACCATCAGTAACGAGATTTTTATTGCTGATCTTGCCAAAATGCCCCACCTGCTGATGGCCGGGGCAACTGGTCAGGGTAAATCGGTTGGCCTCAATGCAGTACTGGTTTCGCTGTTATATAAAAAACATCCTTCACAGGTGAAGTTTGTTCTAGTTGATCCCAAAAAGGTGGAATTGACCTTGTTCAATAAGATCGAAAGACATTTTCTTGCAAAACTGCCCAATTCAGAAGATGCCATTATCACCGATAACACCAAGGTTATTCATACGCTTAATTCGCTCTGTATAGAGATGGATAACCGTTACGCCTTGTTGCAGGACGCGCAGGTGCGTAACATCAAAGAGTACAACGGCAAATTTGTTCAGCGAAAACTTAATCCCAACGAAGGACACAAGTTTCTGCCATACATTGTGCTGGTGGTAGATGAGTTTGCCGATCTTATCATGACCGCGGGCAAAGAGGTTGAAACGCCGATTGCCAGACTTGCGCAGCTTGCAAGGGCTGTGGGCATTCACCTGATTATCGCTACTCAGCGTCCTTCAGTAAACATTATTACCGGCACAATCAAAGCTAATTTCCCTGCGCGTATCGCATTCAGGGTAACCAGCAAAATCGACAGCCGCACAATTCTTGATTCGGGCGGCGCTGATCAGCTGATAGGCCGTGGTGATATGCTCTTAAGTACCGGCAATGATCTGATCCGGATCCAGTGCGCTTTTGTTGATACTCCGGAGGTTGAGAAGATCACAGAGTTTATCGGCAACCAGCGTGCCTACCCGAGCGCCTTTATGCTTCCGGAATATGTTGGGGAAGATGGTGATTCAGGCAAAGACGATATTGACCTTAGTGAACGCGACAAGATGTTCGACGATGCAGCAAAGATCGTGGTTCAGTTTCAACAGGGAA
Organism: Bacteroidota bacterium; assembly: GCA_023433205.1. GTDB lineage: Bacteria > Bacteroidota > Bacteroidia > B-17B0 > Aurantibacillaceae > Aurantibacillus. Next base: position 8,084 of record JAEZDS010000216.1, read on the forward strand.
GCGCTTCATTCTTACAGCGTAAACTCAAACTGGGTTACAACAGGGCCGGGCGCATAGTAGATCAGCTTGAAGCCGCCGGCGTAATCGGACCCTTTGAAGGCAGCAAGGCCCGCGAGGTGCTTGTAAACGATTTGAACCAGCTGGAGGAGATTTTGCAAAAATTAAGAAATCGCAGCTGATTGCCACTACCACCCTGGAACGTCCTGATGCTGTGGGTTCTGGGGGTGTTTTGCTGTTCTGTTAAAACTTCGTCTCGCTAAAAGTCGGGCTCATGCTTAAACCTTTTTTATCTTTGACAATCAAAACTGGTATCATAATTGCTGAACAACGTTTTATGAAAAAATCTTTTATTCTGGTGTTTTTAATGCTGGCCCTTTTTGTTAAGGCTCAGGAACAGGATCCTAAAGCCAAAGCTGTACTGGACGAGC
>JAEZDS010000256.1 GCA_023433205.1 Bacteroidota bacterium
CGAGGGATCCGAATAGATCTGCATGCTGTCGGCTGAATACTTTGCCGGTTCGTCAATGTGCAGCAGGGAAAATGCAACCGGCACCAGCCCGCCATAGCTGATCCGTTTTAAAGTTGTTGGCGACATAACCCGCACAACAAAAGGCAATTGCTGCAGATGACGCGTAAAACTATCGGCCTTTAAAAGAAAATCCTCCCTGAAAATGCCTTTATTGTTCTCTGCGGCAATCAGAACAAACTCGTTGTCGTGCTCAAAAGTACTGCGGTACTTATTATATAATTCAAGCTCGCTGTCTTCGTTAGGAAAAAAAGCTTCAAAGTCATAGTCAAATCGCAGCTGACCTAGCCTGGATGCGAAAAAAAACGTTAAGCCTGCAGCCACAAGCAGAACCACTACATAATATGGACGTTTTTGAATGATAAAGTGGCAAAGCTACGGAAGCAACCTGAATATAAACAGCAAAGTTGGCAGAAGACAGCACCTGATTGAATGGGCACCGTCAGTTGCAGTTCATGAACCCTGAAGGCTGTTTGAACAGCGTTATGCCGAGTCAGCACAAGCGCCGTTGTTGAAATTGCAAAATGATCAATACCGTACTATGGTGTTTGTGAACAAACAATCAGAAGTAACCCTGGTTACACTCACATACATTCATAAATATTATCTTTGACCCCTCGCTGCTTTTTCCGGCAGCGTTAAACAATTTAAAAACACCATTATGCCAAAAGGAATTTATAAAGTACCTGTAGCTGTAAACGAACCAATCAAGAGTTATGCGCCGGGAAGCGCGGAAAGAAAGGAGCTTCAGGCCATGCTGAAAGAACTCAGAAAGGCTGAAGCCGATATACCCATGTACATAGGCGGGCAGGAAGTTCGCAGCAATAACAAGGTACGTGTTGCCCCTCCCCATGATCATAAACATACCCTGGGCCATTTTCATAAAAGCGACAAAAACCATATTACACAGGCAATAGATGCAGCGCTGGCTGCAAGGGAGAAATGGTCGGCACTCAGCTGGGAGCAGCGGGCGGCTATTTTCCTGAAAGCTGCTGAACTAATAGCGGGACCTTACCGCGCTAAATTAAATGCCGCCACCATGCTTGGTCAAAGCAAGAGTGCTTTTCAGGCTGAGATAGACAGCGCCTGCGAGATAATTGACTTTCTGCGTTTTAACGTGCAGTTTATGACCGAGATCTATGCCGAACAACCGGTTTCTTCGCCTGGTGTGTGGAATCGCATGGAATGGCGGCCTCTCGAAGGATTTGTGTATGCACTTACTCCCTTCAACTTCACCGCCATTGCCGGAAATCTTCCAACCTCCTGCGCCATGATGGGCAATGTTGTGGTTTGGAAACCCAGCAATACCCAGGTATACAGCGCCAACGTTCTGATGGAGATATTTATAAAGGCAGGAGTGCCGGCAGGTGTTATCAACCTTATTTATCCCTCCGGACCTGAAGCAGCGGAAGTAGTGTTCAATCATCCTGAATTCGCAGGAATTCACTTCACCGGCAGCACCGGGGTGTTTCAGGACATCTGGCAAACCATTGGAAACAATATCCATAAGTATAAATCATATCCACGTATTGTGGGTGAAACAGGCGGTAAAGATTTTATTATGGCCCATAGCAGTGCCGATGCCAAAACACTGGCCGTTTCACTCAGCCGTGGGGCATTTGAGTACCAGGGGCAGAAATGTTCAGCAGCCTCACGCGCCTACATTCCTCAAAACCTCTGGGAAGAAGTAAAAACTTATCTGCTTGTCGACCTGAAAAGCATGAAAATGGGCGGCACAGAAGATTTTACAAACTTTATCAACGCGGTGATCGATGAAAAAAGTTTTGACAAACTGGCCGGTTACATTGACAAGGCTAAAAAAGACAGTGGCGTAGAAATTATTGCCGGCGGCAAATACGACAAGAGTAAGGGCTATTTTATTGAACCAACTGTATTGCTGGTAAAAGATCCCAGCTATGTAACCATGTGTGAGGAATTGTTTGGTCCTGTTTTAAGTATTTATGTGTATGATACTGATAAGTACGAAGAGACCCTGGCCACCGTTGACAGCACCTCTATATACGCGCTAACAGGATCTATAATGGCTCAGGATCGTTATGCGATTGAGCTTGCAACAAAAAAGCTGTCGAATGCCGCAGGCAATTTTTACATAAATGATAAGTGTACCGGCGCTGTGGTAGGGCAGCAGCCTTTTGGGGGAGCCAGAGGTAGCGGCACAAACGACAAAGCAGGATCAAAGATCAATTTGTTGCGCTGGGTTTCTCCGCGCACCATCAAAGAAACCTTTGTGCCTGCTGCTGATTACAAATACCCCTTTTTGCAGGCTGATTGAAGGGGAGACCTGCTAAAGTCATCAAATAAGTCGGGTGAATTTGTTTGCTGACAACCAGAAAGATAGCATTTCTGTTCTCGGTTGTTTTTTCTCTTTCGAAACCCCCGGCAATTTGCGGGAGTATAGTTGATTTGTTATCTTAGCTAATCAGAATTTATTCCTGTACAAGCATGAGAATAATCACACAATTATTATTGCCGGTATTTCTGCTGTTTTTTTCTCAGCTGAGTGCGCAAAACGGTCAAACACCTAAAAGAACCTGTAGCACACCGGTGCCTTCAGCGGAATGGGGCCAGTGGTTCAATACCAGGGTGCTTGAGCGCGAAATAGTGAACGCCACCTATAAAGGGCAGCTTTCAACCTATACCATCCCGGTAGTAGTGCATGTAATTCATGGAGGGCACTCCGTAGGGCAATACCCCAATCTTTCGGCACAGCAGATCAATTCGCAGATAGCGGTTCTGAATGCAGACTTTTCGGGAAACGGCGCCAATGTGCAGAATGTTCCTCCGGTATATGTTCCTGATGTGGCCAACTGTAACATTAATTTCAGTATGGCAATGCTCGATCCGCAGGGCAAGGCTCTTGTTGAACCGGGCATTCACCGGGTGAACTGGAAAGACATAGCTGAGGATGCCAATCCATTGCTTCCTGCCAGTAGTTCATCGTTTCAGACTTTTTTCGACAAGGTCATCAAACCGGCAACCATCTGGGACCCCACCCGGTACTTTAATATTTGGATCAGTGATGTAAAAGGAACACTTTATCTGCTTGGTTATGCAACTTTTCCTGCCGGCAGTTCACTCAATGGTATTGCTTTTGGAACAGGAACTGCTCAGGATGATGGGGTGTGGATCTGGGCCAATGCTTTTGGCTCAACCGGTTCGGTGCATCCCCTTTATAATATGGGCAGAACTGCCACGCACGAAATAGGTCACTGGCTTGGGTTAAGGCACATATGGGGAGATGCAAACTGTGGTAATGATTATTGCGCAGATACTCCCACTCAGCAAAGTTCAAATATGGGTTGTCCTGTATTTCCGAAAGTGAGCTGCAGCAACGGGCCAGATGGAGATATGTTCATGAACTTTATGGATTATTGTGACGACGCTTGTCTTTCCATGTTCACCTGGAACCAGCGCAGCAGAATGCAGACCGCGCTTGAAAATGGATTTTACCGGAAACAATTAAGCGCCAGTGCCTCAACCCTATGCAATCTGCCTTATCAGGCGCCGGTTGCTTATTTTGTTACGCCGCCGGAGGCCTGTGCCAACGAATTTGTGGAAATTGATGACCAGAGTAATGGTATGCCGGCTCCGAGCCGCACCTGGAATATTCTGCCTGCAGCGGGTGTTCAGCTGCACCAGCCTTCAAACGGAGAAAGTCCTAAACTGGTATTTCCCGCTCCCGGCGATTATACTATAAGTGTAGAGGCCAGCAATAATTCAGGACTAAGCAGCATTTCAAGGCAGATTACTGTAATAGACTGTGGGCTGGTGGCTGGAATTCAACAGCAGAAGGCTGCGCCGGGCTTAACACTGATGCCAAATCCCAGCAAAGGTGAGATAACCGTGAAAGGAAATTTTGTTCAGGGAACTGAAGTTCAGCTCATAATTTATAATGCACTGGGCGCAAAGGTCTATAATAGAAGTTTTGCAGCTGATCAGCCTGTTAGCGCCGATCTTGGTTCTCTGCCTGATGGCATTTATTTTGCTGATATCAGCAATGCCGGTTCAAGAGAGCTGAAGAAGATAGTGCTCAGACGCTAGTTCTGCAGTACTAAGAACCGTTCATCTTATTTTATTAATACAAAAGTGTTTAAAGCAATAAACACGGCTTTTGTTAAGAATTAGCAAGGGGGCGAACAGCATGTATCGCATGTCCCGCTATTTTTGTGTAGATGGCTGCAAGAAGAAAAAATGAAATGAGCCTTAAAGAGGTAATAGCGCTCATCACTTTACTGGATGATCCCGACGAAGTGATCTATACGCAGGTACGCGACCGTTTTGTAACGCTGGGTCCGCCCGCAATACCGCACCTTGAAACAGCCTGGGAAAATAGTTTTGATGCTATCATGCAGAAACGCATCGAAACCATTATTCACACCATACAGTTTGAGACGCTTCAAAAAGCGCTTAAGAACTGGGCGAAAGAAGAGCAGGACGACCTGCTGAAAGGCATACTTATTCTGGCGCGATATCAATACCCCGACCTGGATGAAAACAAATTAAAAAAACAACTGCATCAGATAAAACAGGATGTGTGGCTTGAACTGCACGAAGACCTTACCGCGCTTGAAAAAGTGAAGATCATCAATCACATCTTATTTGAGGTGCATCAATTCAGCGGAAATATTTCAAATTACCATGCCCCGCAGAATTCGTTTATAAACAATGTACTGGAGAGCAAAAAAGGAAATCCTTTAATGCTGAGTGTTATTTACATGCTTATCTGCCGTGAATTGAACATCCCGGTATTCGGTATTAATCTGCCTCAGCATTTTGTGCTGGCCTATCTCAACGATTTCGCGAACCTGATGGACGTGAACAACAAGAGTTTGTCGAATAATATACTTTTCTACATCAACCCGTTCAGCAAAGGACTGATATTTAACCAGAAGGATATTGACCAGTTCCTGAAACAACTTAACCTTGAACCAGAAGCCAGATATTATCTTCCCTGTTCAAATGTTGATGTGCTGAAGCGCTGTATCAATAACCTGATATTCTCATATGAAAAACTGGGGTATCCTGACAAGGTGGCTGAGCTGAAACAGCTCGACAAGCAGCTGCATGATTAAATAATGGGTTGATGGTTTTGCCTTACCAGGATGAACCAGAATGAAGGGCAGGAGAGAACTTCGATGTCCAGGCCTGTCGCAACCCGCAATTCTGCAACATCAGCAAATCTTTCCCGCAACAGCTATTAATTTTTATGCACTGGCAGGATTTACTACCTTAGCTTAAATCTATAATTTGTAAGAACCATGAAAAAAACTTTACTGACTACTGCAGTAGTGCTGATTGCATTATGCGTAAATGCACAAAATAATGCCCGGCAACCAAAAAACGAAGCCGACAAGGCCACCGTTACTAAATCGCAGGATGCAAAGGCCGCAGAGGCCCGCCCGGTGCAGCAGGAGACCATTATGCCTGACGGCACTGTAGCTCCGTCAACCACCGGAGATCAGGAGCCGGCAAAGGCAAGACCTCAGTCCCCCAGGGCTTCTGATAAGGCGGTAGACGCAACCTCAAATGGCCGTCAGGTTGAAAAATCAGCCGGCAACAATGCAGCTCCCGGCGCAGTTATTACACCAGCTCCAAACCGGGCAGCGGCTCCGGCTTCGGAAAAAAATGCTTCGGCATCAGACAACTCGCAGAACAAAGGAGAGACGGCTAAGGATGCAAAACCCGCCGCAAAGGACAAAAAAGCTAAAAAAGCGGCTGATAAAAAAGCGCGTAAAAAGAGCAACCAGAGCACACAATAATTTTGGCGAAACAGATTATTAGTACCTGCTGAAAAAGTCCAGAGTGCACCAGATGCGAGACCCGGCAAAGCTCCGGTGGAGCTTTGAGCGAGCATGTGGGCGTTTGAAGCCGTACAATGCAGTGAGCGTTTTTCAGCAGGGCCAGATTAAAAGGCGCGGCATTATGCCGCGTTTTTTTTATTATGCATTTCAGTTGAGCGGAAGAGGGCAGCTTTCACGTGCCTATTTGGCGCTATTATAAATGGCATACTGCTGAGAGGAGCACCAAGTGAGCTGGAAAAAATGCATCTGGTTGAACAAGACCTAAACCTTGGTCGCTATTTTTTCCGCTCCATTCGTAGTTCTCTTTGGATTAAAAAATCATTGATGTCGATACATGTCACTCCATTCTTAGAAGATACTCCAGGAATTTTATTAGGTTTCAGTTTACTTTCGTTTGTGATTAATATTAATCCATATACCTTACAATACGCGATTAAATAAGGATCGGCCTCTTCTTTTCCTTCAGCTTGCTTTTTGGCATCAAAGAAGCCTGTTCTATATTCCTCGTAAACCTTCGGCCATCCACGTATTGCGCAACTTAGCATAGGGAGATAATTTCGTAGAATAAACTT
>JAEZDS010000010.1 GCA_023433205.1 Bacteroidota bacterium
GTGTAATAGGGCATGACCTCATTTTTTTTTAAGTTCCCTAACCAGAAAAGACTCTGCCTTATACAGACCTTTTTTTACGTAACCCCTTCCGAAACATTTTTTTGAAGCAAGCTTTTTTATTACCTCCCGTGTATATAGGGAATCCTGAGAATAACTCATCAGACAGGAAAAGAGCAGAAGAATTAAGACCCTGTTTTTCAACTGAAACGTTTTTTTACAATGCTGTAAAAATATTTTACTGAGTCCTGATCGTCGGGCCATGAATAAACATTTTTGAGACTGTTAAGGTAGAGTTCGCTGTCGGACCAGCTATGCAGGTTGCTTAACTGCTCAATGGCAATGTTGTATTCTGAATCATTGTGCATGAACAGTTCATTGATGAACCTGAATTTATCGTTAAGGCCAATGTGCAGTGAGCGGATCTGCCGCTGAGTTTGCGAATGTTCAGGCGCTCTCCGGGTTTCAGTTCTGGACCGGGGAGGTTCCTGTTTTTCCTCAGTCTGTGGTTCCTTGTCCGGAAGCGGTTTGTCAACTACACCGCTGATGTGAGCATGCAGGTTAAAGCTGGGCGACAGCTCGTTGTTTTGTTTATGATGTTTGTAAACGGCCAGCTGTGCAAGCAAATGATGAAGCTCATCCTGAAGGGCAGCACATTCCTCCACGCCAGGCTGGGTAGAGGATTTGGTAAAGGCGTCGAGCTGATCTGCAACCGATGTGATCTGCTCTTTGAGCTTCGTTAATATTTTTTCCAGCGGCATCTGCTAAACCTGATTATTCTCACTAAAATAATTTGATTTTGCCGGTTCAAAGTCTACTTTTAAGTTTTGTTTTACACGGCTTATAAACAAAGAAATGTAACAGTCAAGTCGCAGCCCCTCAATGTACAAACTATCGCAGATTGCAGAGATAACCGGTGCTCAGCTGGCAGGTGATGAAGACTACGGGATCCATTCATTTATTCACGATTCCCGCAGCATACAGTTGCCGCAGGGGGCTTTGTTTATAGCGCTTAAGAGCGCACGCAACAACGCTCACCGATACATTCCTGAAATGGTGAAACGGGGATTCAGGTCATTTCTGGTTGAGAAAGGTGAAGCAGAAATAAAAAAGTTTCCCTCAGATGTTTCTTTTCTGATCTCAGAAAACCCTTTAGCTGCTCTTCAAAAACTTGCGTCGTTTCATCGCAGTCAGTTCAGGACCCCGGTAATCGGCATAACGGGCAGCAACGGCAAAACAGTGGTAAAGGAATGGCTTTACCAGTTGCTGAAGAATGATTACAAGATTTGCCGTAGTCCAAAAAGTTTTAATTCACAGATTGGTGTGCCACTTTCGCTGCTTAACCTGGGTAACGAGCATAACCTGGGTATTTTTGAGGCCGGTATTTCAGCGCCCGGCGAGATGCAGCGGCTCAGAGAAATGATTCAACCAACCATTGGCGTGTTGACCTCCCTGGGTAGCGCGCATGACGAGGGTTTTGAAAATACCGAACAAAAACTTCGTGAAAAGCTGATGTTGTTCGCTAATTGCAAGCAAAACATATTAAATGCAGGGGATTATTTAAGTGAGCAGCTTTCAACCAAAAAAAATCTGGTGATCGGCACTGAAGGTAATGTGCGTCTGAGTGCTACTGGAAAAAAAGTAAACCTTCAGACTGAAGAAGGGAAGCTGGAGTTTACCATCCCTTTTTCAGACAAGGCCTCTCAAAAAAATGCCGCTACCTGCGCCATGGTACTGAAAACGCTTGGTTACAGTAACGATGAAATATGCGCCCGGATGAAAAATCTTCAGACTGTGGCATTGAGGCTTGAGATCAGAAATGGCATCTACCGCAGTCTGATCATCAATGATTATTACAATTCAGATCTTGACTCATTCAAAATAGCACTCGACCATCTCGAACAACAGAATCGTCGTACTAAAAAGGTTATTGTTGTTTCCGACATTGAACAGTCCGGCCTGGAGGAGAAAGAGCTTTACACGCGGATGGCGCAGTTGCTGGGGCAGCACAAACCGGACTTACTGATAGGAATCGGTGAGAAGATCTCGAATAACGCCTCGCTGTTTAGCGGTAATGCGCTGTTTTTTAAGGATACAATGCATTTTATTTCTTCAATGCCTTCACTTGAAGAACGACTTTTTGACGCAACCATCTTACTTAAAGGTGCCAGAAGTTTTGGTTTTGAAACCATCAGCCGGCGATTACAGCAGAAAAGTCATGATACCGTTTTTGAAATTGACCTTGGCCGTGTTGTGGCCAACGTAAATTATTATCGGTCGCTGTTAAAGCCTGGTGTGCAGCTAATGTGTATGATTAAAGCAATGGGTTATGGCAGCGGCGGACCCGAAATTGCCAGGACTCTGCAACACATTGGCGTTAATTATCTTGCTGTGGCTTATGCCGATGAAGGTGTTGAACTGCGTGAGTCGCAGATAACATTGCCGGTTATGGTAATGAATCCGGAGACGGAAGCCTTTGACGATATCATCAGCTTTCAGCTGGAGCCTGAGTTATACAGCATGCGTGTACTTGAGGCTTTTGCCGCGCGCGTTGATGCGCTGGGAGTGGCAGAGCCCTTTCCGGTTCATCTTAAAATTGATACAGGCATGCGCAGACTTGGATTTGCTGAGTCTGATATAACTGATCTTCTTAATGCCCTGGAAAAATTTCCGCAATTAAAAGTACAGTCTGTTTTTTCACACCTGGCCGGTTCTGAAGACCCCCAGCACGATCCATTCACGCTTCAGCAGATGGCGACTTTTAAAAAAGCCTGTGACAGAATTGAAGCAGCCCTTTCTTACAAGGTGATCAGACACATAAGTAATTCAGCGGGAATAACACGTTTTCCTGATGCCCATCTGGACATGGTGAGGTTGGGAATTGGCATGTATGGAGTAGGAAGTGGTGCTCTTGATCAGCAGCACCTTCAACTTGTGGGAACATTAAAAACCAGGATCAGCCAGATCAGACATTTGTCTGCAGGAGAAACTGTTGGATATGGTCGCCGTGGTGTAATCACCGATGCAGCTTCGGTAGCGGTGATCCCAATTGGTTACGCCGATGGATTTTCAAGGATGCTGGGAAATGGAACGCACGGTGTATATATCAACGACCATTTCTGTCGCACCATCGGTAACATTTGTATGGATATGTGTATGATAGATGTTACGGCGGTGCCTTGTAACGAAGGTGATGAGGTGATTATTTTCAGTACCATAGAACATTTACAGGCGTTGGCAAGAGCATTACATACAATTACCTACGAGGTACTCACTAATGTTTCGGCAAGGGTGAAGAGGGTTTATGTGCAGGAGTAATTTACAGTTGGCAGTCGGCAGTGCAGCGGCAGTCGGCTAATAAAGATGAGAAGGGGGATGTGTAAACTA
>JAEZDS010000060.1 GCA_023433205.1 Bacteroidota bacterium
GAATCGAGTTTGCCACTTACATAATCACTGAACTGACTGCGAATGCTGCGCGACAGGGGAGCCGACAGCGGTAACCTGCCGCCAAGCCAGGCCGGAACCATGCCGCTTTTTGAATTACTTCTGCGAACCCTTGCCTCCATGTCTTTTACCGAAACAAGCACCAGGTTTTTTCCGCTGAACCAGAAATTGTCGCCGGGCTTTAGTTTTGAAATAAAATTCTCTTCTACTACACCTAGTCTTTTTCCACCCATCATTTTTACCTGCATCATACTGTCGCTCACAATGGTGCCAATACTCAGGCGGTGGCGCATGGCAATAGACCGGTTCACTACCTTATACATACCGTTTTCGTTTACCACTTTATGGTATTCATCATAAACCTTCAACGAATTTCCGCCGCTTGTGATAAACTGCAGACACCAGTAAAATTCTTCGCGTGAAATACTCGAAAAGCAGTGCGTGCCCTTCACCTCTTCGAATATTTTTTCGGGTTCAAAACCATTTGATACGGCCAGGGTTACCAGGTATTGAATTAGTACATCAAAAGAACGGATGTAAGGGATCCGCTGTTCAACTTCCTGCCGCTGAATGGCATTCCGTAAGGCACTGCCCTCAACAATTTCAAGCGAATTGGTAGGTACGAACCAGATCTTACTTACTGCTCCCGGACTGTGCCCGCTTCTGCCGGCACGCTGCATAAAACGGGCAATGCCTTTTGCTGAGCCAATTTGTATCACCGTGTCAACTGAGCGAAAATCTACACCGAGGTCCAGACTTGAGGTGCATATAACGGCCCTTAGATTACCGGCATGAAGATTGTCTTCCACCCATTTTCTGATGGTGTCGCTGAGCGAGCCGTGGTGCAGGGCAAGTGTTCCCGAAAACTGTGGCGCTGCTTCAAGCAGACGGTGATACCAGATCTCCGCCTGCGAGCGGACATTTACAAATACCAGTGTTGAGGTAGATTTTTCGATGATGGGAATGATCTTCGGGAGTAACTGAATTCCAAGATGGCCTACCCAGGAATATTTTTCCACTACATCCGGATAAATTGTTTCAATAACTATTTCTTTTTTAATATCTGCTTTTATAGTGGGTGATCTGTCAGCAGTTTTTCCGAGCAGAATATTTTTGGCCTGTTGCAGATTTCCAATGGTTGCAGATATACCCCAGACACACAGGCGCGGATTTAGGGCTTTCAGTCGCGATAAAGCCAGCTCCACCTGCACTCCTCTTTTGCTGCCCATCAGTTCGTGCCACTCGTCGATGATCACGAAAGAAAGTCCTGAAAAATATTTGTCATACTCTTTTGTGGCCAGCATAAGCTGCACACTTTCAGGTGTGGTGATGAGTGCGTGAGGAGAACGCTTTTTCTGTTTTGCTCTTTCTGCAGTGCTGGTATCACCTGTGCGAAGCGCAATGGTATATTTAAGGTCAAGGTCAGCTGATACCTGTTGAGTTGCAAGCAGGATCTCTTTAGAGAGCGCACGCAGCGGCGTTATCCACAAACAATGTAGTTGGCGTTCTGTTGCTTTCTGCTCTTTTATAGTGGAATCATAATAGGCCTGTAACACCCCGAACCAGAGTGCAAATGTTTTGCCGCTGCCGGTGGGCGAATTCAGCAGACCGCTTTGGCCAGCTGAAATTGCCGCCCAGGTTTTGCGCTGGAAAGGAAAAGGTTTCCAGTTTTTAAGTTTGAACCATTTTTCCGCCAGCTGCATGCTCATACTGCTTTCAAAAGTTGCAGGAGGTCATTCTTTGTATTGATCTCTTCCTTTTTTTTGTCCTTGCGCCAACGCTGAATTCTCGGAAAACGGAGTGCAATGCCGCTTTTGTGACGTGATGAAGCCTGAATGCCTTCAAAGGCGATCTCAAAAACCAGTTCTGCTCTTACACTTCTTACAGGACCAAATTTTTCTATTGTGTTTTTTTTGATCCAGCTATCCACCTCCACTATTTCTTTGTCGGTGAGTCCGCTATAGGCTTTGGCAAAAGGAACCAGTTCCTTTCCGTCCCAGACGGCGAAAGTATAATCGGTGTATAGGTTAGCGCGCCGGCCTCTGCCAGACTGCGCATAGATCAGCACCGCGTCAACGGTATAGGGATCAACTTTCCACTTCCACCATTTTCCGCGTCGCCTTCCGGTTTCATAAATGCTGTCTGAATGTTTCAGCATCAGCCCTTCGCAACCCAGCTGTTTGGAGGCCTGGCGGTGTTCATCAAGCTCGGCCCACGATTTAACGCGCAGCAGCGGCGAGATCTTTAGAAGTGGTGATTGAACAGCAGCCAGCAGTTTTTCAAGTTTTTCTCTTCGTTCGTGAAGGGGTTCCTGCCTGATGTCGGCTCCTTCGTATTCGAGCAGGTCGTAACACATCATACACAGTGGTATTTCATTAAGGATCTTTCCTGTGAGATTTTTCCTTCCTATTCGTTTCTGAATTTCAGCAAATGAAAGTATGGTATCGTCTTTAAAAGGCAGCACCTCTCCATCTAGTACTGTACCATCAGGAAGCAGATCCTTTAATGCAGCGAATTCAACAAACTTTTCGGTCATCAGTTCCTCACCGCGGCTCCAGGTATTGATCTCTCCTTTGCGGGCAATTAACTGTCCGCGGATGCCATCGTATTTTCTTTCTATATACCAGTCTTCAATATTTCCCAACTGATCAAAATCAACATCAAGCTGGTATGCCAGATAAAAGGGATATGGGCGTGAATGGTCACTGCTGTCATCAGCGGCGAGCAGCCTGTTCAGGTCGTTATCCTGTGGCAGCCAGTTGCCCATTAATCGGTGCGCTATCGTTCTCTCATCAAGAACCGAATTTTTTGCAAGCGCTTTGTACACCAGTTGCGCGCTTACTCCCACACGAAAGCTACCGGTGATCAGCTTATTAAAAACAAAAAGCTCCTCCTTGTTTAAAGATGACCAGTGATCAAGCAGCCATTTCTTTTTTACCTTTTCATTTTGCGTTGTTATCTCCAGCACTTCATTCATCAGGTCTGATAGGTTGAGTGGTTTTTGTTTTGGTTTGGTAGGCAGCAGCAGACTGATCGTTTCACTCAGATCTCCTACAACGCTGTAACACTCTTCAAACAGCCAGGCGGGGATGCCTGCCAATTCGGTGGTCCACAGACGGAGGTCGCTTGTGCGTATCGGACGTTTTGGTCTTCGGCCGGTTAACAATGCAACAGCCCAGATGGCATCTTTGGGTGGCGCCTCACTGAAATAACGGCTCATGGCGCCAACTTTTTCATTGGTTCGGGTGGTCTGATCGAGGTTTGCATATAGTTCTGCGAATAATCTCATGGACTGTTTTCTTCAGATGAATCAGAGGAAATATTTTCGCCCTGCAAACCTTCCCCTTCAAAAAGTGTTTCAACTTCTATGGCATTTAGCTGGTGATGTTCTCTGAGCCAGCGTGCAAATGTGGATTTGTAGCCATGTGTAACGTAAACGTTTTGAGCACCGGTTGCAAGCACCGCGTTGTTCAGACCCTGCCAGTCGGCGTGATCACTCATCACAAATCCTTTGTCGGCGTTGCTTCTTCGGCGTGTGCCTCGCAGTTGCATCCATCCGCTGCAAAGTGCAAGTTTATAGGGTTCAAAACGGCGCATCCAGGGGCTGCCCAGTGCAGTTCCGGTGGCCAACACCACCCCGGGGTAAATATCTTCCTTTTTAAATTCAGGTGTAAATTTTATGAACTGTGAATTGTCGTAACCCAGCGCTGCGTTGGTATTGTAAATGGTACTGTGCAGAAGTATTGGTCTTTCAGTTGTAAGCGCGTTAAGAATTCGCTGGGCCTTGCCAAGTGCATAGCCAATTATCACAGAATTAAAACCCTGCTGAATATTGTTGTCAAGCCATTGGTTCAGCTGGTCATTTACCTGTGTGTAGTGCGGGAAATTGTAGACCGGCATTCCAAAGGTGCTTTCTGTTATAAAGTGCTGACATTTTATAGGTTCGAAGGGCACTGTGTAACCATCACTGCTTACTTTGTAATCGCCGGAAACCACCCACACTTCGCCTTTGTATTCGAGTCTGACCTGCACGGAACCCATGATGTGACCGGCGGGGAAGAGACTTATTTTAACGCCATTTACCGTGACGGTTTTATTGTATGGTAATGTTTCAAGTCTGATGTCACCAAGCCGGTGTCGCAGAATTCCCGCCGAGTCGTGGTGCGCAAGATAAGATTCGCAGCCCCGGCGTGCATGGTCGGAATGGGCATGGGTGATAATGGCCTTTCCGGCAGGTTTCCAGGGATCAATGTACAGACCTGCCTGTTTGCAGAAGATGCCGTTGCCGGTGAATTGTAAAAGCATAATTGAATAACACCAGGAGCCAAAGATAATGCCCGTTAAACAGGGAAGGGGAAAAAAGTTCTGTGTAAAAATTTGCCCGAATTTTCGCATATCGGACACTTTCCTTTTGTGGAAATTTCGACTGTTTGTCCCTCAGGCGGACTACTGGCCTGATCAGCAAATAAAGGTGTTTTGTGCCTGCATTGATTCATGTCTGGTATAATTTTTTTAGCGTGTGGTGGGTTGCTCCGGAAAGCGACAGACTAATTGTTGTTTTATCATTAAAAACTCAATCTGATGATCAAAGAACTTAAAGAAAGTACAGATGAGCTGCTTGCCCTGGAATTTGAAGGCAGGATCGACGAGAACGATTACAAACAAATACATACGATGGTAGAAAAAGTAACAGCAAACACAGGCGACCCCCTGTTGCTGCTGGATGTACACGATCTTGAGGGTATAACTCCTGCCGCGCTATGCGAAAGAATCAGAGACCAGGACGATTTTAACCAGTTTGCAAAAGTGGCGATGGTTGGCGATAAGGCCTGGCAGGAAATGATAGTGAAGGTTTTTGGCACCCTGATGAAACCAGCTGCCAGGTTTTTTGAACCTGAAGAAAGGCAGCAGGCGCTTCAGTGGCTCAAAAATTAATGTAATACAGATTGCCAAAGAAACAGACAGGTAGTGGCAGAAACAGCCATATCCCAATTCAGAAGTTTGCTAATGATCACATACACATAAAAAACAAAAAGGAAATGGAAAAAAAACTGAACAACAGAAAAGTTGCCATAGTGGTAACTGACGGATTTGAACAATCTGAATTTGAGAAACCGCTGGAAGCTTTAAAAAAAGAGGGCGCCGAGGTTGATGTGGTTTCACCTAAAAAAGGGAAGATCAAGGCCTGGAATGAAAAGAACTGGGGCAATGAGTTTGAGGCCAATGTTGCCATAAGCGAAGCCAGCAGTGATAAGTATGATGCATTGCTTCTGCCCGGAGGCGTTATGAATCCTGATAACCTTCGTGCGGATAAAAAAGTTGTGGCCTTTGTGAAGGACTTTCTGCAAAATGATAAACCGGTTGCATCAATTTGTCATGGTCCGTGGACACTGATTGAAACCGGTTTACTTAAAGGACGAAAACTCACCAGCTACCATACCATCAAAACCGACCTTCAGAATGCCGGCGCACAGTGGGTAGACGAAGAAGTGGTGGTAGATAACGGATTGGTTACAAGCCGCAACCCCAAAGACCTGCCTGCCTTTTGTGATAAAATGGTGGAGGAATTCGCGGAAGGGGTACATCATTAGAATCCCGTCCGGGTTTCATTTCGCAGGATCTGAAACCGGAAAAATTGTGCAGACACCGTCTTTTTAGCTGGTTCTTTTAAGAGTCGGAGAAAAGGACGGTGTTTTAATTTGGGCCTGCTGATAGGCTGGCTCATTAGATCCTCTATATTTACAAAATCAGGAGCATGGTTTTTTGCCTTTATGGAAAATTCCTTGCGGATAGATGTAAAATATACGAGTCTTAATTTTGACACTTAATAGAATGAGCGTTTTTCAGCAGGTCCTGATTATTAAGTGTACGTTCAACAATTCCTTTTAAATTTGGTGTCAATAATCTCATCTTAATGAATAGGTTGCGCAAGCTTTTCGGTAAAGACGTTTTAAGGGATTTCTGGCACTGGTTTGCAAAACACCAGGAGGCATTTTACCATTTTGAAGACAATCAACAGCAGCTTTTTGGCGCTCTTCAGAAAAAACTATTTGAGATCCATCACGATCTGTCTTTTGAATTTGGTCCCGTTCAGCAGAATGGCCGCCGGATATTTACAATAACTGCGGGTGGAATTAGGGATGCTTTTCCTTTTGTGGTGCAGCTGGTTGACCGTGCGCCAAAACTTGAGAAATGGCAGGTGAACGCTTTTAAACAAAGAGTTCCGGCAAATGATTTGAGCGTGCAGCTGGGTGAGGAGGTTAAGCTGGGCTATTCTGATATTTTTTTTGAGTACGTGTTTAAGGATGAGCTGGTGAATTTAAACCTATATATTAAAAACTATAAAGACAACGACCAGTACAAAGGAGCCGCTTTTATCTTACTTGATGCACTTCTGGGCGAATATGATACAGAGACCTATCTAGGAAGTGTGGAATTCAGCAGACTTGCAGAGCCTCCAGGCGAAGGACTTTTACCCTTTGTTAAACTTCGGAGCATTATTGACAGCCGGCGTTAGCGCTGCTGGCATATAATTGGCATTGTAACAGCATGAACAGGCTGTTGTTGTGCGTGATAATGATGTGTGCCACCGGCTTTGCCAGCGGGCAGAAAATTGCAGCGAAAAAATCGGAGAATCTGGTGCCAACTGCAGTTGAGCAGAAATTTGTTCTTGAGTACCCTGAGATTAAAGCAAGGTGGAAACAGGAGGCAGGACTGTACAAGGCTATTTTTGTAAATCCCGTGAATAATCTGGGGTATATCAATGTGTATGACAGCTCAGGACGGGTTGTGGCCAGAGAACGTGAACTCGAGCGTTCAGAATATCCTCCGCTGGTTAGTGAATACCTTACCAAAAAATATCCGGCCGAAGGTTTTGCTGTCTGGAAAAGTACAGACTCTCTGGGTAAGGATACTTATTATTCCCCACGTGCTGAAGAAACCATCAGATTTGATAATGAAGGAAGAGTTATGAATAAACATACAGCCACTATTGCCGACAGTCTGCTCTCTCCGGCACGTTAGTGTGCAAATTTTTCCTCAAATTGTTTTTTCACCTTTTTTAAAGGTTTTACAACTGCAGTAAATTGCCCTTTACCCCACTATTTTACCCTTTGGGCTATAAGCGTTCCAGAACAGGAATGGCATGGTTTTCGTCCTTTTATCACCAAAGCGGTACTGATGAAAACGATAGCTCTTTATATAATGGTGGGATGGATGATAAATGCTTCAGCACAGCAGGTGTTTTATTTTCAGCCTGTAACGGTGGTGCCTGTAGCCAATCCTATGACCCCTTTGCCAATTCTTGATCATTTTGCGAGAAGTTATCCCGGAGTAACCCCTTACTGGGGAATTGAGGGGAAAAACTATGTGGTGCGGTACATTGACCCTTCAACCTCGCTGGGCCACCTGATGATCTACGACCGGCACGGGGTGATACTGCGCAGAGAAGATGAAGTACACATGGAGGATTGTCCTGCAGGACTTCAGGCATATTATTTTAAGAACTTTCCTGATGAAAGCCTGCGGGTGTGGAGTTATGAGAGAGGTGATGAGATAAAATACTATATCAGACACCGCTCCAGGACTGTTTGGTTTGATAAAGAGGGTAATTATATTGGCAGGAAGCTGCTTGGGATATTCTAAAACAGAACTATGAAAAAATTCTTTATACTGGTGATGATTGTGTTTAACTCCTTTGCTGTATACTCTCAGGAGACAAAAAAGGAGCACCTCATCACCGACCATTCACAGGTTCCGGCCATTGTGCGTGAAAACTTTACACGTGACCATCCCGGAAGCGCAGGCACCTGGAGCAGGGAAGGAGAACATTACAGGGTTGAGTTTATTGACAGGGAGTCGAGACTGGCGCATGCCATTGTGTACGACAGTAAAGGAAAGGTTGTGCGCCGCGACAGCGAACTTGAGTCGGTACCTGAGGCAATTAATGAGTATTATCATAAAAACTATCCCGGCGAAAAGCTTCGTACATGGTCGGTAGAGGAAGAAGACGGTGCGAGGTACTTTTATAGCAACCGCGAATCTGAAGCCCTGCGTTTCGACCAGGAAGGCCATTATATAAAACCGGAGAACAAAAAGTTTACTCCTGCTAAAAACAATAAAACAAACAAAGATTAACAAACGGTGTTTTTGTGGTTACTAAGCCACTGGTACAGGGTTTGGAAGCGTATCTTAGCTTAAATTATAGTCTTTGTGCAGGATTTGAAAATAACCGGGAGTAGATATTTGTATAAAACCGGTGTACTTCTGCGTGGGATCTTTAAAATGATACTCTGGGTGTTTCTGGGCATTCTGGTATTAGTGCTTTTTTTACTTCTGCTACTTAAAATCCCGGCCGCCAGAAATGCAATTGCGGAAAAGGCATCGGCCGCGCTTTCTGAAAAGTTTAATGCAACTGTGAGGTTAAAGAGCTTTGAACTTGGCTTGCTGCGCACAGTTAATCTTCAGGAATTACACGTGGAAAGCCCGGGGGGTGACAGCCTCCTGTATTTTAGTGAGCTGGCAATTGATCTTGATCTGCCCGCGTTATTAAATAATAAGATATTTCTGAGAAACATTGAAATTACCGATCTCAATGCAAGGGTAGAAAGATTTTTTCCCGACACCACTTATAATTATGCTTTTATCATAGATGCTTTTAGTTCACAGGAGGGAGAGGAAGTTCCCGCTGACACTTCAGGGGGGAGCTGGGCTTTTGGTATGGGGCACATTAAGATCAATAACACAAGACTCAGATACTTTGATGACAACAACGGCATGGATCTTTTGTGCAGGATAGGAAAACTGAATCTGGCATTTGAGGAGTTTGATTTAGATAAAAGCAGCATCAACGTTGAAAAGCTGCTGTTGGATAATAGTAATGTGGTTGTGAAGATGATGCCACCCCTGGCAGAGAAAGAGGAGGAGATAGCAGAGGCTTCCTCCTGGCTTATTGGTGCCGGTGAACTGACAATTACACAAAGCACTGTTAACTTTTCAGACCAGTCAGATTCTTCCAGTTACGTAGCAGCCATAGGCGATTTTAATTTAGAAAAAGCCAGTATAAATCTGGCGGCTACCAATATAAGTTTGGAGCTGTTGAAATTGCATAAAAGTACGGTAGATGTTCAGTTGGGAAAGTCTGAAACATCCTCAGAAGCGGCAACAGACAGTAGTGCAGCAGATAGTGCCGCGCCCTGGCAAGTGACGGTGGCAAAAATAGACCTTGAACAAAACAATGTTTCTTTCCGCGATTCGGAGCCTAAATCCCGGCCTGGCTTTAATCCTGCCGATATGGGTATTGCTGATCTAACCTTAAAGGCTAAAAAAGCGGAAGTGAAGGGCAGCGACATCTCTGTGTTGATACAAAAACTTGCATTCAAAGAAAAAAGCGGCTTTGATCTGCAGCAGCTGGCCGCCGATATTAAATACCACGAAAAGGGCATCAGTGTTAAGAATCTGGACATACGCACACCCGGCAGCAGAATAGGCAACAGGCTTGAGGTGAGTTACGCCTCAATTGACTCTGTTACCGCGCTCCCTGCACAAACACGGATTGACGTTGACCTGGTTACG
The DNA here is from genome assembly GCA_023433205.1 of Bacteroidota bacterium. Taxonomy (GTDB): domain Bacteria; phylum Bacteroidota; class Bacteroidia; order B-17B0; family Aurantibacillaceae; genus Aurantibacillus. The sequence continues at coordinate 9,592 of JAEZDS010000060.1, forward strand.
CAAATTAAAATGGGAGATGTATTGTATTTTATGCCGGCATTGTCAAATTCCCTGCAGCTTTCACCTGAGGAAAAGATTGGACTGCAGGCCACAATTAAAGGGTCGCTGGCAGATGTGAACGCAGATGTTTTATTAAAATGGAAACAGAGCAGTGTTCTTTTGCGTGGTAATGTGCGCGAGGCGCTGGTGCCGGAAAAAGTATTTATAAATATTGAACAGTTCGTGGTGAAAAGCGGAAGTGAGGATCTGCAGATGCTTGTTCCTGCCGGCACTATCCCTGAAAATATTAGCCTGCCTTCAGAACTAAGCCTCAAAGGCGATTTTACCGGTTATCTTAAGAAGTTCAATACCAAATTACAACTCAGCAGCAGCCTGGGAGATGTGCAGGCCGATGTACAAATGGATCCCTCGGTTACAGGCAGCGTGGTGCCATATACCGGTTCAGTAAAATCGACCTCGCTGCAATTGGGACGATTGTTGAATAGCAAAGACCTGGGCCAGCTCACTTTTTCAGTGGCGCTTGATGGTAAGGGTTTTGACACCTCTGCTTTTGATACGGACATAAGTTTGCATTTACAAAACCTGGGATTTAAAGGCTACAACTACAAAGATCTTACCTTAAGCGGAAAGCTGGTAAGAAGCGCGTTTACCGGAAGTGCGTCAATGCGTGATAATAATCTGGCCTTTGACTTTAACGGTATGGTTAACCTTAATGCCACTGCTCCCGATTTTAGTTTTGTATTTGATCTGAAGGGCGCGGACCTGAAACAGCTCAAACTCTCGGAAGACGATGTAAGGCTAAGCCTTGATGTTAAAGCCAACCTTTCCTTACCCGACAAGAGCAATCCAATAGGTAATGCAGGCGTTTATAATTTACTTTTGGTGAAAGAGGGCAGGCAACACAGGGTTGATTCACTGGTTCTGCGGTCTTTTGCAAAAGATGACCTTTCTTTTATCACGCTTCAGTCAGAAAAACTTAGCGCTGGCATGCAGGGCAGGTTTCTGCTGGAAGAACTTGGCCCCTCCCTGAATAATTACGTGAATTCTCATTTTGATCTTGATCATTCAGCTTCCGACTCGCTGGTGCCGGCGCAACAGATGACCTTTGAGATTAACTTAAAAGATCCGGCTTTTTTAAGCAGTGGGCTGATTCCAGGGCTAAGCAAAATTACACCGGCAAAGGTGAAAGGAGAATACAACAGCAGTAAAGGTATTTTGAGTACGAATGTGGATGTTGATGAGATTGTTTATAATAACATCAGGATAGACAGCATTGATATCGATGTGCTTGGCAGTCCCCGCCAGCTTGCCTATCGGGCCACCTTGTCCCAGGTTTCTGACAGTGTGAATTTCAAGTTTGAAAACCTTTCTCTAGGTGGGGAGATGAAGAACAACAGACTTGCTTTTTTGTTCAGTACTTCACGTGACGACAGCAGCCGCGTTCTGGAACTTGGAGGCAATGTTGTGAGCGCTGATAGTTTTTTTACTCTTAGTTTCTCGCCCGACATGGTGCTGAATGCATCAAAATGGCAGGTAAACAGCGCTAATACTATAAAATTTGGTAACGCTCACTTCAATATTCAATCGCTTACACTGAATAATGGTGCGCAATCAGTGTCTGCCAGTCATCGTTCTGCTCACCCTTCCTCTCCTCTTGAACTGGTATTCAAAGATTTTGAGCTGGAAACTCTTTCGGGAATGATGCTGAACAAAGATCTTCTTGTGCAAGGAAGAATGAATGGAAATGTGCTGCTTGAAAAGCAGAATGAACAAAGCGCATTCAGATCTGATCTCAGTATAAACGATCTTGCTTTTAAAGCCGGACATATTGGAAATCTTACCCTCAAGGCAGACAATTTCGAAGATCCTTCGGTGTACGACATTGATCTTGGTATTGTGGGGGGCGATAATGACCTGAGCCTGAAGGGCAGTTACAATACCTCGTCGAAAACCAACAACCTGGATCTTGCTCTTAATATAATCAGTCTGCAGATGACATCCATTGAGCCATTCACGGGAGGGGAGGTTACCAGAATGGCAGGCTGGATAGCCGGAGATATCCGTATAAAAGGCGAGCCATCAAAACCTCTTTTAAAAGGCGCGATTCATCTGCATGAACTTGGATTTAAACCCAAGATCATTGATTCATACTTGCGCCTGCCCGGCGGAGAATTGCTCTTTGCTTCTCAGAAAGTAAGTATGAAAGGACTCACTGTGTTTGATACCCTGAATAACAAGGCGGTGATGGGCGGCTATGTTGACATAGCTGACCTGTCAAAACTATCATTCGATCTTAACCTGCAAACCCAGGATTTTCTGGCCATGAACACCGACAAAAGTGACAACCCGCTGTATTTCGGCAGGCTGTTTCTCGACAGTGAAGTAAGGATATATGGCACGGCCGCCAAACCAACAGTAAAAGCCAAAGCAAGACTTAACAAAAAAAGCACTCTCACTTATATAAAGCCCGAAGAACAGATCCTGAAAAATGAAAGTGAGGGAATTGTGGAGTTTACAGATAGTCTTGAAAATTACACCCGGATCATGAACCGAAAGGACAGTGCCGCAGTTAAAGGTATTGAAGGTCTGGAGCTGAATGCAGAGATCACCGTGGATGAGGGCGTTGATATAAAGGTTATTGTTGATCCGCTGGCCGGCGACTCACTGTACATACAGGGAGGGGGGAAACTCAATTTCAGTATGGACCGAAATGGAAGTACCGGTCTTGCGGGAAAATACAATATTAAAAAGGGCGGCTATTTTTTAACCATCAGTGATTTTGTGAAGCGTGATTTTAAGATCGATCCCGGCAGCTCCGTTACCTGGTCGGGTGATCCGCTCGACGCTTACGTTGACCTGAGCGCCATATATGAAGTGAAGGCGTCGCCGGTTGAGCTTGTGCAGGATCAGATGGCCGGACTTACTGAGCAGGAGGCCAACAAGTACCGCAATCTTCTTAAGTTCCACGTTTATCTAACCATGACAGGATTTATGTCGGCGCCGCAGATTAGTTTCGACATAAAGCTTGCACCCGAAAACCGCGGAGCCATGGGCGGTGCTGTTAACTCCCGTCTTGCACAGCTGAAAGAAGATGAGAATCAACTCAACAAGCAGGTGTTTGCCTTGCTTACCTTACGAAGATTTGTTGCTGAGAATCCGCTCGAAAGCAGCGGGGGAGGCGGGCTCTCCTCTGCCGGCCGTTCAAGCGCCAGCAAAGTGCTTACGCAACAGCTCAATTCCCTAAGCGATAAGTATGTGAATTTTGTGGACCTTGACCTTGGCGTTAATTCGTATGAGGATTATTCAACAGGGCAGCAGGAAGGCCGCACGCAGGTGCAGGTGGGCGTTTCAAAACAGCTGTTTAACGACAGGGTTACAGTTCGTGTGGGCGGCAATGTTGATATTGAAGGTGAACGTGCAAGACAGAATACCGCGAACGATGTGGCAGGAAATATCAGTGTGGAATACAAGCTTGTGGAAGACGGACGTTACCGCATAAAGGCATTCCGGCAGAACGAATATGAAAATCCCATTGAGGGAGAGATCATAAAGACCGGCGCCGGTTTTATTTTCAGCCGCGACTTCAACAAGTTCAAATACATGTTCAGAAAACCACGCTCAGCGCAGAATGAGAAAAAAAGGAAAAAATAGCGGATTCAGTTTTTTACTCTCAGTACTTGTGTTGTTATGCGGTACAGCTTGCAACGTAACTAAACACCTGGACCCCGGGCAGCAGCTGTACACTGGTGCAAGTGTAGAGGTTGAGTCTGAAGAAGAAGAGAATATTAAACAGGTAAAAAAACAACTGCGTGAGGTACTGATGCCTGAACCTAATCAAACGGTAATAGGTATTCGTCCGAAACTCTGGTTTTATTATAAAGGAGGAGAGGATCCGAAAAAAGGATTAAAGAAGTTTATGAAGTACAAGCTTGGAGAGAGGCCCGTTTTGTTTGATCCGGGGATCCCGGGTCATGTTACTGACCTTTTAGCGAACCGCCTGCAGAACATGGGGTATTTTGAGAATTCCGTAAGATACAGTATACATACAAAAAATAATAAGACAACTGTTACCTATACCGCCGCTATTGTAAAACCCTATACCATTTCTGAGATATTTTATCCCAGTGATGAGTCTGAGCTGGGTTACGCCGTCCGCTCTACCCGCTCTGAAAGTGTTATTAAGGTGGGATCGCGCTACGATCTGAACCTGTTCAAAAATGAGAGGGCGCGAATAGACCAGCACATGAAAGAGCAGGGCTTTTATTTTTTCAGTCCCGACCATCTGCTTTTCCGTGCCGATACTACTTTAGGCTCGCGGAGTGTAAGATTGAGAATGGTTGTAAAAAGGGATGTGCCGGAGAAAGCTCTTATCCCGTACAGAATAGGGGAGGTCTACATATACTCTTCGCACAGGCTGAATGATACTACCAGCAGGAAGAAACGTACAGCGGATACGGTGATGGTAGAGGGATTTCATTACATATACCGTGACAGCACGTTTAAGCCCGGGGCCATTGCGCATGCCATTGTTCTGCGCAAAGGCCAACTGTATAGCAGGCGCGCTCACAGCAGCAGTCTTACGCGGCTAATGAGTATGGGCATGTTCCACTATGTTAACATCAGGTTCGAGGATACGCTTGCTGGCGACAGTGCAGTGCTTAACGCACACATTTATCTTACACCAATGGAACGGCGCACCGTGCAGCTTGAACTTCAGGCAGTCACTAAATCAAACAACTATACCGGGCCCGCTCTCATAATGAGCTATAAGAACCGCAACCTTTTCAGGGGCGCCGAACTGCTGATACTCAACCTGAACTCGAACTATGAAATGCAGTTCACCGGTGTACAGAGGGGATTTAATTCTTATGAACTGGGAACCAGCGCCCAATTGTTCTTTCCCAGGTTTATTGTGCCATTTAAATTACGAAATGTGTCGAGCAGATATATTCCCAAAACCAAGTTTGAGATTGGTTTCCGGAATCTCCATCGCATGCAGTACTTTAACATGAACGCGGTGAATTTTTCCTATGGCTTTGCCTGGAGAGAAAGTTTGGAGAAGGAACATCAGTTCAATCCTTTCGCAGTGAATTTTGCCAAGGTACTCAGCAGTACCCAGGCCTTTCAGGATGTGCTGCGGAGTAATCCGTTTCTGCGGCGCACTTTTGAGGAACAGTTCACCATCGGTAGCAATTATGGTTTTACCTACAACGGACTCGTAAACAATCCCCGCAGCGATCAGTTTTATTTTCACGGCATGATAGATCTCAGCGGAAATCTGCTCAACCTTATACACCAGACCCTTTACAAGCGTAAGCCCAGTATTGAAGAGCCATTCTACCTGTTCAATTTCCGTTACGCGCAGTACAGCAAGATCAGCACAGACCTGAGACATTACAGGGTGTTTAATAAACACAGCAGATTAACAAGTCGCATAATTGCGGGTATTGGTGTGCCTTATGGCAATTCTCAGAGTTTGCCTTACATCAAACAATTTTTTAGTGGTGGAGCCAACAGTATCAGGGCTTTTTTGCCTCGCACACTTGGACCGGGAACTTTTATCAGTCAGGACAGTACAGGTGGCAGACGCGGATTTTTAGACCAGGCCGGTGATGTGAAGCTGGAAGGGAGTATGGAATACCGGTTTACTATTGTTGGATTTTTGAAAGGCGCGGTTTTTGTGGATGCGGGCAACGTGTGGCTGTTTCGTGAGAATGTTCAGTTGCCGGGCGGACGGTTCAATGTTTCTACTTTCTACAAGGAGCTTGCGGTGGGTACAGGTTTTGGCCTCCGGGTCGATATTACTTATTTTGTGCTGAGGTTCGATCTGGGCACGCCTCTTCGCAAGCCCTATGTGCGTTCCAACAATGGGTGGGTACACCGGGATATTGATTTCAGTTCACGCAGCTGGCGCCGGCAGAACCTGGTGCTAAACATAGCGATTGGTTATCCGTTTTAAAATTGCTATAATTTATAGCAAGGTATTGCTATATGTTGTGGTAATTTAGCATTAAAATGGAAACAGCAGCAATAGCCTATCACAAGGGACGGGGCGCCCAGATCAACAGCCACAACAGGTTTTTTAAACAGCAGTATGTGCCGGAGCATATTGAAATGCTTGATGAGGACATGGTACAGAAACAGCAGACCGAGATCATCTATACCTATCCTAAAACCATTATTAATAAGGTGGAAAGTGCAGACCTGCCTTTTGAGTATTCAATGAACCCCTATCAGGGCTGTGAGCATGGCTGCATTTACTGCTATGCGCGTCCCACCCATGAATATTGGGGATATAGCGCCGGACTTGATTTTGAGCGGAAGATCATCGTAAAAAAAAATGTTGTTGAGCTGCTTGAAAAACATTTCAGCAGCAAAAACTGGCAGCCGGCTCCCATTATGCTTTCCGGCAATACAGATTGTTACCAGCCGCTGGAGCGCGACCTGGAGTTAACACGAAAGATCCTGCAGGTTTGTTTAAAATACAAACACCCGGTTTCGATCATCTCCAAAAATGCGCTGGTAAAAAGAGATCTTGATATCTTAAAACAGCTTGCCGCAGAGAACCTGGTGTTTGTTACCATTTCAGTTACCGGAGTTGACGAACGCAACAGGTTGCTGCTTGAACCACGCACTGCCAGCTACCGGAACAGGATAGAGACCATCAGGATGCTGGCGGATAATAGAATTCCCTGCGGCGTAAATGTTTCGCCGGTGATCCCCGGACTTAATAATTACGAGATCCCTGAAGTGCTTGAAAAGGCGGGAAAGGCAGGAGCATGGACAGCGGGTATGTCAATTGTACGGCTGAATGGTGCCATTGGCGGAATTTTTAAGGACTGGCTTTTCAGGAATTATCCTGATCGCGCTGAAAAAGTGTGGAGTCAGGTCTGCGACTGCCATGGCGGTAATGTAAACGACTGCAGGTTTGGTGTTCGTATGCGTGGCGAGGGAAAGATTGCGGAGTCGATCAACCAGCTTTTTAAACTTTCGCGCAGCCGGTTTATCAGAGAGCAGAAGTTTGAGTTTAACTGCAGTTCTTTTAATTACAGGGCAAATGATATTCAGCTGAGTTTGTTTTGATTTAAAATTTACGATTTACAATTTACGATTTACGATCGCGATGCTTCGCTACGCGAACGATTTACAATTGAAGTACGAGGTACAAAGTGCGATGTACGAAGTGTAGAGTTCGAGTTACAAATTACGTGGCACAGTGTAGGAGGTGTATGTGCGGAAACTCCGGCATTGTTTGGTTTGTAGTGCGAATCCTCGGAATTGCATTTGGTTGGTATTTAGCGCTTTCACTTGCACGCACCCTTTTTGAACTTATTTATACCATGACAGCGCGCTTCACACTCGTTGCTGTAGGTTTTGTTGTTGCAGCCGCAAACCGGGTCGTACTGCATGGTGCAGATACAATCGCCACGGGTGGTTTCGATACATTTCCGGTTTTTGCAGGCTTGTGTCAGAAAAATCAGTATCAGCACTGAAAACAGGAAAAGGTGCCGGAGGTATTTCATGTATCAAAGAAACAAAAAATATGACGCGGATGCGCTCTCTCAATGACGCATTTTTTTTGTTAGGATGGGGTCTTGCAGTAGTTGTTCGCGGCCCGCAGCTGAATCGGGTAACAATGGCAGAGAAGTGCCGAACTGTGAGTTAAAGAGGTAGGGAAAGGTGTTTACCGCACTTGTACCCCGGGGGACCTCCATTTTTTCAGGCGTGTACCAGGCATAGAGAATCCCTGCACGGGCGGTAAAAATGTCGTTCGCTGCTGCTGAGCTTATCCAGGGGCCGTGGTCTGACTGCAGAACGATGATTGCCTGGGGATCGCGCTGCCTGATACTTAGCAGAAGAGCGGCCATCCTTTTGTTCACGTATTCAAGCTGACTTATATAAGAGTCTGCCGGTTCCCAGCTATGTTCGGTGAAGCGCTGCCGTGCCGGACGGCCTCCGCTGCTGTTAAATACATAAGGTGGGTGCGGCGCTACAATATGAATAAAGCTGAACTTTGGTGAGGCCGTGATCTGTGTCAGCTGGTACATTTTGTCGAACTGGCTCTGCAGTCGCTGCCGGGCAAAAAATCCCACCAGATCGTCGAGTCGCAGCATAGTGTAACGCAGCATGCTTTTTTCAAATTCATTTGGCCCATCGATCTGCAGGCAACTATCTGCGGCGTGAAAAAAGCTGGTCACGGCGTATCCGCTGTTGAGGTGATAGATGTTATAACCATTGTCTTTAAGTGTACGCATTACCTTGTTGTCTGCCAGCCGCCCATTTACTTTCTCGTGTGCTGTGTTCAGGGTCATGTTCAGGGTGGAACAGAGCGAATGCGAAGTGAAGTAGTGATTGGCGAATGCCGAGTCAGCAAACAAAAATCCGGCGTCCATCAGGGTTTTCCTGAAGGCCCTGTTATTGAAATTGTAGTAACGGTTCAGTACCCTTCCTGATGCGTAACCATCAAGAACAATATAGTAGATGTCGGGCCGCTCTGCATTGCCGGCAAAAACAACGGATGAAGCAGGTGAGACGGCTCCTGCGCTGTTATTGTACTTTTTGCCATCATAATTGACGATGCGGATGAGATTAAAGATCAACAGTAAGATGAGCAGGATATTTAAAAAAGTATTTAGCCGCGTAAACCCGCGTTTGCTGCGATACAGAAACACAAAAGATCCGGCGAGGACAAGCGCATAAAACAGCAGCAGGTACCGGTGGATGTTCCTGAAAGGCCACTTTCCCGCATAGTAAAGCGCTTCAAGATATTCATAAAATACGCCATACAGGAACATGGCAAAAAGCAGCACGGTAACATAGATTCCGGTTCGGAGGGGATTTTTCAGCAGCAGCCAGAACAGCAGGTATAATATTACGGTTGCGGCAAATCCGAGAAGGAGGGTTCTTACAGTCATACCGAAGCTGGTTTGCCCCAGGTTATGACTATATAAAAAAAACACCACAAATGGAATTACCAGAAAAGTATGGAAAGATCTGAAACCGCCGATTAATGACTTCACAGATGTTTGTTTTTAATCAGAAACAATACGCGGTCAGAACCGGGAACCATTTTTTCGCTCAGAATGAAAAAATGTTCTGAAAAATGCCGCAGAAAATTTTCCTGATCATATTCGTCAAAAATATCTTTTCTGGTAACGAGTAAACGTTTTACCTGCACATCGGTTTTCGGCACAAATTCTATAAGCAGAAGTTTTGCAAAGCCAGCAAAAAATTCGGCCAGTTTTTGAAGAGGAACATTGTTACTGATACAAAGGTGATGGATCAGCGCCAGCGCCAGCACAAACTCCGCGCCGGCCACGCGCTGAAGAAAGGAGGATCTTTCATTGCTGTTCCAGCCATAAGCAGGGGTGGGGTTTGCAAGGTCAATACGCAAGGTGGTTACGTTGCCGAGTTTTTTTTTCTGAAGCAGACTCAGAACTTTTTCGTCGTTATCGCAGGCAACAACCACCTGGCAGTGTTCTGAGGCAATTTTGCTGAATTCTCCCGTATTGCAGCCCAGATCGAGACAAAATGCAGGCTTGTGTTTTACAAGACTCTCTGTCACAAATTCCTTTTTCTGCTGAAAAGCCTGATCGCTGTATGAAAACTCGCTGTAATACCCGGTCCAGTTTGTCGAGGCGTCTTTTTCCTTCAAACTTTTGATTCCATCGCGCATGTGTGACAACATGGCCACCAACCTGTTTCTTGAGATTGTAAGCCGTCGGGTTTTAGCATCAGCACCATGTTTTTTTTCGAGGCGCGCGTGCAGGTGAATGTGTGTAGCTGCCAGAAGGTTAAAACGCGAACGCCAGGGCAGCAATTTTGAACACAATAACAGAGGCAGCCCATCTATAAAAGCAGACATGGTCCACAACATTTGTGGAATGCCGTAGTGGGCCAGCAAAAGGGGACCGAGGAAATGTGTGCAGAACTGCCTGTAAGCTATCCAGGGTTCTCCTTCTTTGTATTCTTCAAATGAAAAAAGATCAATAAACACTGGGCGGTTACCATTAAACTGAACGTTGTAGGCTGAAGCGTCTTTAAGGGAGCAATTATTCTGCAGTGCGCGCAGCTGAAGATCGAGTGTAAGCAGCGCGGCTTTTTTGAGTTGTAAAAATGTCCATTCAGAAGGGTAAACGACAAAAGGAATTTTTTCTACAGCCAGCACCCGTGAATCTGGCGACAAGCTGTGTGCGGCGGCATCTTCTTTTTTAAATGCAGGAACTTTTTTTTCGGTAACCAGTGCCTGAAACCAGTCATCGTTGCTGATTTTATCCCAGAATGGCCGGTACTGAGCGCCCACAGCCCTGTACACCTTATCTCCATCATAAAACACAAAACCGTCGCGGTCTCTGAAGGAGCTTTCTTCTCTGCGAAATGTCATTCCTCGTCCTGCTCAGTCTCGGGCTTGCGCCTGAATACCGAGAAAATGGAATACCACATGCGTTTTAAAAAAACCACCGAAGCGATCAGTCCTCCGGCAAGTATCTGCAAAAGCAGACTCCCGGTTCCGGGGTCGATGTAAAGTTGTGAATATAAACTGCTGAGCATGGAGTAAATATAAGAGAATCCGTGAAATTACCCTTACAAGGTTTTTGGTAATTTATCTGTTGTTTTTTACATTCAGAATGGTATTACAGGGCGCGGGGCGCGGAGCGAGGTCAGTCCTATTGTTGCGGGACTGTTGATGCCGCAGGCAGCGCCACGATATGATTTTTGCATGCAAGCATTAAGGCAAAAAATTGACCATAAGGTTTTTGGTGATCGGGGATTATAAAAGAAATAGCTGGAAGAATCGAATCTCAGATGATGGCTCAGCAGCAACGATCTGAATGGTGGAACATTTCAGAAGTGGTATTATGGGCTCTGAGAAAATAGGTTCGCTTAACCTGGAATATGCACCTTTTCACCGAGGAATTTCGGTTCAACGCCAAAGAGGTAATCAACGAACACCTTTACTCTTGCGAGCTTTTCACGCAGCTTTGTTTTTAGGTCTATTCTGGCCGGCACGTCTCTCGCATTTAATGCCACAGCAAAAATGCCTTCTTTGGAGGCGATAAAAAGTGCTCGTTCATTATGGAATTTCTGCGAGATGATGGTCACCGAATCCTGTGCGAAGATCGCTTTTAGCCTCAACATAGAATCGAAGGTCCTGAAGCCTGCATAATCAAGATAGATCCTGTTTGAATCAATACCCAGGCTGGCAAGATCTGTTTTCATCATCTGCGGCTCATTATAGTTCTTGTGGCTGTTGTCCCCGCTTATCACCAGGTAGTCTACCTTGCGGGCCTTCATTAACCTTGCTGTTGCTTCAATCCTATACTGGTAGTAAGGATTGAGGGATCTACTGCGCAGGTATTTGGAAGTGCCCAGGAGCAGACCTACATGGTTGTGGGGAATTGAATCCACGCCGGAAAACAATTTCCCGACCGCAGCAGATTCCACTTTTTTGTTGCAGTACCAGATGAGCAGCAAGCCAGCAACAGAGAAAACAATGAGAACCGCGAAAAATTTTCTTTTCAAGCGTTAGATATTTCGTTAAAAATAACGGTAATAAGCTGAATTGGCCATACAATCTGGCGTTTTTAAGGCGATACCGGATATTGTTGTGATAAAATTAGCGCGTGAAGCAACTGCTGAATTGGTACCGCATGCTGGTTGTTACAATAAAGATGTACTTATTTCTCAATCAGCAATCCTACTTTACCAATTTATGCAGATTAACGGTTGGAAGAATCAGACCGGCAAATAGCGTCTGTTTTTTCTGTTTTTGCGTGGAGGACGCTTCTACAAATCACCTGTACCAGTTATCCCCTCACGGCTGCCATTTTTTTGCCGCAGTTGAACGTTTAAAAAGTTCAGCCCCCTTCTTGTAACGTTCCTCTCTGCGAACCGTTAAACTTATAAAGCGCTTTACTGTAATAAACTTTTTAAATAAGATTGTTATGAAACCAGCGATAAATGCGCCCTGGCGGAACACGCTCATCATCAAAAGGACAAGCTTGTTCTTGTTCCTCGTCTCACTTCCCCTATCCGCGATACAAAGCCAGTCCGAATTTGAACTCCACCCAAACGGACTTATTTACAGCGAATCTACCATAGGTAAACTGAGCCGCATCGTGGACTCTCTTAACCTCAAGTTCAGGAGGTGCGAACTCAATAAAGTATATTATGCGAAAAGCCAGGGACTCGCTCACATAGTGCGGCTCGATACCGGTAATATAGCACAGGCTGCGGAGGACCTCAGGCGAAATTTGTCATTCGATGCTTTTGTAAATAAGTACCCGCATGCCGAACTGACCCTGAATGCCCTGGTAGTCAAGTACCGTTATAAGAATTACCATGACCAGCGAGTAGTGGAATACAGCGAGATTGATCCCGCCAGCGACTATGGATCGGAAATCACGCGGCCTGAAAGCGCGCTGCCTTATGAGAAAGAGTTTGGCGGCAGCTGGCTCTTTGACTATCATCAGAAGAGTGAATATTCCAGGGAGTACATTACCGCATTCTACTTCCCCAAAAATTTACAAACCGCTCCACTGAAGCATGTCTATTGCCAGCAAATCGCATACGCCGATTGCCTGATTGACACAACCGCCGAAAAATTTCTGAAGAACGCAAAAACAGGTGATCCGGAACTGCCTGAAAACTGGCAAAGTTCGAGCCTGAAAAAAAAGCAGAAGCTGTTACAAAAAATGCGTTCAACCAGGGTGGTAGGCTTCTGCAGCATGGACAGCCGGCCCCGCGAACACGCCATAAACATAGCATTGCTCTCAGCAGAAACCACCAACTGGGAAGTGTTTTTGCGGTCACATCTCGATATTATGAACGATCGTTTTGACAGGATGTCTGACGGCAGTTACGCCTGGGCGCAAAGACAAACCTATATCAGAGAACTCGAAGAGCTGAACATCAATCTGAAAGACCTGCTACTTGGTATCACGCTGCGAATCGAGAACCCCGCCTCCAACCACTACTATGGTTCCATCGGTCGTATCGGAAGGGCCATTGCAGAAGCAAACGAACGCGGGGAATTTGAAAAGCAGATCCTGGCTATGATCGAAGATAATGAACTCGACGATTACAACCGTCTCATCGCTTACTTTCTGTTCAACAATTATTCTTATTACCTGACTGATAAAGCAGAGCAAAAAAACAGGCAGGAAAAACTGAAAGTATCTGTCACCAAGTTGCCGGACTATCTCACAGAGAAGATTCGGTTTGCGGAGTAGCGCAGTGTTTGTTGATTCTGAATTTACCTGATACTTCGCGATTGAACAACGGTCTTTACCTCTGCAGATGGTGGTAAACCAATCGCCTTCGAAGGATCGACTCTTGTAAAGAGGCTCGTGTCCTGAATTGGTTCACATGGTTTTTTACCAGGCAGCCGTTCCCCAACTTCTTACATTCAGTCTTCCGGTCTATTCTTCCTCCCGGTCATGCAGCTTTCTTTTTGACGCGGCGTAAGCAGCATGTGTTTTGTCGCTAAGACTGGAATATGATTCTTCGATGGCATGATACCGTCGCATAAATTCCACCAGGGTGTGTTTGCTGCCGGAATAGGCTCCGTGGAGTTTCTCTGACCGCGGATACACGGCCTTTATCTCGTCGTAACGCTTTTCGAATTCACCCATACCATTTGATGAAGCGGCAAAATACCCATGCAGGTTGGTCAGCTCCGGGTGAACGGCTTTTATTTTGTAGTAGCGTTTTTCAAATTCCTCAGCTTTATGTTTGCTGGCGGCAAACTGCGCCTGATAGTCTGGCAGCGCGGTATAGGCATCCCTGAATGCGAAGTAACGCTGCATGAATTCTTCAAGGGAATATTTTGAGGCGGCAAACTCTCCATGCATATCTTCGAGTTTTTCATAGCTGCCCTGCGCTTTGTAGTACCGTTGCATGAAAGTTTCATCCCCCTTTTGTGACAGGCAGTTGAATGCCATCAGGAAAAAAAGTGGCAATAGCAGAAATCGGATCATAGTGATTGCCCGGCAAAAAATGTACCAGTGGCGCTTCTCGCTGCTTTACAGTTATTTTAAAGTCCGGCGTGAGTAATTGTTTCCCCATTTCAGGCTGATTGCTTGAGAAAGGTTGGCGTCAATAGTTACTGCTGGCTTTTGTAAGAGCAACTGTCTGTCCTTTATCTTCTTCGGTAACGTGACGATGATCTCTTAGCTAACGCACACTGTTTTCGTACCATCAAATTTCATCAAATATTCTCAAATACTGCTCAAAGCTGTACAACCTGTTCCTGCTCTGCCCGGGGAGCTTGGCTAATAAGTGCATTTCTTCGGGTTCCTTTACATGCAGAGAGGCGGCACGGAAACTGATGTCGCAGACACTTCCTACATCGTTTATGCTGATGATCGGCTGCACGAGCAAGTGTTTCAGCAAGATTTGTGCATTAGTGGCACGACGGCCCAGGCGACCTTTTATACGGTCCTCACATTGCAGTTTCAATTCCAGCACAGCCATCAACGTCCTCACGCCCTTGCTGCAGGTTTCTTCTACGCCGCATTCCATAATTATGCATACTGTGGCGGGCCCCTTCCCTGGCGCAGGTTGTGCTATGCCAGTTCTGGAACCCCGCTTTCGGTTTAATTCAAAAAAAGGGAATTTATCCCGACGTTTTTTATGGAATTCGAGAAATTCCCCTGGCCGCGTTTTTGCATGTGAGAGTGTTGCGAAACCTGTAAAGATCATCCAACTCATGGCATTTTATTTGAACAGGTATCCGTAAAACCGGTTTTTTAAATTATGCTTGATTTGACTATGAACAGAGCACTACTTGTAGGCCTGCTTTCTGTTGCGGCCGTTTCTTTTTCTTCCTGCGTCACCAAGAAAAAATATGCCGCACTTAATGAGCAGCTCCGCACTGCACAGCAGCAGGCTACGGCCTGCGAAAATGAGTCGGCCAGGCTCAAGTCGCACAATAAAAACCAGCAACAGCTCGTTGCGGAGCTCAGGTCCCAGCTCGCTGACTGCAAAAGCGTACGCGATAAGCAGCTGTCAACTGTGGGTGATCTCACGATTTTATCGCAGGAAGCCAACAGTAATATTAAAGAGACCCTGGCCCAGCTTGAGCGCAAAGACAAGTACATCCATCTCTTGCAGGCGGCAAAATCAAAGGCAGATTCGCTGAACCTTGCGCTGGCTGTTAACCTGAAAGGTGTTTTAAAGGAAGGGTTAGACGATAAGGATGTGGAAGTGAAAGTGGACAAGACGGTGGTTTTTATAAACTTATCGGATAATGTCTTGTTTAAAAAGGGAAGCTCTGACTTGTCAGCCCGCGCAAACGAGGTATTGGCAAAAATTGCCAGGATCGTAGAATCCCGTCCGGAACTTGAGGTGATGGTTGAAGGATACACCGATTCAGACGCTATTAAAAACGCCTGCAACAAAGACAACTGGGATCTGAGCGTTCACCGTGCCACCTCGGTGGTGAGATTGTTACAATCCGAATTTAAGATCGATCCCAACCGTCTGATCGCAGCAGGCCGTGGGGAATACAACCAGCTGGTACCAAATACCAGCCCCGAAAACAAAGCCACCAACAGGCGAACCCGGATCATTCTGCTGCCGAAACTGGGTCAATTTTACGACCTGTTGGATCCGAAAAATGCGCCGGAGTGATGTTGTCTTAGGTTTGAGTGTGAAATTGCCAATAACCGGCTAATGATTTTTCAGGTTTTCTTCGCAAGAGAGTACCGTCAGCGACTATTCGCACAAAGACATGCCCTGGCTGGCAACAAATGATGGGGGGGTGATCAGCTACAATCTTGCGTTTTACAGAGAGATGCCCTATTCGGTGCGGACTTATGAAAAGGATGAGAGAGGGTAAGTAAACGATTTTTCCGGTTCGAAATAACCACTTTCATCTCCAGGAGAATGAAGGCACTACTACTGAATTATTCCACAACAAATGGCCTCACGTGATGCTTCTCCATGTATTGCGAAATCTTTTCGGTTTCTTTTAATGAAACGAATTCTATTGAGTCGGATTTGCGGATCTGCGACCAGATAAAGTGTTGTTCCTGGAACTGATTTTTGTGCGGCTCTTCACCATTAATATAATATTTTCGATGGTCTTTCTTAAGCGCATCAATCAGCGTCATAAAATGTCCGATGTTATTAGATAAAGTGGAACTAGCACTAGTGAAATCCATCACTTCGCCGGCTACAGGATTATCATTACGTCCAATAAAGTCAACAGTTACTTTCGGAATAAGCAGTCCGGGGACTTCCTTCGGTGTAAGTTTTTTGTTAATGTTTACGCGGCTTTTAATCTTTGGATAAAGCTGTTCTTTAACAACATGGTGAGGTGTAACAGGCATTTTGTACTCAACCGGCTGCGGTATGTATTTGAACACAAATTTCTCGAACAACTTTACAAAATTGGATTGGTTGAGCTCTAAATTTATAGAGACAGGTTTAGAAAAAGCGATCAGGTTGTTATTGTAATCTGAGAGGTAGCTGAAATAATCAGGCCTCGAACTCTTAAAGTTGCCGGAAGCATTGCCAATATCTGCCGCGAAGCCTTCCAGGTAGGATTTTATCAACTCAAATGAATCGTCAACCAGAAGTTTACGTACCAGGCCAAGTTTTTCGTTTGCATAATGAAAAAAGGAGGTTTCACCATTTGACATAAACAGTCCAATGCTCAGTTGTTCTTTTACAACCGGCTTAGATGAAATGTACATTATGGAATAAAACGCCTTCATTTACAATTTCGAAAAACTTTCAGCGACAAACTGAGTGAAATTTTCATTGGTTTCTTTTAACCAATCCAGAGCAAAGATATTACTATTTAGATATCTCTCCGTTTCATCTGTATCTATACGCCATTCTGGTGGAATTAGTTGCAAAATTTGGGCCAGCCGATTTTGGCATTGGCTCACCAGAGACGGGAATTCATTTAACAAATCGCTTTTAATGCGCTCAAATTCAGCGCCTTGCTTGAATAATAAAGGAACAAGGTCAAAACTAAGGATTGAATCGTCTGAGTTAATTTGGTACATAGGATAAGCCACATCAAGTACTCCTGAATTAAAACACTTCTCATGATCAATTGCCATGATTTTCATTCCATCCGGAATGGCAGCCACCAGCAGGTTTGTATTGTTGTGCACGCGGTCTTCGTTAGACAGCCAGATATCGAAGAGTCCTGTTTTAAGTAAGTCGGTCTTATTTTTAATTCTTTTTAATTGAGAAGGTTTGCTAAGCCAGGAGGAAATGACAGATTGATCAATTTCTTTGGAACCTGGATGATATCTGGAACCGAAAGTGGGAATATCGAACGAACGAGGCTGGAGATAATTTGGCAGATTTTTCGGCACATGCTCCGGTAAAACTCTTACAAATGCAGCATCAGGAACCGGGATATCCCACAAACAGGCGAAACTATATCCAAGGTATTCAATCAGCAGTTTATTAGCCGGTGTATTCGCTGAATACTTACAGACATATTCCTCCAAACCATCCACCATCACCACCACAGGATTGCTACCGCTTGTTTTAAGAAAGCGGGATACTTCAGTTATGCTGTGGAGGGTTTCCATCTTTTACCTATCCTCCATCTCATCCCAGAAATCACTGTCCAGTTTCTTGATCGTGATCACCTGCTCGGTTTGCATGCCAAGGTTGTAATCGTAGATGTAGTTGGCCAGCTCTTCGCCGTTCATCAGAATCAGATTCGGATTGCCGTTCAGGTTCTTCACGTACTCAAGCGCGTTTTTGTTGAAATATGAGGTAGTAATAAAAATACCATTCTTTGATTGCATCACGGCTAAAGCGCCCACAAACTTCTGGATGTGCTCACGCCCTATGCCATTCTCCCTGTCGTAACATTTGGCCTGGATGTAGATATGCTCCAGTCCAAGTATATCTTTTTTAATTATGCCATCAATGCCATGGTCGTTCGAGGCCTTGGTGAGAATGCCGGAATCTTTGATCTCGCCACCGTAGCCCATTTTCTGAAGCAGGCTGATCACCAGCTTCTCAAAGGCGATGGGCGATTTGCTCAGAACGGCGTCGAGGATCTCTTCCAGTACAGACTTTTTGATGTTTTCATAGGACTGGAACAATTTTTCCTGTGGTGTGAGTTTTTCTTTTACCTCACTCAGAGTTTGTACCTGTACAACTGCGTTCTCCGGCTCCTCCCTGCTGTTTTTCTTCGCCTCTCTTATCGCATACTGCTCGTCAATATACTGATCCACCTTTTGAGGTGTACCGAGAAGCACAATACCCTTAGGCGTGATCTCATAAACACCCCGGTGCAAAACATTTACAAGGCCCGCCATCTTCAGATAGGTTAGCGCCCAGGCGATCCTGTCTTTAAATACCAGCCCTTTGCCGGATTCATACATCTGGCTCACTTCTTCAGGGCTTAAGTTAAAAAACTGACTAAGCGGCCCTACCATATCTTTGGCACCGGCCGAACCGTGGGTTTTTAAATACTCGAGTACCGGGACTCTGATTTCGTTGTGTTTTGGGATGGGCATAATTTTATGGTCATGTGTTTTTTATGCTATCAATAAATTGTTTTGAATCAAATTCCTTATCCAATCTATTACTTTCTGATCTATGTCTGCCACTAACTCCTGTCCTCTTCCAGGCGCCAGAAGCTGGTTGGAAGTTTGATTTTTCTGAAAATATGAAAAATTCAAATGGCTGAGCTCAACAGGTAACTTCCAGGAACGCATTTTTGATTTTTCCAGCGAACTTGTCAATCTCAAAACTTCAGTGTACTTAAACACACCGCAGGTTTGCGAAAAACCATGCTTGCTTTTGCGTGCAGGCAAAAACACTGTAGAATTACTTTTATAATAATTCTTACCTCTCATCCGTACATGCGGATGATTGGCATACTTTTTGTCAATAACAATGGATTTATCTTCAGGGCAAATTATTTCGCCAACCTCCATGAAGCCATAGATCGCATGAAAGCTGTCGTTACCTTTCTTAAAACTGATTTTGTGATCAGCAGAAATGTGTGCCTTTCTGAAATTTCCAAAAAACAAAAATATGTCTCCTTCACGAAACTGATGTGTACTCATCAGGTGACTTGCGGCTGCTTCGTCCTGTCCAAATGCAGGATACCAGCCTTTTTCTCTATCTAACCCATATATTTCTGGTGAAAGTATCGGATCCAGATGACATTCTGAATACTGCCGGGCACCTAATTGCCTAATCAGGTCAAGCACCGTGCCGGTATATTTGTCAATCCGCAGGTCTTTGTAAAAACAGTCAGAGCCGCTTTCGGGAATAGGCAGGGATATAAAACGATCCTCTATTATCGGACTGGAAATACCTCCTGCACTTGAATCAAAACCCTTCCTGCTAAGACTTAACTTGGTGCCTTCGATCCGTTTATTTTGTGGTTGTCCCATCTTTGTCTGTCCTTCTTATTTCCACTCCTCCGGAATCCTTAACACATAACCGGATTCTTTTCTAATTTCTTTTTCCAGTTGATTATCCAGTAACTTCTTTCTCCCAATAATAAATGACCCTTTAGCAACCGCTGCAACTGACACGTTATGGCGCTTTGGTGGGAATGCAACTGTCACCTTCTTATCCTTAAAGTTCTCGTGAACAGCTTTAATTGGTGGTACTAAATCGCTATCGCCTGAGATCAAGATGGCTGTATCAAATTTATCCTGGTACGCATCAATAATCATAGCAGTGGCGATATTTACATCTGTCATTTTTTCTTTGGCGACTCTCCAAATATGGCCACATCTTTTGCACTCCTGGGCCCCATCTTGATAATGACCATACACGATCCTGACTCCCTGGGTTTCTAAAGCTTCAATATAGGTGGTTTGCCTTTTCTGCTTATCCGGATTATTACTTACCCGGCTTGTAAAATACTTGATACCCACCAGGGTCTGATCAGAACTTAGGAAGCTTTGGCTTAATCTACTGACATCTAACCATCTACAATTATCAAAGCCGGCTTCACGCATGCCAAAATACAGATTGAACCCATCAATATAAACAACCACCCGTTCATTTTTACCTTTTTTATCTTGCATGATGACCTATTATATTATAATATTGTAGTCTAGAACATCGCCCGGGATAGCATCCCAGGCCCGACGCCCGAGAAATCGGGCGTTTATTGTTTCTCACCTCCCCACCAACCTCCGCATCGTATCCAACATCGCCAACTTAAAAGCATCATCTTTCGCCAGTAAACGATACAGATCTAGTTCATTCTTTCTTTCCGATGACACCACATCATCGAAGATCTTCATAAATGCCAGATCGGCGTTCTGCTTATCTCTGTTCTCGGCATACTTGGTCTTGAAGTCTGGATGAGCTTTCATCTTACTGGCCAGGTTCACGAACTTCACGCGCTGCTCCTCGGGCGTAACACTCCAACCCTGGAACCAGCGTTCATTAAAACTCTTTATTATGATGTCGAGTTCATCCCGCTCCTCATCGCTCCCATGGGCGCCTCTCGGGTTCGCGTTCTGCGGGTCCAGTTCGCTTTCTGAGTCATCAAGTCCAATACCGGCACTGAGCTTTACGCGCTCGAGACCGTACGTGGAAAGATCAACGGAATTCAGCAACTCATCAAGGGTGTCTGCATTCGGATCACGGACCACCAGTTTGGGGATCAAAAATTTCAGGAACCAGAACAGTTTTTCCCAGTTGAGCACTTCAAAAGGCAGAATAGCCGCCATCTGACCATAGATCTTCACGAACTGCTTGGCTTTTACCTTATAATCGGCCTTTTGCTTATCGTCCCAGCCAAGCGACTGGTTGAAACGATCGGCTGCAATGTCAAGAACGGCACTCAATGCCTCTCCGTTCACGCCGCCAAAATAGCGGTTACTGAATTCTTCTACTTCAGACCATTCATATACTCCCGGCTCATCCAGTAATCCCTTGAGTTCATGCAGCACATTCACATCGGTGGCCTGGCTCAGTGTAGTTGATGTATAGAAAGGATCAAATGCTGCCTTGATGTCTTCCACCGCATTAAAGAAGTCAAGCACAAAAAGGTCCTCGGTTTTTTTACCGAGCTTCATGGCTGACCTGTTTAACCTCGAAAGGGCCTGCACGGCCAGGACTCCGGTGAGCTTTTTGTCAACATACATGGCGCAGAGTTTGGGCTGATCAAAACCGGTGAGGTATTTATTCGCGACCACCAGCAGGCGGTATTCATCTTTCTCAAAATTGTCGCGGGTCTCGTTCTCGCCAAAGCCGTTCATAGTACCTTCCGTATAGGAAACGTCGCTCAGTTTCTTTTCCCCTGAAAAAGCGATCAGGATCTTAAATGGATTTCCGCGCGCCTCCAGGTGCTGGCGGAGCGCATGGTAATAATGTATCGCTGATTCGATCCGCTGCGTCACCACCATGCCCTTGGCTTTGCCCTTCAGTTTTTTAGTATTCACTACGGAACTGATAAAATGATCGAGCATGATCTCGGCTTTGGTGGAGATGGTTTCCCGATGACCCTCCACAAAAGCCCTCAGCTTTTTCTGGGCCTTGGCGGTTTCAAAAAGCGGATTTTCGCTGATGGATTTCTCTATCTCATAATAACTGCGATACGTGGTATAGTTGGCCAGCACATCAAGTATAAAACCTTCTTCTATGGCCTGTTTCATTGAATACAAATGAAAGGGCTTGAAGGTGCCATCGGGCTGCTTGTCACCGAACTTTTCAAGTGTGTTGTTTTTCGGTGTGGCAGTAAATGCCAGGTACGAAGCATTGCCGCGCATTTTGCGGGTAAACATGGCGCGGATGATCTTGTCCTGTGTATCGCTTTCTTCCTCTTCCTCACCGTCGCTGCCGATGGCCCGGTTCATGTTATCGGCCGCGGTGCCGCTTTGCGAGCTGTGTGCCTCGTCAATGATCACCGCGAAACGTTTCTCGCTCATATCCGCAATGCCGTCAACAATAAACGGGAACTTCTGGATGGTGGTGATGATAATGCGTTTTCCGCTCTCCAGGTTTTCTTTGAGTTCTTTTGAAGAATAAGCGGGCGCAACAATATTCTTGACCTCCGAAAATTCCTTGATGTTCTCCCTGAGCTGCTTGTCGAGCAAACGGCGGTCGGTAACCACGATCACAGAATCAAAGAGTGGTTTGTCAACGCCTTTTGCGCCCGGCGTACTTTCCGAAGCCGGGTAGATCTCGATGAGCTGGTACGCAGCCCAGGTGATAGAATTCGATTTTCCGGAACCCGCGGAGTGCTGTATCAGATAGGTATGACCCGCGCCATGCTCAGAGGCATGGTCCACCAGTTTCCGTACCACATCGAGTTGGTGATAGCGTGGAAAGTACAGTGTCTTTTTGTTCAGGGTATCTTTTTCGCTGCCATCAAAACGTACAAAGTGCTGTATGATGTTGGCAATGGACTGCCGGGTAAAAACCTGCTCCCACAAATAAGAGGTTTTATGACCAAAAGGATTGGGTGGGTTGCCTTTGCCGTAATTATGACCAAGATTAAAGGGGAGGAAAAAGGTATTTCCTCCATCCAGTTTGGTCGTCATGTAAACTTCTTCCGTGTCAACCACGAAATGCACGATGCAGCGCCCGAACTGCAACAGGGGCTGAGTATTGTCTCTCTTGAATTTGTACTGATTCTGCCCATGAACTTTAGCGTTCTGTCCCGTCCAGTGGTTCTTCAGCTCCATGGTGGAGAATGGAATGCCGTTCACGAAAAACACCATGTCAATCTCTTCCCCTGTATTTGCCAGCGAATATCTTACCTGACGGGTAACGCTGAACTCATTCTTCTCAAAATTTTCGTGGATCTGTGCGCTGCTCGACTTCTGTGGAAGCACATAAAAAAGCGTAAAATGCGCATCGTCCACTTCCAGCCCTTTTTTTAGCAGACGCAGAATTCCATACTTTTTGACCATACGATCGTATCGCTCAAGGATCTTCAGTTTCCAGTCGCTTTGTTTCTGC